>CASTMW010000024.1 GCA_949450265.1 uncultured Eggerthellaceae bacterium | reverse complement strand
CCATTATGCCTTCAGCGGCTATAATGGGGCCACCATCCCAGGCGAAAGGAACCGAAATGTTGAAGGATACGCACATGCCCGCAAGACCTGTCGTTGCGGTGGCAGGGGCCACCGGCGCAGTAGGGGCTGAGTTCCTGAAGGTCCTGCACGATGTGGATTTTCCGGCATCCGAGGTGCGTGCGCTGGCAAGCGCGCGGTCGGCTGGCAAGCAGCTTCTCTTCGACGGCTGTGGAGACGTGCCCGCCGGGCCGCTCACGGTGGCCGAGATGACGCCCGAGGCGTTCGAGGGCGTGGATATCGCACTGTTCAGTGCGGGCGCTGGGGTGTCGCTCCAGATGCGCCAGGCCGTGGTGGATGCGGGCGCGGTGATGATCGACAACTCCAGCGCTTTCCGCATGGATCCGGATGTGCCGCTGGTGGTGCCCGAGGTGAATCCGGAAGATGCGGCCACGCACCAGGGTGTGATCGCCAATCCGAACTGCTCCACCATCCAGATGGTGGTGGCGCTGAAGCCGCTCTACGACCTGTCGCGCATCAAGCGCGTGGTGGTGGCTACGTATCAGGCGGCCAGCGGCGCGGGTGCGCCTGCCATGGCCGAGCTGTACGATCAGACGCGCGCGTTCCTTGAGGGTACACCCGAGGACCAGCTGGAGATCAGCGCGTTCCAGCATCGCATCGCGTTCAACTGCATCCCGCATATCGACGTGTTCTTGGACGATGGCTCCACCAAAGAGGAATGGAAGATGGTGGAGGAAACGAAGAAGATCATGCACGACGACCAGCTGGCGGTGGCGGCCACGTGCGTGCGCGTGCCGGTGCTGCGCTGCCATGGCGAGGTCATCAACGTGGAGTTCGAAGACGAGGTGAGCGTGGACGCGGCGCGCAAGGCGCTCGAAGCGGCGCCCGGCATCCAGGTGATGGACGATCCGGCCGAGGCGTGCTATCCCATGCCGGGCATCCTGGCAGGCACCGACCTGTCGTACGTGGGTCGCCTGCGCAAGGATCCCACCGTGCCGCATGGCATCGCGTTCTGGAATGTGGCCGACCAGATCCGCAAGGGCGCCGCGCTGAATGCGGTGCAGATCGCGCAGTTGCTGTTGCCGTAGATGAAGAAGGTGCGCCTGGATGAGCTGCTCGTGCAACGGGGGCATTTCCCCGATGCGGCAGCTGCGCTGCGCGCCATCATGGCGCGCGAGGTGCGCGTGGGCACCGACTACGCCACCAGCGCCGCGTGCCTGGTGACGCCCGACGCTCAGCTGTACGTGAAGAACGGCAAGCGTTTCGTGTCGCGCGGCGGCCAGAAGCTGCAGGGGGCGCTGGATGCGTTCGGCCAGGATGTGTGTGGTATGCGTTGCATCGACATCGGGTCGTCCACCGGCGGTTTCACCGATTGTCTGCTGCAAGCGGGCGCGGCGCACGTGGCGTGCGTGGATGTGAACTATGGGCAGCTGGCTTGGAGCGTGCGTCAGGATGTGCGCGTGGCGGTGTTCGAACGCACCAACATCCGCACGGCCGATCCGGCAGCGTTGGGGGCGCCGTTCGACCTCATCGTCATCGACGTCAGCTTCATCGGGTTGGCAGCGCTGGCACCGGTGTTCCCTGCGCTGGCGAAGCCGGGCACCGTGTTCATCGGTTTGGTGAAGCCGCAGTTCGAATCGCGCCATGACGAGACCGACCGCGGCGTGGTGCGTGACGTTGCCGTGCGCGAGCGCACCGTGGTCGAAGTGGGGGAGGCCCTTGCACGCGAGGGGTTCCAAGTGACAAGCGTGGTGGAGTCGCCCATCACCGGGCCTAAGGGCAACGTGGAATACCTGGTGCGTGCGATGTATCAGCCCGCCACCAACCAGCTTCGGGCGCATTGACGAAAGAAAAAACTGGAGCATTCGTCCCCGGTCTTTTAAGAAACCTCTAAGTCAGTTCCTCTGCGAACGCAGAGGCTCGACCGACCGATCGAGCCTCTGAGCATTGCTTTGCTGCTATGCGAGTATTCCGGTTCTGCTTTTTGCCTTACCTCTGCTCACGGAGCGGACGTTCGTGGCTTGGCTATTCGGGCGCTCAGCTCAGCCCCATCTCAGCCTTCATTTTGGCAAGCGCGTCGTCGACGGCTTCGGTGCTGCCGGCCTCTTCGTACTTTTTGGCTAGGTCATCGGCAGTGTCCTTCGGCTGAGCGTTCAGCTCGGCCATGGCGTTGCTCTTGTCCAGCATCGCGTCGGCCTTGCTCTCCATGCGGTTGAAGGCGTTCATGGCGCCTTCGGCCTTTGCGCCCGCGGTGGAGATGTCGTTCACCTTGTCTTGCGTCTTCGCCACGGCCACCTTCGCCTTGATGGCTTCCTGACGACCCTTCAGAAGCTCGATATCGCTCACCAGCTTGTCGTGCATCTGGCGCATCTTGTCGGCGTTGGCTTTGGCACCCTCGTACGCTGCGCTGAGCCCTTCGTTCTTCGCTTCAAGCTGCTGCTTCTTCGCCAGGAACTGACGCGCGTCGGCTTCGTTGCCCGCTTCGAGCGCCTTGCGCGCGAGCCCATCGTACTTCGCGATCTCGCCTGCGTTCTCGTCCATGATGCGCTTGCAGCGCGTTTCCTCGGCCATCACGCCCGCCGTGGCTTCCTTCACCTCGGCCAGGCTTTCGGTCAACTCGCGCATGTACTGATCGACCATCTTGGCGGGGTCTTCAGCCTTGTCAAGAAGGTCGTTGATGTTCGCCTTGATGATGCTGGTGAACCTGTCCAGTATTCCTGCCATGATCTCTCCTATTCCGGCTTCTCAGCCTGTACGTCCGCCGCAGCGGAATGGTCCGTAGTGGGTGTGTTCTCTGCGTGGGGTTGCGCTTGCGCCTGCGATGGCGCCGATGTTGCTGCTTGCGCCTGACCTTGCGCCTGCGTCCCCGCGTACTTCTTCTCCAGGTCATCCAGATCCTTGTCGCCGAACTGGTCGAGCGGCGTGTTCAAGATGCGTTCCATGCGGTCGGCCTCTTCCTTTTTGGTCTGGCGCCGCCGCACCACGATGAATATGATGACGCCCGCGATGACCACTACGGCCACCACGATGGAGATCGGTATGATCGGGTTGACCGTCTTGCTCATGATATGGTTGGCCGTGTCCGAGAACGTATTGGAGAAGATCTGCTCTTCGCTGAGGCTCAGGTCGTCGTAGTTGCGTTCAAGGTACGCCGCCAGGATCTGCACCGCTTCGTCGTCGATGACCGACCCCGCTGCCTGACCGCCGTAATAGCCGCAGTTGTAACCGCCAGCGTTGTTGTCGCAGAACACCAAGATGAAATGCGCATCGTCGTCGAACAGCTCGCCATAGAGCTTCTTGGCCATGTCGGTCAGCTGTTTGCTGGATGTGGTCTCTCCGTTCGGCAGGATGTACACATAGGGCCACACGCCGGTCTCGTCGTAGAAGTGGCGCAAACCCGATTCCAGTTGCGCGGGGGTGTGGACCCAGTCGCCGTCCTTGTCGGTGTAGAACTCGGTGACCTGGGCCGTTCCCGCCGGGAGCGCGGTGCGCTCAACAGTGGATGCGGGCACCCCGCTGGTGCCTCCTATCAGGCCGCCGAAGATGGCGATGATCAGCATCACCGCGATGATGGCGATGACGATGAACAGGCAGCCAAGACCGTTCGACTGCTTGGAGTTCGGATCGCGCATGCCGCCGTTGTTCGGGCCGCTTCCGCCGGTGTCCCCGCCGGAGCCTCCTGAGCCTCCCTGCGGCTGCTCTACGACCACGGTCTGCCGACGCCCGCCGAGCAGGCTTCCCCACAGAAAGCCACCGAGCCAACTGCCACCACCGTGGTAGCCGCCGCCGTAGGAGGGGCCGCTGAATCCGCCGAAGCCCCCAGCGCTACGCCCGCCGCCGCGGTTGCCTCCGCCGAAGCTACCGCCGAAGCCGCCGCCTCCGCTGGAGAATCCGCCGCCGAAGCCGCCGCCTCCGAAACTGCCTCCGCCTGATCTGCCCATATGCCGCCTTTCAAAAGAGGTCGCTCTCATTATGGAGGAAAATGCTCAGGATTGCTGTGCGTGCCCCACTTGTCAGCAACTCGAAACCACGTACGCGGGTCTTCGCTGTTCCTTGCACCACCGGCGGTCCGCGGTCGATTTAGCGCTATAATTTGGGGCGACAATATAAGCAGGCAATGCTCCTTCACTTTGCACGCGTCACATCCACTTCAAACACAGTTTGCGCCTGCGGCAAGATGAAAGCGCATTCCCTTGCACGAAGGGAGACCCATGGACGCACTCAATGAGGCGTTGGCTGCGATCAACGAGGTATTGGTCGCTGCAACGGGCCAGATCGACGATTTCATGTACACCTACATATTGGTCATTCTGTTGGTGGTGGCTGGCATCTGGTTCACCATCCGCACGAAGTTCGTGCAGATCCGCTATTTCGGGGACAGGTTCAAGTCGCTGACAGCATCCAGCGAACGCATCAAGGCGGAAGAGGCCGCCGATGAGGCGTGCGAAGACGGCGCCGACGGCGATGTCATGACAGCCGGATGCGGCGGCACGCCCAAAGCGCACGCCAGCAAGAAGAAGCGCATCAGTTCGTTCCAGGCCCTCATGGTGTCCACCGCCAGTCGCGTTGGCACGGGCAATATCGTGGGCATCGCCACCGCCATCTCCATGGGCGGCCCGGGCGCGGTGTTCTGGATGTGGCTGATGGCCATCGTGGGCTCGGCGTCGGCGTTCGTGGAATCCACGCTGGCGCAGATCTGGAAGGTGAAGAACCCGGACGGCACGTTCCGCGGCGGCCCGGCATACTACATCCAGCAGGCGCTGGGGAAGCGTTGGTTGGGCGTGGTGTTCGCCATTGCGCTTATCTTGTGCTTTGCGTTCGGCTTCAACGGGCTGCAAACGTTCAACATTACGTCCGCGCTAGACTATTACGTCATCGAAGAGCATCAGTTTGCGGTGAACGCCCTGGTGGGCCTGCTGATCGTCATCGCCACAGCACTGGTCATCTTCGGTGGCATGCACCGTATCTCGGTCATCACGTCGGTCATCGTGCCCATCATGGCGGTGGCCTATATCGCCATCGCACTGTGGACCACCATCGTGAACGCGAACGAGTTGCCCGCCATCCTGGCGCTCATCTTCTCGGAGGCGTTCAACCCTGAATCCTTCGCGGGCGGTTTCACGGGCAGCTGCCTGATGTGGGGTATCAAGCGCGGCCTGTTCAGCAACGAGGCCGGCATGGGCTCCGCGCCGAACGCCGCTGCCACCGCGGATGTGTCGCACCCGGTGAAGCAGGGCCTCGTGCAGAGCTTGTCGGTGTACATCGACACCATCCTCATCTGCACGGCCAGTGCGTTCATGATGATGGTCTTCTATGTGCAGGACCCCGAACTGGCCACGTCGGTCAAGGGCATGGAGTTCGTGCAGATGGCTATGAACAACTCCATCGGCATCTTCGGCATCCATCTGATCACGGCGGCCATCTTCGTGTTCGGCTTCTCCAGCCTGATAGGTAATTACTTCTACGCGGAAGGCAACATCCGCTTCATCAAGAACAACAAGACGCTGCTGTTCTGGTTCCGCATCCTGTGCCTGTGCTTCATCATGATCGGTGCGGTGAACAACTTCGACCTGGCGTGGAACCTCTCCGACAGCTCCATGGGTTTCATGGCCATCATCAATCTGATAGCCATCCTGCTTTTGGGACGGTGGGCCATCGCGGCACTGGCCGATTACACCGTGCAGCGCAAGGCCGGTAAGAACCCGGTGTTCCATGCCGATGCCATTCCGGGGCTGCCCGCTACGGAGTGTTGGCACGAGGAAGACGTGGTTGCGTTCGGCGGAACGGTAGCTGAAACGGTCGTGGCGGAGCGCGCGTAGGCACGTGGCTGAACCGTGCAAGATATCCGGTGTGAACGGGAAGGCGGGCGCCGTACAGGTGCCCGCTGCCGTTTCGGTGTGGGTGGCGCGTGTGGCGTACTTTATGGTGTTCGCGTGGAACGTGGCGTGTGCCGTGCAATTCATCGGGTGGCCGGGCGACTACGTGGCCGCCTACCAACTGAGCGGCCCGGCGGGCGAGGCGGCGCTGCGGGGCTTGGGCGTGGCGTTTCTCATGTGGAATGCCACCTATCCGCTGTTCCTGTGGAAGCCGACCGGGCATCGCGTGCTGGGGGCGATCGTCATCGTGCAGCAGGCGATCGGCCTGGTGGGCGAGTTGGTCATCGCATCAGGGCTGCCGGAGGGCTTCGATGTGCTGACAGACAGTATTGCGCGCTTCGTCGGGTTCGATGCTATCGGGCTTCTGCTGATGGCGTGCGCCTATTTGCTGCTCTTTAGAAAGTCTTCCGCCTGAGCACGCCCCTTCTTGCAACGGGGTTCGTTCAGGGGACAGCGCTTCTTGCAGCCGGTGCAATGAAGGTCAGCCAGCGATCCTTTCGGATCGGCCGATCTTGCGCTCGCTGCGGTCGTTGACTTCGCTTTGGATGTGCCGTTGCCCTTCGCTTTGGATTTTGCTTTGCTCTTCGCCTTGGGCTTGATCTTGGCTCCAACTTTCGCCTTTGCTTTGGGTTTTGTCTTGGCTTTCTTGGACTTCTTTTTCTCTTTGTCTTTCTTTTTGTCTGACATCGTGCACCCCTAGGATCTCTAGAACGGGAACGATGTCCATGGTATCGCTTGGTAGCCCACCGCGCACACGGTAAGGGCCAGTACCGCGCCCGCGATCACGTCGCGCGCGAAATGCACGCCGCCCGCCACGCGCATGATGCCCATGGCAACGCTGGCTACTAGCAGCGCGCCGCCCACGAGGGCTGCCCACCAGGCCGCACCGCCGGTGGCTAGCGCCCATTCCAGCCAGGTGCAGGCGATGGTGACCATGCAGAATGTGTGCCGACTTGGGAAGGAATGTCCGCACGTATCCTTCGGGATGAGGGGTGCGCTGGCTCCGGGCGCTTCGTAGGGGCGCGGCGCGTTCACGGCGCTGCGGATGATGGTGCAGAGCGCGAACCCGACCGCAGGCACCACGATGCAACGCACGAGCAGCCCGCCATCACAGAGGGCCAGCAGCGCGAGCAGCAGCGGGTAGGCCACATACCCGATGGCTGTGAGAGCCCGATTGGCCGCGATCAGGATGCTTGCCGATCTGCCCTTGCCCGGCCTGTGTGGGATGTTCGCCGAAGTGCTCTTTTCTAGCCTGCGCCGGGTGCCGGGCGGTCCACTCTTACCTGACACGCGTTTCGCGCTTCCCTAGAGCACCCGCTTGATGCGCTCGACGGCTTCGCGCGTGGCGTCGGCCTCGCCGAATGCGGTCAAGCGGATGTAGCCTTCACCGGCTGGCCCGAAGCCCGCGCCCGGCGTGGTGATCACGTTCGCCTCTTCCAGAAGTTTGTTGAAGAAGTCCCAGCTGCCCATGCCATCAGGCGTCTTGCACCACACATACGGGCTGTTCACCGCGCCGTACACCGTGAGTCCTGCCGATTCCAGACCCTCCTTGATCACGCGTGCGTTGCGCTGGTAGAAGTCGATGACCGCCTGCACCTGCGCCGCACCCTCGGGCGTGTAGATGGCGGCCGCGCCCTTCTGGATGATGTAGCTGGCGCCGTTGAACTTCGTCGATTGGCGGCGCATCCACAGCGCGTTCAGGCTTTGCCCTTGGCGCACCAGTTCGTGTGGGATGACCGTGTAGCCGCAGCGCATGCCTGTGAATCCGGCCGTTTTGCTGAAGCTGCGGAACTCGATGGCGCAGGTCTTCGCGCCGGGGATCTCGTAGATGGTGTGCGGCAGCCCCTCTTCGGTGATGAAGCGCTCGTAGGCCGCGTCGAACAGGATGATGGCGTCGCGGTCATTGGCGTAGTCCACCCAGCGCGTGAGCTGCTCGCGCGTGAGCGCGGTGCCGGTAGGGTTGTTTGGCGAGCACAGGTAGATCAGGTCCACCGGCGCGTCCGGCAGAGCGGGGCAGAAGTCGTTTTCGGCGGTGGTGGGCATGTAGGTGATGTTCATCCAGGCTTCGGCGTCCACGTCGTATTCGCCCGCCCGCCCTTCGATGGCGTTGCTGTCAACGTAGACGGGATACACCGGGTCGCACACCGCCACGCGGTTGTCGCGCGCGAAGATGTCGCCGATGTTGCCGCAGTCGCTCTTGGCGCCGTCGCTCACAAACACCTCGTCGATGGCGATGTCCACGCCGCGCGCCTTGAAGTCGTGCTCCACGATGGCTTCGCGCAGGAAGTCGTAGCCTTCGTAGGGGCCGTAACCTTTGAAGGTAGCGGCGTTGGCTTGCTCGTCCACGGCTTCGTGCATGGCGGCCACCACAGCAGGCACGAGCGGCTGCGTCACGTCGCCGATGCCCAGCTTTATCAGTGCGGCGTCAGGATTTGCCTGCTGGTACGCCTCGGTGCGGCGCGCTATCTCGGCGAACAGGTAGCTGCCGGGCAGTTTCTCGAAGTTCTCGTTCACTCGTGCCATGTTCACTCCTTTTGCTGACAGTGGGCGTTCGTGGACGCGCTCATGCCAGTATCGCGGTCGTTCGTTTCAGGATGATGTCGGATATTCTAGCGCCAGTTAGAGAGCGGCGATAGGAGGGCGCCGCTTGTGGCGGTGATGGGTGCACGCCGTTCGCTCTGGCGATCGGAAGGTGCCGCTTGTGGCGGCCCGGGCATAGCGGCCATAGGAAAGCGCTGCCCGCAGCGGCTCCGACGCGGCGGTGGCAGGGGAGCATCGCTTGTATTTGCCCAAGCGCGGTGGCCATAAGGGCTGCGCCGTTCATGGCGGTCTAAGCGCGGCGCCCGTTCTAGGCTCGATAGATCGCGCGGTTGTTCGGTGTTTCGTCCACCTCCACGGCACTGACGGGCAGGCCTTCGTCGCGCAATCGTTCGAAGAGATGCCGCGCTAGGTTCTCGGCGGTCGTGCGGAACGGCAGCAGCTTCAGCTGGAAGCCTTCGCCTTCGAGCGCCGCGATGGTGGCAGGCGCAAGGGTGCCCTCTTCCACAAGGAACATATGGTCGAACTCTGCGACCATATCGCGGACAGTGCGCTTGAACGCGCCGAAGTCCTGCACCATGTCGCGTTCGGTGCCTGTTGTGCCCAGGTTGCTGTCATCGACGCCGATGGTCACCTCCACGCGCCAGCGGTGCCCGTGCAGGTTCTCGCATTTCCCGTGGTAGTCGGCCAGGAAATGCGCCGAATCGAACGATGCGTCAGTCTTCAACTCGTACATGGCGCGTCCTTTCGTGCGCTTGTTGTGCGTATGCCCTTCCTATACATCCACACATCCTATATGTCATGGCCCCTTCATGAGGGCGATTCTTCCACGAGATGATTCTTCTACAAAGGCGATCTCTCCACGAGGCATATCTAACCAGACTACTGCAGCCGGGCTGCTACTGTCTATGCTGCTGCAATCAGGCCGCTATTGTCCTCGCTGCCGTTTTTTGCAATTTTCGGTTGTTCTTGGCATAAAAGTGCGCCGAGACAACGAATCATGAGCGAAAAACGGCCTTCAAAGAGCGTATCGATGATCGAGCCATGTGGGCTGATCATACAAAATGCCTGTTCAGAGCGCTTTCGGCTTTGGCGGGCTTCCTGATCGTTGCTTGTTCTTGTGCGCCATTTTGTTGTCTCGGCGCGATTTTCTGCCAGCAAAGCCTCTAAAAACGAAAAAACTGCATTTTCGCGAACTGATGGATGCTGATCAGGGGGTCAGCATGCGGACCAACGGGTTGACCTGCGGATCAGAGGTCGGCATGGACTAGGGGAGAGGGATGGTATATGGACCAAGCGGTTGATATGTAGACCAAGGGGTCGGTATGTGGATCAAAGAGTTAGCGTGAATTAGGTGTCGGACCGACCGTGCCCGCACGCCCAGCATGGATAAAAGCGAACGGTGCGCCTAGAATGGATGAGGACAGATCGCGCGACAGCAATGTGCGTACAGGATGATCGGGCGTAACGCGCGGTGTGCTCGAGTCACACGTGGCGTGCAAGGGGTGCATGTGGTGTCCAAGAGATACATGCAGTGCGCACAAGAGATATATGAGCGCGTAGGAGCTACGTGCAGTGTACATAGGAACTACGTGCGGTGCGCACAAGGGGTACATGCAGTGGACGAGGCGGCGTTGCGGGGCTTGGGAGGCGCATGCAGCGCATAGGACCACATGCAGTGCGTCTAAGCTGCATGCGGCGCGGCAAGGCATGCGCGAAGGATGAACGGAGGCGTAAGGTGGACAACGAGGCACTGACCCGGGCGCAGGCGGAGTATGCGGCGGTCGAGCGACGCTACGTCGATGCACTGCGCGACAAGGGCTTGCGCTTCCAAAGTCGCGAAGAGGGTCTGGTCGAGCAAGCGCGCTGCGCACAGTTGCGTCGGCGGCTGGCCGATGAGGGCACGACGGTGCGCAATGCGGGCGCGTCGCTGTCGTGCGGTTATCTGTCGCCAGCGTGCGTGGCATGTACCGGCGTGGGTGGTTCAGAAACGTTCAGTACCACGTTCAGATGCCATCGCGACTGCTACTTCTGCTTCAACCATAACGTGGCCGACTACGAACGTTTCTTTCACGAGGGCTGCCCGTGGGAAGAGGGCCTTGAACGTGCGGCAGCCGAGCGGCGCGGCGGCCGCGATCTGGCGTGCATCGGCCTGACCGGCGGCGAACCGCTGCTCGACCTCGAGAACGCCATCCGCTTCCTCAAACGCGCGCATCAGCTGTTTCCCAACGCGCATCTGCGCATGTACACCTCGGGCGACCTTCTGACCGAAGAGGCGGCGCAGCGCCTGCGCGATGCGGGCCTAGACGAGATCCGTTTCAGCGTGAAGGACGACGATGCCCCCGCCATGCAGCAGAAGGTGCTCGACGCCATGCGCTTGGCCAAGCGCTACATCCCCAGCGTGATGGCGGAGATGCCGGTGATTCCGGGGGCCGAGGTGCACATGAAGGATCTGCTGCGCCGCTTCGACGAAGTGGGCCTTGACGGCATCAACCTACTTGAGTTCTGCTTCCCCTTCTGCAACTGGCCCGAGTTCGATCGCCGCGGCTTCAGTTTGAAGAATCCGCCGTTCGACGTGATGTACGACTACGGGTACTCGGGCGGTCTGGCTGTGGCGGGCAGTGAAGAGCTGATCCTGACGCTCATGCTGTGGGCGCGCGACGAGGGCCTGCGGCTGGGGCTGCACTATTGCTCGCTGGATAACAAGCATCGCTCGGAGATGCGGCAGAAGAACGAACGCGCGAAAGGTCTGCACCCATGTCTCAGCTTCGACGAGCAGGATTTCTTCCTGAAGGCGGCGAAGGTGTTCGGGCCGGACGTGGAACCGGCGCGGGCGGCGCTGCAGAAGGTGGGCTGCGCTGATGTGATGGAGGACGCCGACGAAGGGTCGCTGGCGTTCCCGCTCGGGCAGCTGCCTGCGCTGACGAGCGTTCGTCGCGCAGATGGGTTGCCGATCGAGCCGCAGGTGTGCTGGTTCGTCTACGAGGTGGGCGGCGACGACGCCTATCTGACCGACGTGGCGCTGTGCCCGGTGCGTTGCAGCACAACGTAGTGGTTGAGCATCCCGCGTCTGTCGGCGTTGAAGCGGTCGATCATGCGTGTGCCTGAAAGACTGGCGATCAGGCGGTCAATCTCGGCGTTGTCGAAATGATGGCAGTAACGGAACAGGTCAGGGCGATCTTGCCAGCCTAGCAGGCGGTCGTGCGCATCGTCGAAGGCGATGCCGTAGCGCGCGCAGCCGCGCTGGGTGGCCTCGGCGGCCTTCGCGGCAAGCCGGTCGTCGTGCAGGAACTGCCAGAACGATACCGCAATGATGCCGCCTTCGCGCGTGCGGTCGACCAGCGCTTGCAAGAGGCGGCCGCGCCACATGGGCACGGGGATATGGTGCATGAAGCCAAAGGCGACGCTGAGGTCGAAGAGCGGCGTGGTGCTACTTGCTGGCATGTTCGCTGCGTCGTGCGCAAGGGCGCTCAGTACGTCTATCTGATGAAAGCGGATGCGCGCGTTCGGGGGCATCGGGTGCGCATGCTGTTGTGCGAGTGGGGCGCAGGCATCCACGCATGAGCAATCGAAGGCTGCGTCCGGGACTGCCTCGGCTAGGAAGCGCTCGAAGCGCAAATTGCCGCAACCGATGTCCAGAACGTGGTGGGGAGTGGTTGACGCGTCGTCGTGGAACCGGCACGCCTGCAAGATACGCTGCCAGCCAGGCCATGCGCTGGCGCGCGTATCCGAGAACGACGACGCGGCGCGAACATAGAGATCGCGTGTGATCGCGCAGAGCCGTTCGGCAGTAGAGGTGTCCATGAGTCCATTATCGCACGCGGGAAACTCGGAGGGGAAAAGCGGTTGAACGCGAAGGGTGGTCAGAGGCGAGGAATGAAGCTACGATCACAAGCATTCTGGGATGGTAGTCGGGTGGAAAAGGTGGCTAGATGCACGCGGGAAACTCGGCGAGGGCAACTGCTGGTGCGCGAGATTGAGAAATTGGGTGCTGGGAGCGTATGCCGCCAGCACCCTTCCCGATGCATGCGCGCAGCTGCTCAGCAGCCGCATGCGGCGCCCAGTATAATTGGAGAACTGTGAACGAAACGTTACAAAAGATCATTAACGCAATACGAGCAGAAACCTCGGCCGAGGAAGGCGCCCTGAGCGGGGAATGCAGCGCCTTGGATGGCGAATGCAACACCCCCGGCGCGCAGCCTAGCTCGCTGGACGACGCCTGGCTGGACAAAGTGGTGCGCCAGCGCAATCGCGAGATGCACGACGGCATGCGTCGAGTGGCGAAGAAACGCCTACTACCAGCATACTTGCGCTTGCGCGAGCAGCACCCCGACGTGCTGACGGCATGGGGCGCGCCGCCCGGCAGCCCGGTGGATGTAGCGGTGGTACGACTGCTGCGCGCCAAGCCGCGGCGAACGGCGTCGGGGGTGGCCACCATCACGGTGCTGACGAAACCGTGGCCGTGCGCGGGCGACTGCATCTTCTGCCCGAACGATGTGCGCATGCCGAAGAGCTACCTGGCTGACGAACCTGCCTGTCAGCGTGCCGAGCGCTGCTTCTTCGATCCTTACCTGCAAGTGGCGGCGCGCCTGCGCGTACTGCAAGATATGGGGCATGTGACCGACAAGGTGGAGCTGATCGTGCTGGGCGGCACCTGGAGCGACTACCCGCGCGCCTACCAGCTCTGGTTCATGACCGAGCTGTTCTGCGCGCTGAATGCCTCTGCCGCCGACCGAGCCGCCACCGCCGAACAGCGCCGCGCATTCTACGAGGAATGCGGGCTGACCAGCGACGCTCGCGTCCTTGAGCAGCAGGTGGCGCCCCTTCAGCAGCAGGTCAGTGAAGGCACCCTGCGCTACACTGACGCCTGGGAGCGTCTCTATGCCCACAGTGTACCGTGGCAGCGCGTCGCCGCCATTCAGCACGCCACCATGGCGGAGCTGGCGCAGCAGCAGCGCTTCAACGAGCACGCGCATCACCGGTGCGTGGGATTGGTGGTGGAAACGCGCCCAGAACTGGTGACCGTTGCCCACGCGGCATCCTTGCGACAGCTGGGCTGCACGAAGGTGCAGATGGGCATCCAAACCCTGGATGCACGCACGCTGAGCCGCTGCGGCCGCCCTACCGATCCCGCGCAGGTCCAGCGCGCCTTCGCCCTGTTGCGCCTGTTCGGCTTCAAATCGCACATCCACATGATGGCGAACCTGCCAGGCGCTACTCTCGCCTCTGACGCGGCGGAGTTTCGCACGCTGATGCGCGACGCGCGCTACCTCCCCGACGAGGTGAAGCTCTACCCGTGTGCGCTGGTGGAAAGCGCGCACCTCACCGACCTGTACGCGAGCGGCCAGTGGGTGCCCTACGCGGAAGAGGACCTGATCGCCCTGTTGGCCGACGACCTGATGGCAACGCCGCCGCACGTCCGCATCTCACGCATGATTCGCGACATCTCATCGACCGACATCATCGCGGGCAATAAGAAGACGAACCTGCGCCAGATGGTAGAAGCGCGCGTGCGGGCGGCCGTGGACGCGGGCGAAGGATGCTGTTGCGAGATGCGCTTCCGCGAGATAGCCACCGACCGGGTGAATGCGGCGGACCTGCGCCTGGAAACGATCGCCTACGACACCACGGTCAGCCATGAGTGCTTTCTGCAATGGGTGAACGGGGCCGGACAATTGGTGGGGTTCTTGCGGTTATCGCTGCCGCATGCGGAAGCGGTGGAGCGCGTGCGGGCTGCGGAAGGCGAGGCGAAGGTGGCAGCCGATGGGGCGGAAACGGTGGTGGCAGAAGCGGCCACCGATGTGGAAGCGGTGGCGAAGGAGGCAGCGGAAACCGCCCCCTGGCAGGCTACTTTCCCTATAGAGCCTGGTCAGGCGATGATCCGCGAAGTGCATGTGTACGGGAAGGTGGCCGCCATCGTGCAGGAGGGCGGCCACGCGAATGCCCATAGCGACGCGTGCGACGGCGATGGTGGGCAGGATGATGCTGACGGACGGAGCAATAGCGAACGCCAGAACGATCGTGCTCAGAACAGCATGCGGAACGGCGCGCAGGTAAGCGATGGGGCGGCCCAGCACGGTGGCCTGGGCCGCAAGCTAGTGGAAGAAGCCTGCCGTCAAGCGGCCGCAGCAGGCTATCGTCAGATCAACGTGATCAGCGCGGTGGGCACGCGCGCGTACTACCGCTCGCTGGGATTTCGCGACGCTGGCCTCTATCAGGTGAAGGATCTTGCGCCCGTCGCTGCATCCGCGGACGCACTTCTATAGGTACGCCCACCTGCAGCAGATCACGCAGCCCAGCGTCTCTTCTTGTGCCCGCCTGCCAAGCCAGCCTGGGCTGCTGTCCTACAGCGCAGCCTTGATGGCCTCCAGTAGGTCGGAATACTCTGTGTACGCGGGCACGTTGGGATATTCCTCGCGCAGCGCATCGGTGGTGCGGAAGAAGAACCCTGCTTTCGAATCCAGGATCATGCCCACATCGTTGTACGAATCGCCCGATGCGATGGTGTCCAGGCCCGCATCGTGCAGTGCGCGCACGGTGGTCAGCTTCGTCTGCGGGCAGCGCATCCGATAGCCGTCGATCATGCCATCTGCGTCCACGATCAGCTCGTTACAGAAGATGGTGGGCCAGCCCAGCTTCTCCATCAGCGGCTTCGCGAACTGGTCGAACGTGTCGGAGATGATGATGACCTGCGTGAGCGGTCGCAGTTGGTTCAGGAACTCGCGCGCGCCTGGCATGGGGTCGATGCCTGCGATGACCTCCTGTATCTGTGCCAGCCCAAGCCCGTGCTGGCGCAGGATGTCCAGACGATATTCCATCAGCTTGTCGTAGTCGGGCTCGTCGCGCGTGGTGCGCTTCAGCTCAGGGATGCCGGTCGCATCAGCGAAGGCGATCCATATCTCGGGTACCAGCACGCCTTCCAGATCAAGGCAGACAACATTCATGACAAGGCTCCTTTGGCTCCTTTTCGTCGGTCAATGCACAAGGGTACCGCTGCACGCCTGTACACAAAAGCGGTTTTCGGCGAAAAAGGGCTTGCGAAGCTGTCTGCTAGGTGCGCG
>CASTMW010000023.1 GCA_949450265.1 uncultured Eggerthellaceae bacterium | reverse complement strand
GCCGGGTGTGCAGGCGCAGCAAGAGGATGACCGTAAAGGCGGGGCTATGACAGTGATCATCGTGCTGGCAGCCATTGTGGCGGTCATCCTGATCGCGGCGTGCATCTGGTTCTTCTTCTTTCGCGGAAGCGACTTTTATGATTCCAACTCCCTGATCGGCCAAGCGCCCTACAAGAGCGAAGCCGAGATTCAGGCCGAGCTGGACCGCCGAGTGGAAGAGGGCATGCTGAACATCTCCATCGCCAGCGTGATCGACTTCGAGGATGGCGCCAGTGAGGGCACCGCATTCATCGAGAACGTACCGAGCAATCGCTATGTGATGCAGGTTGACATAACCCTAGACGACACCGGCGAGCAGGTGTACCAGTCCGGCGGCCTCAAGCCCGACAGCTATATCGAGAAGATAGCGCTGTCGAAGGACTTGGACGAAGGCAGCTATCCCGCTACTGCCACGTTCCATGCGCTAGACCCCGACACGCTTTCCGAGATCGGGTCGGCAGCAGCGAAGGTGACGCTGAACGTGCTGGGTTAGCCGTTCGGGATGTTTCACGTGAAACATCTTTGGCAGCATACCAGTACGAAAACGCTAACGATCGGTAGCGGATGCGGGACCGAATGTTTCACGGAAACATTCGACGTAAAGCGCGGGGACCGCGCAAGCAAGAACCGCGGGAACCGCACGAACGAAGGTATCAGAGGGCATGGGAGCCCTTAGATATAGAAAGAAATGGTCAAGTTAAAACAAGGAGGAAATGACCATGAAGAAGATGACGAAGACGTTTGGTGTTGTGGCTGCTTCTGCTGCTCTGGCGCTGGGTTGCGCTATGCCGGCATTCGCTGCCGATTCCCTGACCGTTGGGGTTGGTGCTGACAATAATGTTACTGGCACTGATGCAGATGGCGCTTCGGGTAGCACCGTGGTGAACCTGTATGGTGTTGATTCCAGCAAGCAGATCAAGGCTGTTATCCCCATTGACATGACGGTTTCCGCTCCGAAGACTGGCGGTGCCCTGACCTGCCCGACCCCTGGCGCTTACAAGATCACGAACCAGAGCAGCGATGTTGACATCAAGCTCACGAAGGCTCAGGCCAAGGCCAACACGGATGGTCAGTGGCAGATCTCCACGAGCACTCTGACGGCCGATTCGCTCGATACCACCTACAAGAAGATCCAGCTGATCCTGGCTCCGCAGACGGACGAGTTCGGCGTTTCTGCGGCAACGCTCACGCTGACCGGTGCCGAGGATACCCTGACGAACTTCGACAGCCACACCATCGCTGCTGACGGCGGCGAGCTGGGCATCGAGCTGTCTGGCTCCGCAAGCCCGAAGTCCGGTACCCAGTTCGATGATTCAGTTTCCGAGAAGGCTGCTCAGATCACCTACACCATCGCCAAGGCGTAAGTCGATCGAGTTTGCGCTGCGTGTTCATTGAGCGGACATGTGAGCGCATACGCGAGCAGCTCTGACGCATGTCAGCGTGCTCAGAATGACCGGAGCCGCCGGAGTCCATTCGGGCCCGCGGCGGCTCCTCCGGTTCACCCCAGCGTTCTGCGAAGCTGCAACTTCACAGGCGCATAAAAAGGACGAACATGACCAACGATACACCACAAATGCCCCAATACGGCGCGCGACAGCCATATCAAACCGATGATGGTAGCACGGTACCTGCGCAGCTGCAGCCACAAGGCTATGCGCAGCAGGTAGCGCAAGCGCAGGCATATGGACAGCAGATCCCGTCAGCGCAAGCCCAGCCGCAGATGCAGCCCGTTGTGCATATGCAGCAGCCGCAATATGCTGTGGGCAGTCCGCAATACCCAGTGGGCCAGCAGGCATATTACGCAGCGATGCAGACAGGCGTGCCTTTGGAGATGCCGCAGCAGCCACAGTCGGTCGAGGTGCGGAAGAAGCGCGGCGCGGGATTCTCTATCGCGCTGATCGTTGCACTTTTGGCCATCATTGCAGCCGGATGTTTGGCGTATCTGTGGTGGGATAGCCAACAACCGAAGGGGCGCGATCCGAATGGTTTGATCGGTCAGGTGGATGGCAAGAGCCAAGCTGAGATACAAGCTGAGCTCGATCGCATCATCGAGGAAGGCATGTTCCAGATATCCATCGCATCCGAGGTCACCATGGAAAATGGTGCATCCGAAGCCCCGTTGCAGATAGAGAATGTGCCGGGCAACCGCTACCTCATGCAAGTGAGCATCACGCAGGATGGAACCGGTGAATTGCTCTATGAAAGCGGCATTTTGGATCCGAACTATCACATACAGACCGCGCCGCTGCTCGTGGATCTGGATCCAGGTGTGTATCAGGCTACCGCTGTGTTTCGTGCGCTCGATCCGGAAACGGAAGACGAAGTGGGACAAGCCGTGGCGCAGATAACCATCCGCGTGCTGGCATAAGCAGTGCAGGGAATGAAGGCAAAGGGATTCGCTGGGAATAGGGATAGCTTATGAAGAAGATGGCAAAGAAGATCATGAAGGGCATGCTGGCATGCTGCCTGGTGCTGGGGTTGAACCCGGCAACTGCATTGGCGGCCAGCGAAGGTGCCTCCGGGAGCGTGGGTGAGACGGCAACCGTTCAAGGCGTTGACAGCGCGAAAGCCTCCACCACGATCAATTTGATCGGGCACGACGACACCCCTGACATTCCCGATGACCAGATGGACACGCTGTATGCAAATCAAGACGCCGTGCACCAGAACGTCTTCGATGCCATGTTGCTGGGCCGCTTCGACAAGGCGGCCGAGCTGGAATGTACGCAGGCGACCGACGAGGTGCAGGCAGCCTTCGCGCAGTTGGGTGCGGGGCATGGCACGGCGGAGAGCCCATCGTATGCGGTGGGCCAGACCTGGCAACTGAGCGCCACCACTGCTACGCCCGACACCGCCGCAGTCGATCAGCTAAGGAGCATAACGCTGCGCATCTCCAAGGAGCTCTACGACGCCGTGCAGGAGGCGGGCAGCTTCCGCGTGGCGGCGCTGGAGGATGGGCAGATGCGCGACATAGCGGGCGCCGAGCTGAAAGTGGAGAGCGATGGGCTGTCCGAGCCGGTGTACTACGTGGTCTTCCCGTCTTCCAACGTGCAGCTGGGCAGCTATGCGCTGCTGTACCAGAGCAACAAAACAGCCACGTTCACCGCTTCGGCGGGCGAAGGCGGCAGCGTGAACCCGGCGGGCACGTTCACCTATGCGGTATCCGACCTGGATGCCGACCGCAACGTGGTGCGCTTCACCTTCACGGCCGACGATGGCTACCAGCTGTCCGGCGTTACCGTGAACGGGCAGCCGGTGGCGGTGGAAACCAACTTCTACGATCTGACGCTTGCAGCCGATGGCGCATACGATCTGGTAGCCAGCTTCGTGCGCGTGGCGGATGGCGGCCAGCATGACGATGTGCAGATGTTGGCGTTGGCGGCCCCGGCCGACGGGAATCCCGCACGCGAAGGGCAATACTCGCTGAGCGTGGGGACGGCCGGGAACAACCCCGAGACGTTTGCATACGGCACGCCTGCCACAGCCGAGTTCACCGCTACGGGCCTGCAGGTGGATGCGGTGCTGGTGGCAACGCTGCCCGATGGCACCGATCTGGGGAATGCAGCCAACGTGCCTGCACCCGACGACGCCGCATGGAAGCAGGCCAATGTGCTGGGCCATACGTACTACGTGGGCGCCCTGACGGCGAACACCATCGTGAAGTTCATTTACAAGGATGGGTCCAGCGCAGGCGACCGCCAGCAGTTCACCATCACCGTTGCGCCCACCCAGCATGGCACTGCTGCGGTGCAGGGTGCGAATGCGGTGTACCTGGGCGATACGGCGGTCATCGACGTGCAGCCTGACCTGCATTGGGAAGTGGCCACGGCCACGCTGGTGAAGGTGCGGGACGGACAAGCGGTGCCGGGCACCGAGAGCGACGTGTCCGACGATGCGCGCATGGGACAGGTGCGCATCAAGAATGTCAGCAGCGACTACCGCTTCACCGTCACGTTCCGCTCCTTCGAGCTGTATTACGTGAGCGCGGTGACCAAGGGTGGTACGGTCAGCCCGTCCAGCATGGACGAGGTGGACGGTGCCATTCGCGGGCCCATTCGTGTGAGGCAGGATAGCTCGCCGGTGACCGTGCAGGTGCAGGCGAAGGACGGCTATGTGGTGGACGTGGACCGCAGCAGCCTGCCGTCGGGCGTCAGCATGACCGGCCTTGCGGCCAGTGGGGGCAAGCAGGCCGTGCTGTCGCTGTCGTTCTCGCAGGCGGGTGCCACGAATATGGTCAGCATCGCGTTCAAGCTGGACACATCTGGCGAGGATAGCGAATGGGTGGACATCAACGTTGAGGTGCAGGTGGATGTGCAGACCAGCACCGGCCGTGTGGTCAGCGGTGAAGAGGGTGGTACAGTTGAGCCGCTGCATGTGACGCTGCGCCGCGGCGAGACCACCTCGCAGGCGTTCCGCGTGTACCCCAACGACGATTACGACGTGAAAGCCATCCGCTTCACCACGACCGGCAATGTTGCCGACACTGTGACGCTGCGGCCAGGCGATCCCAGACTCACGCCGCTGACGCAGGCGCATATGGAGCAGACGGCCAAGGTGGTCGGTGCGCCATCGGGCGGCTTGTTCGCGCTGTTCGGTGGCGGCGATGTCGCGCACGATGTCGATGCTGACGCCGATGCTAGCGATGTGGTCTACGGATACGAGTTCACCGTGACCGGCATCACCCAGAGCATGACAGTCTATGTGGACTTCGAGCCTTCCGAGGGCAAGCAGTGGGGCGCGAAGGATACCGTGATGATCGAAGCAAGCGAAGGCGGCTTCATATCGCCCAGTGGCGAGATGCGCATCCCGGCTGGCTTCACCACCGATGTGAAGCTGAGCGTGGGTGCCGATGCGGGCTATCGCTTGCAGAACCTGTGGCTGATCGAGGACGGGCGCGGCGTTGACGTGAAGGACCAGGTGACCGACGGCCACGTTACCCTCACGCTGTCGAAGGGCATGAAGGTGTACGCGCAGTTCGCCAAAGCCACATCGCAGGTGACGGTGGTGGCACCCGACCCGGCGCTCGGCACCATCACGCCATGCGGCACGCTGCAGCTGCCCACCGACGAGCCCTATACCTTCTATATGAAACCGGCAAGCGATGATGTGCGGCCGGGGTATCTGAAGGTGACGTACGACGACGGCACGGTGGTGCGCATCCCGGTGCCCGAGGGGTCCGTGTCGGCCACGGTGCCGCGCATCGAGGACGGCATGACCATCGAAGCGGAGTTTATCAACGGGACCAAGCCGGATGTGGAATGGTTCACGCTGACGGTACTGGGCACGTCGGGCGGCGGGTTCGCCGAGGGCGCGGGCACGTTCGAGTACCCGAAGGGCGCCGATGCGCTGCTCACCATCATGCCCGACGATGGGTTCATGCTTGAGGAATGGAACGTGTTGGATGGCAGCTATCAGCCGTTCGCGGGCGCTTCGTACACGGCAACGGACAACCTGCTGACCATTGCGGGTATCGACCGCGACTTGACGGTGGAGGCCTTGTTCAAGGAAGTGCGTTTCCACACCATCACCTTCGAATCCGAGAACGAGGGCGGTGGCGTGCAGGTTGACGGCATGGTGGATGGCAAGCTGACGGTGCTGGACGGGCAGCAGGTCACCGTGATGGTGGTACCCGATACGGGCTACGTGCATGATGGCGTGCCGCAGTTCATAGAGACTGAGGACGGCAACGATGCGCAGGGCTTGTTCGCGCTGTTCGCCACGCCGCGCAGCATGAACATCAGCTACGATGCCGAAAGCGGGGTGGCCACGTTCACGGCGGTGCACAGCGGCGTGTTCAAGACGAAGTGGCGCGCGGTGCAGCCCACCGATCCTGACAACCCTGATAACCCGGATAACCCTGACAACCCTGATAATCCCGATGACCCGAACAACCCCGATAACCCGGACCAGCCCACCAAGCCCTACGACTTCTTCATCGAGGCTAGCGCGGGCGACCACGGCACCATCGAGCCCAGCGGGCACGTGGGCGTCTACGCGGGCACGGATGCAGCATTCTCGCTGAAGCCCGATGCGGGTTACCAGGTGAAGCGCGTGGTGATCGACGGTTCGCGCGAGATCGTGGGCACGCGCACCCAGTACGTGTTCACCGACGTGCAGGCCGCGCACACCATCCATGTGGAGTTCGAGGCGCAGGTGCCTGGCGGTGCGAACGATGTGGTCTCGCGGGCGGTGAAGCGCTTGCAGGCGCTTGCCAGCACGGGCGATGGCGCCATAGCAGGCGTGGTCGGGTTGCTGGCGGTAGCATTCGGCGCGGCAGGCGTGGCGGTGCTGGTTCGCCGTCGCCGCGAGCCCAAGGAAGAATAGCGCGTTCGGCAGGCGTGCAGCAGACTTCGGCAGGCGTGCAACTAGCATATGCGCGGCGGACATGCGTGCATGAATGTGAATGCAGCGAGCGCCTGGGCACAGCAGCGCATGCCTGCGATGAACACGCATGAAACGAACGTAGGTCTGCGATGACTGTTTGGGCAACTAGCATATGCGCGGCGGGAAGTGGAAGGCCCGGGGTTGTCTCCGGGCCTTCTGCGATAGAATGGTTCGGAAGCACAACACGCGAAACCGACCAAAGAGGACAGGTATGCATCCTGTAGTCATCGTGCCGACGTTCATCACGTCGCCGCGTCGCCGTTCCGAGGCGAAGGGCATCGTGGCGAACTACGACCACACCACCGACATCAACCAGCCGGGCGAGTTGGAGCGGTGTCTGGAATCGCTCACGGGCGTGGAGGGCATCGGGGTGGTGCTGGTGCTGGTGGTGGCTGATCATAACATTGAAGCCGAGGCCAATGCGAAGGTGCGCGCCACGGTGGAGCGCTTCCCTGATCTGGACGCCATCGTGGTGGGGCAGCTGGAGCTGGACCTGGTGCGCCAGCGCATGCAGCAGCTGGGCATCGAAGGCGTCACCACCCAGATAGGCCTGCGCGGATACGGCGCAGTACGCAATATGGGGCTGGTGCTGGCATGCGCGTTGGGCTTCGACGCTGCGGTGTTCATCGACGACGATGAGATCATCGACGACCCAGCCTTCCTGCGTAAGGCTATGTACGGCCTGGGCAAACTCACGAAGAAGGGCATTCCCATTCTGGCGAAGACGGGGTACTACCTGAACGACCAGGGCAGCTACCTGTCGAAGTGGGAGGACAAATGGTACAACCGCTTCTGGCAGCAGGGGCGTGCGTTCAACGAATGGATCCGAGGGGCCATGCAAGGGCCGCGCATCAGTCGCAGCAACCATGTGTGTGGCGGGTGCCTGGCGGTGCATAAAGAGGCGTTCAAGCGGCTGTCGTTCGATCCGTGGATCCCGCGCGGTGAGGATCTGGATTACATGCTCAGCTTACGCATGTACGGCAGCGATATCTGGTTCGACAATCAGTGGCAGGTGCGGCATCTGCCGCCGCCCAGCAAGAGCGAGGGTAACCGGTTCCGTCAGGATATCTTCCGCTGGATGTACGAGCACGACAAGCTAGAGTACAGCCATTCCATCATCGATCTGCAGAAGATCACTCCGGCGTCGCTGCGCCCGTATCCTGGGCCATTCTTGGAGAAGGGGCTGCGGCGGCGCATCTGGATAACGGCGCTCTTGCGCAGCCTGGGGCGGCCGGATAAGAAGGCGTATCGGGCGGCCGCGCGCGTGGCCACTGGTGAGGCCACCAAGTACGCGCACGAGAACTGCACGAAGTACTTCGAGTTCCAGTATGTGTGGCCGGATATCATGGATGCGCTGGATTCGGACAAGATCCTAACCGGCGCCATCGTGCGGTCCAGCTTGCATGGTGAAGATGCTGCGCCTGCCATGGCTGATGCGCACGCGGCACGCTCTATCGACCCAGGCATGACCAGCGCCATCCAGCTGGATATGGGCGACCAGTAGTCGCATGGGCGGCGGCATGTTCGGGGTCGGTGTGGTTCCTCTGGTCAGTGCGCTGACCATCGGCCTGGTCATTGGCGTGCTGTCGGGCATGCTGGGCATCGGCGGTGGCACTATCATGATCCCTGTGTTCAAGTTGGGATTTGGTATGGCACCCATGGTGTGCACGGCCACGTCGCTATTCGCCATCATCTTGACGGCCATCTCGGGCAGCATCGGGCATATCCGTGGGAAGACGTGCGTGCCGAAGTTGGGACTGGTCGTGGGGCTGGGTGGGGCCATCACGTCGCCGTTGGGGGTTTGGTTGGCGAACATGTCACCGGACTGGGCCATCATGGTGGCGGCAACGTGCGTCATCCTCTATTCGGCTGCCACCATGTTCCGCAAGGCGCTCAAGACCCCTTCCGCTGCCGCATCTTCCTCTCCTGCATCCACTGCTGCTACCACATCCACACTTGCTTCTGCGTCTGCTGCAACTGATACTTCCTCTGCTTCTGCAACAATAACTACTACTGCTGCTGCACCCACTCTAACTTCTACCGCATTCGCGCCCATCGCAACTATTCCAAATGAAATTGTTTCACGTGAAACATTTTCAGAGGTTTCAGACGACCGGCCACGGGTCACTCGCAAGCAGGTGCTCGTGGGCGCCTTCATCGGCATGGCGGCAGGTGTGGCGTCGGGCTACGTAGGCATCGGTGGCGGCTTCTTGATCGTCCCCATGATGCTGCAGCTACTCAAGATGCCCATGCGTCTGACCAGCGGCACGTCGCTCATCGCGGTGATGACCCTGGCTATCCCCGGTGTGGTCATGCAAGCTACCTATGGCAACGTCGATTGGCTGATCGGCACCTTCATGGCCATCGGCACCATGCCAGGCGCGTTCATTGGCGCACGCCTGATGAGCCGTGTTCCTGAACGAACGCTGCGGTTCCTCTTCGCGGGCTTTTTGCTGGTGGCCGCGGCAGCCCTGATCCTGGACCAGCTACACATCCTTTGATGCGTGAAGGAGGCATGAGAAGGAGGCACCATGGAGAGCAACGACACCATACGCGCACGGCAGACCGACGAGATGCTGCGGCTGGCAGGCCAGATGGTCGACCTTATGGCCGACGGTCTGACGCCGGACGTGGCGCAGAGCATCTGCGAACTGCTGCTGCCTAACAGCGCCGCCATCGCTACGGCTATCACCGACTGCGAAGCCATCCTGGGCTATGCGGGCTATCGCGAACGCGAGAACCCTGCAGGCGCCCCCATCCGCACTCAGGCCACGCATGACACCATTGCTGACGGCAGGCTGCGCGTCATCCTGACCTCGCGCGAGATCGGCTTCCCGCAAGGTGCCGCTCGCATCAAGGCGGCCATCGTGGTGCCGCTGGATGTGGGAGACGAGATCCGCGGCACGTTGAAGTTCTACTTCGCTGAGGCGCACGACATCACCGAAACGCAACGTTCCATCGCACAGGGCTTCGGCAAGCTGCTGACCACGCAGATGGCTGCATCCGAGCTGGAAGCGCAGCGCAAGCTGGCCACCAGCATGGAGCTGAAGATGCTGCAAAGTCAGATCAACCCGCACTTCCTGTTCAACACCATCAACACCATCGCCGCGCTGATCCGCACCGATCCGCCAAAGGCGCGCGAGCTGCTGCGCGAGTTCGCCGTGTTCTATCGCAGCACGCTGGAAGATTCACAGGACCGCATCCCGTTAGAGCGCGAGCTGCAACAGACCGCCCGCTATTTCGCCTTCGAAGTGGCCCGATTCGGCGAAGATCGGCTGGAACTGGTCATGGATGTGGCCGAGCCGCCAAGCTCCACATCCTCCCGCAGCAGCGTGCAGAGCGCGCTGGAGCAGATTGCCGACGTGCCGCCCGAAGAGGGCGTGATGGTGCCGCCGTTCTTGCTGCAACCGCTGGTTGAGAATGCGGTGAAGCACGCCATGCCGCCGGAGGGCAAGCTGACCGTCACGCTGCGCGTGCGCTTCGAGGTACCCGACCTGCTGCTGCAGGTGGACGACGACGGCGTTGGCATGTCCCCTGAAGAGCGCGACCGCGTCATGCAGTCGCAGTCGCAGAACGGGTTGGGCATCGCCATGAAGAACGTGCGCGATCGTTTGCGCGGCTTCTTCGGCCCGCATGCTAGCATGACCGTGGAAAGCGAGCCCGGGCGCGGCACTATCATCACCCTGCGCCTGCCCGATAGCGTATAATCGTGCGGGAGATGGGCAGGTCGCTTGCTGCGGCACTGCTCGGAGCGCCCCACCAACGAGCAAGGAACAACCGTGTCCAACTTGTTTTCATCGGGGAATATGTTGATGCTGGCCGGAGTGGCTGTGTTGGCTGTCGCCATCGTGGTCCTGGCCATCTGGACGGCGCGCACCAGCGCACGGGCGAACAGTGCCATGACGCAGTTGTGCACGCTGGAGAAGCGCCTGCGGCATGTGGAGGATTTCCTTGCGCATCATAGCGCCAAGTCCGTTTCCGCTGCGGAATCCGATGGTGAGATCGACGACGATGACGATGATATGTCCATGGGCGCGTCGGGGGCTTCCAGCGCCATGCGCAAGGTGAAGCCGATCGGCCGCACGCGCGGTGCGGCATCTTCGTCGGGCATGACGGGCAGGAATGCGGGTGCCCCTGGGAACGTGGCTGCTTCCCGGCAGCCTTCCAAGGCGAAGACGCGCAAATCCAAGCGCGATATGGTGGTGCCCAGCGGGGCTGCTAAGCCTGCGCCCGACCCGCGCGGCAATGGCTATCCGTCGGCGCAGTCTGGCGGTAGCGGCAGTGGTGGCGCGAATCGAACTGCACGGCCGTCCGTGTCGCAAGATGCCCGTCGTCGTCGGGAAGAGCGTCATCAAGCTCAGATCCGCCGCCAGGCTGAGGCCATCGTGCAAGAGCACATTCGCCAATCCGGCTCCCTTGAGGAAGACCGCTAAGGCTGTCAGGATCGCCGCAAGGAACAGAGGGATCCGATGGACATCGTTGAGATATATCACTTCCTCTTCGAGACCATCCCCGGCATAGGCGTGCTGGTCGGGGCCGGTATCGTTGTCAGCATCATCCTGTGCGTCATCTTCGAGGCGCGCACTCGCAAGCGTTACCGCAACCATGTCGAAGAGGACGGAGCGGACGAATGGGAGCTGCTCGAAGATCTGCGTGAAGCTGAGGCCGAGGAAGAGGCGATCTTGCATGACGAAAGAGATTGATCTGGCGAATCCGGAATTGCACGGCGATGTGGACCCGGTGTTCCTATATGAACGTACCGCCGACTACATCCCACGCGTGGCTGCGGTGCATGACCTGTGCGGGTATGGTA
Organism: uncultured Eggerthellaceae bacterium; assembly: GCA_949450265.1. GTDB lineage: Bacteria > Actinomycetota > Coriobacteriia > Coriobacteriales > Eggerthellaceae > Adlercreutzia_A. The sequence goes on along the minus strand of CASTMW010000023.1, from coordinate 4,366 downwards.
AATGTTCGCTGGGCGTGGCCATTCCTGTGCTGAGCGCGGCTGGGTGCGATGTGTGCCCCGTGCCCACGGGCCTGTTCAGCAGCCACACGGCGTTCCCTGGTTGGTACATGCACGACACCACCGACATCCTGCGCGACTACCTTGAGGCGTGGCGCGGTATCGACGTGCAGATAGATGCGGTGTACAGCGGCTTTCTGGGCGCGCCGGAGCAGGTGGAGGTCATCCGTTCGCTCTACGATCAGTTCCCGAATGCCATTCGCATGGTCGACCCGGTAATGGCCGACCATGGTCAGGTGTACCCCACGTACACACCTGAACTATGTGTGGCTATGGCCGATCTGGCGCAGGATGCCGACATTCTCACGCCGAACCTGACGGAGGCCGCCATCATCTTGGGCGAGCCTATCGGGGATGAATGGGCGGGCGCTGACATCTCGGATGCGGAAGCCGAGCGGATCGTGCGCGCGTTGCTGGCGCGCGGTGCCAAGCATGTCATCTTGAAGGGCATCCAGCGTGAAGACGACCTGAGCGAGCAGGGCAAGCCCGTTATCCGTAATTATGTGGGGGGCAAGGACAGCTCGCAGATCGTGGAAGTGCAGAATGAGTATCTGCCGTATATGTTGCACGGCACGGGCGATGTGTACGCTAGCTGCGTGCTGGCGGCGGTGATGGCTGGGCGTTCGCTGGTGGACGCAACGGCGTTCGCGGGCGATTTCGTGCACGATGCCATGCTGGTGTCAGCCAAGCAACCGCATTTCCGCGAGCGCGGCGTCAGCTTCGAGCTCATCTTGGGGCAGATCACCGATCTGCTGCGCTTGGGCTAGCGCGGCGGGCGGCCGCAACACGTGGTTGCAACGCGTGGTCGCGCGCGGTTATGTTGAACGACCGCCTACGATAGCGATCTTATGCTGTAAGAGGGCGCACGGAAGCGCTTGACTAGTGCCTGACTAGCGCGGCGTTGACGGCAGGGCCAGGTGCTTCAGAAGGGCCCATGCACGCTGCTTACGGTCGTCGTCTTCCAACATAGCGGCGAAGTCGACAAAGGTCACGGTAGGGCGTCCGAAGATATGGTCGAAGGAATCGGAGGCAACGGTACAGCGATAGGTCTGCGCTAGTAGAGTGGTGCTCGGTTCATCAAGCGCGATCAGCGCGCACGGGTCCAGCCCTTCCACGATCATCATCAGCTCGCGTGCTCCTAAGGCGGCAACTTCGCCGTTCAAGTGCAGCCATGCTACATCTTTGCCGTAGCCGAGCCGCTGTGCGGTGGAGAACAAGGCCGATCGCGCCTTGTCGGACGGCGCGGATACGGACACCACCAACAGCAGGTCCTCGGGGTCGCCATCAATATAACCAGCATAGGCGTCCAGAACGCTGCGGGCGCTGACCTCGTAAATGTTACTATTCGCAGGATTCTTCACACTAACCCCTTGCGGAAACCAATATGCCCCAGTACAAATGAATATACCAAATGGAGCGGCCGGAGCGGCACGGTATGGAAAGGGAATCATCATGTGCACGAACGGTGTGAATACGGGTCAGCTTGAATTGATGATCGACCAGATCGACGACCATGTGAAGCTGGAGCGCCGTTGGGCGCATAACCTGGCGCACAATGCCGAGGATGCGGGGTTCGCCACCGTGGGAGCGAAGCTGCACGCGGCACAGAATCTGCTCGATGATGTGCGGGCGCTGCTCGATGAGGCGAAGGACGCCATCGAAGACGACAGCGAGGCTGCCGCTGGCGTAACGGTCAGCTTGGTGTAAAGATCGTGCTCGATTCGCATAAGGTCTGGGCCAGATCCGTGTTCAATATGCGTCAGCTTCGCATCAGATATGCGCTTGAGGCAGATGCTCGTTCCAAGTGGATCTTGCGCGCGCTAGGACGGCCTTGGCATATCGAAAGGAGATGCGATGAAGAATGATCTGATGCGCTTTTCCGTTGCGATGCCGGAAGACCTGTTGGTGCAGTTCGATCAGCTGGTAGCGCGGCGTGGCCTTGCGAAGAATCGCAGCGAGGTCGTGCGCGACCTGGTGCGCGAGGCGCTCGTCGAACAGCGATGCAGCACCCCGGGCAGTATCGTGATGGGCACGCTGACCATCGTGTACAACCATCATTCCAGCGATCTGCAAGAGAAGCTGCACAACATCCAGCATGATTATTTCGAGAACATGGTCAGCACGGTGCATGTTCATGTGGATGCGCACACGTGCTTGGAGGTCATCGTGCTTCGCGGCGAGATCGGGCTGGTGCAGGATGTTTCCAACCTGATATTGGGAACCAAGGGTGTGCAGACGGGCAAGTTGGTCCTTACCCCCACTGGTCAGCACATCTGATGCGCTGCGTAGGATAGCAAGGCAAGGTGCATGATGTGTGGTAGGGCAGCATCTAGAGCAATATCGAATGCGTCGAATGAATGTTCCACGTGAAACATTCTGACGGTACTATCATCTGAACGAATCCCATCCGAATGCTATATGAAGGGTTGGACGCATGGCAGACGAAACAGTGATGCTAGGGCATGGCAGCGGCGGATCCATGATGAAACGCATCATCGACGAGGTGTTCATGCAGGCGTACGGCAACGATGCACTCGCAACCGGCGATGATGCTGCTGTGCTCGACGAGCTTGACCCGCACGAGCGGCTGGCTTTCAGTACGGACTCGTTCGTGGTGACACCCCACTTCTTCCCCGGTGGGGATATCGGTCGTCTGGCCGTGTGTGGCACCGTGAACGACGTGGCCACCAGCGGTGCCCGTCCCGTCGCGCTCAGCTGCGGCATGATCTTGGAAGAGGGCTTCCCCATGGACGACCTGCGGCGCATCTGCCAGAGTATGGCTGCTGCAGCGGATGAGGCTGGCGTGCGCATCGTCACTGGCGACACGAAGGTGGTCAACCGCGGCCATGGCGACGGCATCTTCATCAACACCAGCGGCGTGGGCCTCCTAGCGCAGGGTGTACATCTGGGTGGTGCGCAATGCCGTCCGGGCGACAAGGTGCTCGTTAGCGGCACGCTGGGCGATCACGGCATCACCATCATGAGCCAGCGCGAAGGTTTGGGCTTCAGTGCGGCGGTGGAAAGCGACGCGGCGCCCTTGAACCACTTGATCGCCGATGTGTTGGCGGCGGCTCCGGCCACGCGCTGCTTTCGCGACCCAACGCGTGGCGGTCTTGCCAGCACGCTGAACGAGCTGGCAGCGCAAGCTAGCGCAGATATATATGTAGACGAGGTGGCCGTGCCCGTGCGCCCTGCAGTGCTGGGCGCGTGCGAGATGCTGGGTTACGATGTGCTGCAGGTGGCCAACGAAGGCAAGATGGTGTGTATCGTGGCGCCCGACCAGGCCGAAGCCGCGCTGGCGGCCATGCACGCGAACAAGTACGGCGAAGATGCAGCCATCATCGGTGAGGTGGCAGCTGCGCCCGCCGATCGCAGCCCGCGCGTCATGCTGCGCACCGCCTTTGGCAGCACGCGCATCCTGGACATGCTGGTGGGCGAGCAGCTTCCGCGCATCTGCTAGGCTTCGCCAGCATTTCCATCGGGTTGGTTTCCGTCCGTCGAAAAGTCCACATTCATCTATGCAATGCGTGCGGGTCGTGTTATCGTGCGCCTAGTGCAAGCAACGGGCCGACGAGGCGCGCTCCGGCGCGGGCCCGCAACCCTAGTAGAGAAGGAGCGATCATGTCCCATCCTGTTATCGTTGCCGACGAGTGCATCGGCTGTGGCATCTGCGTTGACGCTTGTCCCCAGGAGGTCCTGGAAGTGGTTGGCGGCGTGGCCGACACGGTGAACGAGGACGCCTGCATCGCGTGCGGCGACTGCCTGGAAGAGTGCCCCATGGGCGCCATCACCGAGATCGTGGAGGACTAGCCGTTCGACCGGTAGTTGCTTGAGCGCCGTTGATCGAACGACGACCGCTTGGACATCGTTGATCGAACGGCGGCTGCTCAAACACTGGCGATCGAACGGCGGCTGCTGTCCTGATATCCACGGTTTCATGGCAGCCGTCTGGACATGGACGATCAACGCGCACATATCGAACGCATGAAGGGCTCGCACATCGCGAGCCCTTTTCATACCAGAGATTCCTTAGAATAATCTTGAACGTTGTACAAATATGTTGTACTATTGTTTCGAGGTGATGATCATGGCAGATTCCATGGTAACGGGCCGCATGCCCGAGCAGAAGAAAACCGATGGCGTGCGTATCCTGCAACGTGAAGGGCTCAGTGCATCGCAGGCCATCAATCTGATGTTCGACCGCGTAATAGAAGATCAGAGCATCGGGTTCCTTACGACAGGAACGCCAACAGGCGACAGGATGCGTTGGGAAGCTGCGGCTGCTTTTGTCGATGCTATTCCGCGCAAG
>CASTMW010000022.1 GCA_949450265.1 uncultured Eggerthellaceae bacterium | reverse complement strand
GCGAACCCAACAAGCGCTGCCGGTATCAAGAACAGGCACAGCTGCCCCAGCTGCACCCAATAGTCGGCCCCGGCGATGCCGAACATGGCCGCACGCATGGCGCCCACCGCATGGGTGGCGGGCAGAAGCGGGCTGAGCCATTGAACGAAGTCGGGCAGGATCTGCAGCGGATACGACCCGCCACAGCCGGTCACCTGCACGATCAAGAGACACACCGCAAGCGCTTTCCCCAAATTGGCGAACGCCAGCACCAGCACGTAGATGATGAACGTGAACACCAGCCCCGACACCCAAAGGCTCAGCATCAGCAACCACGGATGCACCGCCTGCACTTGCAGAAGGAACAGGTTGCCCAGCCCCATCAGCGTGGTCTGCGCCAGCGAGATGACCGCCATGCACCCGAACCGTCCGATCAGCATCTGGCGCGGCTTCGGATCGCGCAGCGTGCTCTGCGCACGATTGGAGACCTTCGGCTTCACCACCACCAAGATCAGCAGCGACCCGATGAAGACGGCCAGCGTCGTGTAGAACGGCGCCATGGCCGACCCGAAGTTCTCCGACGGGAACACCGCGATGCGCTCAAGGCCCACCGGCGCGCCCAACGCCTGCGAGAGCGCCTGGGTATCCGACCCAAGGATGGCACGCAGCGCATCGGAGTCGCCCGTTGCCAAGGCCTCGGTGATGCTGGTGCTCAATTCGCGCAGCGTGGATGCCGACCCGGTCAGACCGGTGCGCACGTCGGCCATCTTGGCCGATGCGCCATCCAGCACGCCGCGCACCGTGTCCGCTGCAGACGACATATCTCCCTCAGCCGACGAGATGCCTGCAAGCGCAGCATCGGCATCGGCTGCAAGCCCGCGTGCCTGCGACGCCAGCTGTTCGAGCTGCGGTCTCAAGTGGGCGTCCAGGTCGTCGCGCGCAGACTGGATGCCCGCTTCCGCCTCGGCCACCAGCTGCGCGATACGCTCCTTGTCCTCTGGGCTGAGCAAGCTGTCCAGCTCCGATCCTTCGATCAGTTTCCGAAACGCGGCAAAGCTCTGCTGCGCCGTATCCAGTGCCTGACCCATCTTCTCGCCCGCCTGTACGGCTTTCACGCCCGCATCCTTCATGTGCTGCATGCCCTGGCTGGCCACGCCCAGGGCCGCTTGTGCTTCCTCCTTCGCGCTACCCATCAAGGTGGCGCTATCGTCCATGAGCGCGTCCGAGGTTCCCAGCGCATCCTGATACATGCCCACCACGCCAGCCACGCGCTCCATGTCGTCGGCCATGGCGTCCACGTGCGCCGCCAGCGCCGCCACCTGACCGCCCACATCGGCCGATTCCGCATAACGCGAAAGCGATTCGGCCACCCCGAGCAGCACCTCGGAGAGCGTTTGCGCGAACACCGTGTTGACCTGCTCGGATACCGTATCCGCCCCGGTCGTGGTGATCTTCGGCGATATGGCATTCTTCTTCTCGTTCACGTAGTAGGTGATCTGCGCGTGCTCGGGCTCGTCCGCGTAGAACCGCATCATGTCGCGGCTGAACCCCTCGGGGATGACCACCGCCGCGTAGTACTTCCCGCTAGCGGTGCCGTCCACCGCATCCTCGGCATCGGTCACGGTCCACCCTATCTGGTCATTCGCGCGCAAGGCGCTGACCACCATGTCGCCGATGTTCACGCGCAGCGGCACCAGGTCGCTCTCGTAACCATCGTCCTGGTTCGCCACCGCCACCTTCAAATTGCCCGTGTTATCGAACGCATCCCAGCACGCGATCAGGTTGTACCAGGTGAAGATGGAGGGCACCACCACCAGCCCGATGGTGATGATGCAGCTGACCACATTGGCGAACAGCCGCCGCATGTCGCCTTTGAAGAGCGTCCAGACGTTATGCATGGTCGCCCTCCTTGCTCGCTAAGCGCTCCGGTGCATCCGCGTCACCGCTGGCGCCCGCACCTGCCACGACCTTCGCCGGTCTGTGCACCACATCGGCCTGCTCGGTGTTCCAGCGATCCAGATACAGGTCGCGTATCTCTTGGTCGCTCATGTCGTCCAGGCGCAACTGACGCTCGAAGCTGGACCGCAGGCTCTCCACGATCACCAGGAACACGAACACGACGACCAGCCAGCCAAGCCACAGCGTCAGCAGGATCACCTTCTCGGTCATCCCGAACGAGAACGTGAGCGTCAGCACCACCGGCACCACCACGCCCACCACCACCGCACCGCGGATCATCCAGGGATAGGCGCGCGTGAAGCGGTCGTAGCGACGCACGAGCTCGGTGCGGTATTCTTCCCGATCGGCCAGCACGCGCGCTACCTGCGATAAGCGGAACCGCCGCACGGGCACTTCCACATCCTCGCCATTGAAGATGCCGCTCTGCTTGATCTGGCGGGCCACCATGCGGTTCACGTTCGACAGCAACGGGCGCACCAGGATGCCGATAGCCATGAAGACCACCAGGAACACCAGCAGGATGGCAATGTCGGAAACGTACTGCATGCCGTAGAAGCCGCAGATGGACTCGCGCATGGCGCTGATGCCGTACGTGAAGGGCAGGAGCGGATAGATGGCCTGGAAGAACGGGGAGGTCATCTCCACCGGGTACAGGCCGGTAGCGCCCGGGATCTGCGCGAACACCAAGATGATGCAGATGCCCTTGCCGATATGCTGCAGCGAGACCGACAACGCGTAGATGATGCTGAGGTACGACAGCGATGCCACCACGGCCGCGCCGATGAGCGCGGGCAGGCTTGCCACCTGCACGCCGATGATGGGCAGCCCCAGGCAGCAGATGGTGGCTTGCAGCGCGCACATAATGGCGAACAGCAGGTAGCGGCCCAGATAGCGCTGCGTGAGCGTCAGGCGCTTGATGCCCTGCGCATCCACTTCTTGACGCATGACCACCATCAGCATGAACGCGCCGATCCAGAAGGTCAGGTTCATGAAGAGCGGCGCCATAGCAGCCCCGTAGGCGTTCAGCGGATAGAGCTGCTCGGTGACGATCTGAGTGGGAGCACTGACGAACTCCGCCACACGCGAAGGGTCCAGGCGGCCATCTCCCAGCGCTTGGGCCAACGCATCGGAGCCAGCAAGGGCCATGGCGTCGGTCTGCACGCGATCGACCTGCGATACCAAGCCATCCAGCAGCTCCTGCGTTCGGTCCAACGCTTCTGCCGACGACACCAAGGTGGTCGCCGCATCATCAACGATGATCTGCGTTTGCGACACAAGGATATCCTGCGCTGCGATGGCGCCGCCTGCCTGCCCGAGCGAGGTTGCCACGCTGCCAAGCCCCTCGCCCACGGTGGGCACCAATTCGTCCGCCAGGATCTGCGAATAGCGATCGGCGTCAGCTTGCGCCTTGTCCGCCGATGCGCGCAACTGCTCCATGAGCGCCTGTAGCTCCGGCGTTTGCACGGGCACCTGCCCGAGCGCTCGCACCGCTTCGCTATAGGCATCCGCCATCTTCCCCAGCGCATCCGTCACGGCTGGCGTGGCGGTGGCCGTGAAGGACGTGTAGCCCGTCTGCACCTCGGTCGCGGTGCCCGACAGCGTTCCCATGGCACTGGCAGCGCGCGCTATCGCATCGCTGGCAGCGCCCAGCACGCCCTTCGCATCGCTGGTGCGGCCTTGGGCCTGGCGCATCTCTGCCACCAGCGCTCCCAGCGCCGCCGAGGCTTCCTGTAAGCGCCCCTTCGCTTCGCTCACCTTCTGGGAGGCAGCAGAGCGCGCCGCATCCAGCTTCTGCGTGGATTCGTCCACTGCCGCATCCAGCGCTTCAGCAGCCTTCTTACTGACCGCCTGCACGAATGCCTCGTTGATGGTGGCATCCAACGTGTTCGCGCCAGTATCGGTGATCTTGGGCGCTACCGGCCCCGTCTTCTCGTTTACGTAGTACTTGATGTCGGGCTGCTTGAAGTTGCCGGTGGTCAGCGTCAGCAGATCGGCGGACAGGTCCTCTGGGATCACGAACACGGCATAGCATTCCCCGGATCGCAACTGCTCCATCGCCTGATCGTAGCTGGGGAACTGCCAATCGAGCTGGTGATTCTCGTGCAGCTCGTCCACGATCATGTCCCCCACGTTCACGAACCCAGTCAGGTCGCTCTGCGCGCCGATGTCCTGATCCACCACGCACACGCGCAAGTCCCCTGTGTTCTCGTAGGGGTCCCAGAATCCCAGCACGTTGTACCAGGTGTACAGCGACGGCAGCACCAGAAGCGCAACCACCACCACAAGGGCAGGCGGCACCTTCGCCAAACGCAGGATATCGCGCTTCAACACGCGCAGTACGTTGCCCATACCGCCGCGGTGCCTCCTTTCTGCTCGCGCGCCATCACCGCTAGGCATGGTAGCCCACCTTCGCATGATGACCGTCAACGAGCGGAGCGCGCATTCGCATCGGCCTTACGCCACGTCCAGAACGATGTCAGCCAGAGCGGATGCCGCATCAGCAGCATCCAGCGAACGGGCGGCCGCGCGCATCGCATCGCGCGTGCCCGCATCGTCCACCAGGTCGAACACCAGCTGCGGGAACGCAGGAGTGTCCAGATCGCCATCCGCGATCATGGCGGCAGCGCCTGCAGCCACGTATTCGGCAGCATTGTGCGTCTGATGGTCGCCCGTCGCGAACGGATAGGGCACCAAGATGGCCGGGATGCACCGCGCCGCTATCTCGGCCAGCGACGTGGCCCCTGCCCGACTGACGATGGCATCGGCACACGCCAGCGTCTCGGGCATGCGGTCCTGATACCCCAGCACGTGCCAGCGGGCCTGCTGATCATCGGTGAGCGCCAGTGCCTCTTCTGTCGCCGCCAACTCACGCGGCCCGGTGATCTGCACCACATGCAGATCGGGGCGCAAGAGCAGGTCGTCCTTCAGGCGCGCGATGGCCTGGTTGATATGGCGCGCACCTAGGCTGCCGCCGAACACCAGCAACACGCGCGCATCGTCGGGGATGCCATAGAGCGCAAGCCCCTCGTCGCGCGTAGCCGTGGTGACCGCTTGGCGCACCGGATTGCCCGTCACGTGTGTGCGGGCGGACGCCGCGTCGTTGCCAGCCGTATCCTCATAGGTCAGGCACACCGCCGCTGCACGCTTCGCCAGATAGCGGTTCGCCATGCCCATCACCGAGTTCTGCTCGTGCAGCACCACCGGGATGCCCATCTGCTCGGCCGCCCGCGACACGGGAATGCACACATAGCCGCCAAAGCCCACCACCACATCGGGCTTGATGGTGTCGAACCACGCTTTCGCCCACTTGGTGCTCTTCGCTATCTTGCGCACGCCGCGCACAAGCGTTGCCGGGTGAGCGCGATCGAAGCCGCTCGCCTCGAACGCCTGGTAGGACAGGCCCGCCGCCGGAACCAGCCGCGCCTCGATACCGTCGGGCGTGCCCGCGAAATACACGTCGCATCCACGCTCGCGCAGCACCTCGGCAAGCGCCAGCGCTGGGTTGATGTGCCCGGCCGTGCCGCCACCGGAAAGGACTACCGTCTCTGCCATGGTTGCTCTCCCCTTCCTCCTGCGTGCACGCGCAGCTCTTGCCGCCGCCGCTCATGCCGGTCGGGCAACTCGGCGGCGCGTTCCACCGACAGGATCAATCCAATGATCAGAAGCGACGAGACGATGGAGGTGCCCCCCGACGAGATGAACGGCAACGGCTTGCCGGTCGTTGGAAGCACACCGATAGTGCATCCGATGTTCAAGAATGCTTGGAACACCAACATGATGGCGAAGCCGCCCGAGATCATAGCGCCCAGTTCGTCCGGTGCGCCTTCGCTGATCTTCAGGCCCGCGTAGAGCACCACCAAGAACAGCGCCACCACCACCAGCGCCCCTATCAGGCCCGTCTCTTCACCGATCACCGCGAAGATGAAGTCGCTCTCAGAAGCGAACAGATAGTCGAACTTCTCGTGCGAATTGCCGATACCCACGCCCAGAAGGCCTCCCTCGGCCAGCGCGTAGTACGACCGGATGATGTTGTAGCCCGTACCATAGCCGCCCTGTCCGTCGCCCCACGGGTCAAGGTACACCAAACGCCCGCTGCGGAAGCCCGTGCCGAAGATGGCGTAGACTGCGGCGGCGGCCACCACGATGCCGATCCCCATGAGCAGTCGCCCCGAGATGCCGCCCATCCACATGACCGCAAAGATGCCCACCACGCAGATGAGCGAGGTTCCCAAGTCGGACTGGGTCAGATACAAAAACACCAGCGGCGCCATGATGAGCAGGATGAACTGCGTGACGGCAGCGCGCGGCTCGATGGTATGCTGGCGCGCGTCATTCACGATGCGGATGACCATCAGCAGAAGCGCGATCTTGATGAGCTCGGAGGGCTGCATGCCGATAGGTCCGATGTAAAGCCACCGCTTCGCGCCGTTCACCTCAGTGCCTGCAACGGCGGTCAGGAACAGAAGCCCGATGCCGATGATCCACGCGATCCACGTGAACTGGCCGCCCCAGGCGTGGTAGGGCACTACCAGCCATAGCGCTATGGCCGCCGCAATGCCAATGCCTGCGAAGAGCGCCTGCCCGATCACATCGGAATACGGCGATTTGCCCTGACCGGCCAACGAGACCGACGTGGTGGAATACACCATGACCAGCCCGATGATGACCAGCAAGATGACCGCCACGATCAACAGCGTGCGAGCAGTGCGCACGCCTTGCGTCTGCGGATTGCGATTCGCGCGCGCCATGCGCTATGCTCCCAGGCGCGCCCGAGCGTCAGACACTAGCTGCTTGAAGCGGTCGCCCCGCTCTTCGAAGCAGCTGAACTCGTCGAAGGATGCGCACGCAGGCGAGAGCAGCACGATGTCGCCTGGCCGAGCGCGGGTCAGCGCAACGTCGAAGGCCGTTGCCATATCGGGCGCCTCATCCACGCTGATGCCATCCACCGCCGCGAATACCTCAGCAAAGCGCGGCCGCGATTCGCCGTAGAGCACCACACCGCTGGAACTGGCAACGCATGCCTGCACCAGCGGGTCAAGATCGGTCCCCTTGTCGCGCCCGCCCAGCAAGATGATGGGCTTGTCAGGCATGAACGCGCAGATAGCCTTGCAGGTGGCGTCGATGTTGGTGGCTTTGGAATCGTTGTAGAAGCGCGCGCCCGCCACCGTGCCCACCGGCTCGATACGATGCGGAAGCGGCGCAAAGGTGGCAAGCGCCGCCGCCACCTGTGTCCTATCGGCCCCCGCCGCAATGGCCGCAGCCGCGGCGGCTAAGGCGTTCTCCACGTTATGCAGCCCTTCGAGCTGCAGGTCGTCCATCGCACAGAGCGCTGCATCAGTACCGTCGAAGGCCACGCGCAACATGTCAGCCTCATCCAGGAACGCAGCATTATCCGATCCGCAGCGTGCTCGCATATTTCCCCTGATGCCATCGGCCGTTCCCAGTGGGATGTATACGAACCCACGATCGGGCTGCTGCCGCAGCTGGCGCACGCGCGCACGAACCTCGTCGTCGGTGGCGTTGAGCACCGCCACCCCGTGCGATGCGGCAAGATGGCGCATGATGTTCCATTTCGCATCGGCGTAGTTGCGATGCGTTCGATGCCATGCCAGATGGTCCGGCGTGATGTTCAGCACCACCGCCACATCCGGCGCAAACGCCCTCGTCGACGCCAGCTGATACGAGGACACCTCCGCCACGTACACCGCACCCTGTGGAGCGGCGGGGACATCTGTCTCCTGCTCGGACAGTCCTCGCTCGGCAGGAATGTCCACAGGACATTCCTGTTCGCTGTGGAACTCGCGAGAGCCAGACGTCCCCGCCGCTCCTAACACCGCCGCGATGCACGCATCCCCGATGTTACCCACGCACCGCACGTCGTATCCGCATGCTTGCATCAGGTGCGCGCAGAGCGCGGTGGTGGTGGTCTTGCCGTTCGTGCCCGTTATGGCGATCCACACGGAATCCACTGCGCTCTCGCGCCAAGCAAACTCCACTTCGCCGATCATATCGTCGCTTGCCTGTGCGGCCGCCTGATAGATGTCACTGAACTGCGAGATGCCCGGGCTTGCGATGCACAGGTCGAAATGTCCCTCGGCGGGCGCATCGCCTTCCACACACGTCACCGAACGCACGCGGCTGCCCACGAGCGGCTCCAGATAGTCCAGCACCGCCTGGCCGGTCACGCCGCGTCCAAGCACCAGCACATCACCCAACTGCACGGGCGCCATCTTCCGACCGGGGAGCATCTCCATTATGCCCCCATCAAGGATTGTGCGAAGTACAGGACGAACCCACATACGGCGAAGCTGCCCGAGATGATCCAGAAGCGCACGACCACCTTCGTCTCGGACCAGCCCTTCTTCTCGAAATGGTGGTGCAGCGGCGCCATCAAGAAGATGCGCTTGCCCGTGCGCTTGAAGTGCCACACCTGGATGATGACAGAGAGCGCCTCGCACACGAACAGTCCGCCGATGATGATGACCACGAACTCGGTCTTAGTGACCACCGCCAAACACCCCAGCGCCATGCCCAGCGCCAGTGATCCGGTGTCGCCCATGAAGATATCGGCCGGATGGCTGTTGAACCAGAGGAATCCCACACACGTGCCCGCCAGTGCCGCCGCGAAGATGGCCGGTTCCAGCAGATTGCCACGGAACGCGATGGCCGCCATGACCACCATCACGATCATGACGGTGCCCGCCGCCAGGCCATCAAGGCCGTCGGTCAGGTTCACCGCATTGCATAGGCCCACCAGCAGCACCAAGCAGAAGATCAGATATAACCACGGGATGCGAAGGAAACCATCCCCGATGGGAACCGTGGTGGTCAGAATGCCCAAGTCGAACGTATAGATGAACGGTATCTCCACGGTCGGTTCCACGTCCAGCAGGTTCACCGCACACAGCGTGAAGATGCCCGCGATGGCAAACTGCCCCACCAGCTTTGCCTTCGGCGTGAGGCCCAGGCTGCGCTCATGTGCGACCTTCGACACGTCGTCGATGAGCCCCAGAACGCCAGTCAGTACCACGGCGATCAGTAGAAGATAGGTTTCCAGGTCGGGCAGGCCCACCAAAAGAATGGTGATGCCCACCGCGATCAGCATGATGACGCCACCCATGGTAGGCGTGCCCTGCTTCACCAGATGGGTCTGCGGGCCGTCGTCGCGCACCTGCTGGCCGATATGGCCACGGCGCAGGAAGCGAATGAACGCTGGCATCAGCACTATGGTCAGCAACATGCCGAACACGGCACCCAAAAACACCAGGAAGGTGGGATATGCGTCGAAGGCAGCGAACATCTAGCTTATCAGTCCTTCCACAAGACGATCCAGCCCCATGAAGTGGCTAGCCTTCACCAGCACGGCGTCTTCGGCACCCAGCACCTCTTCCAACGAAGCCAATGCCGCCGCCTGCGTGGATGCCTGCAGGATGCGATCCTCCGGCATGCCCGCCTCGCACGCGCCACGGGCGATATGACGGCTCAGATCGCCTATGCAGATCAGTCGGTCGATAGGCAGCGCAGCCACGTACCCGCCCACGCGGGCATGGCATTCCTCAGCGTAGTCGCCTAGCTCGCCCATGTCGCCCAGCACCGCAAAGCGGCGCCCCGCCACCTCCATCGCAGCGAACGCGCGCAAGCTGGCACGCATACTGTCGGGATTGGCGTTATAGGCGTCGTCGATGACCGTGAAGCCATCGCGGCCCTTGAACGTTTGCGCACGGCCTGGCTCAGGAAGGCTATCGCCCAGCGCCTCCGCGATGACCGGTAGTGTCATACCAAGCGAGCGCCCCACCGCAGCGGCGGCACAAGCGTTCGACACGTTATGCAAGCCCATCAGGCTGAGCGCACAAGGACAGCGTTCCACATCGGGATCCAGCGTGAACAGCGTTGGCTGGCGCGGGTCGGCATCAGAATCCACGAAGCCGCTTGCGCACAGGGTGAAGCGGGCACAGCCGCTCGCATCCAGATGCACGTCCTCAGCCCACACGCGCGGGCCCGCCGCAAGGTCAGCCTCGTCGGCGGCCGTGCGGGCATCCGCATAGCCATCGAAGGCCACGCAAGTCAGCTGGCTGCGCGCCACGCCACCCGCCTCGGCCAGAAACGCCGCGTAGTCATCGTCAGCGTTGATGAACGCGCGCCCCACCCCCGGCGGTAGCGCATCGAAGAGCTCGGATTTCGCCTTCGCAATGTTCTCTCTGCTGCCCAGAAGCTCGATGTGCGATTCGCCGCAGTTGGTCACCACGCCCCAGTCAGGGCGCACGATATCGGTCAGATGCCTGATCTGACCCAAACCGCGCATGCCCATCTCCACGATGACCACCTGCGTCTCAGGATCGGCATTGAGCAGCGTTTTGGGTGCGCCCAACTCGTTGTTCTGATTGGCGGCCGTAGCCACCGTGCTAAACGCCGCTGCGCACACGTCGCGTGTCAGGTTCTTCGTGGTGGTCTTGCCGGTCGAACCGGTCAGCCCCACCACCAGCGCCTTCAGATGGCGCCGCCATTCGCGCGCCAGATCGCCGATGGCATGCTGGGTGTTCGGCACGCAGATGATAGCCGCGCCCAACTCGCGTGCCAGCACGCACGCCTTCGCATCGGGGCATTCCGTCACCAGCGCCGCACCCGCGCCCGCGCGCAGGGCCGCTTCCACGAACTGATGTCCATCCACCCGCTCGCCCGGCAGCGCCACGTAGAGCCAACCCGGCCGCACGTCACGCGAATCCCAAGTGATGCCGCTCAAGATAGCGCTCGCATCAATGGGTTCGATCAGATATTCGCCCCCAGTGCACTGGATGATCTGTTTCGCATTCAGCCGCATGCTAGCTTCGCGCCGCCCTTATCTGGAGCGCGCGCGCCGCCACTTCGCGATCGTCGAAATGGATGTTCTCGCGCCCGATGGTCTGGTAATCCTCATGACCCTTGCCCGCTAAGAGCACCACATCGCCCGGGCTTGCCGCATCCACCGCCAGCTGGATGGCGCGCGCCCGATCGGACTCGACGCTGTAGCGGTCGGTGCCCGCGTCCATGCCGCCCACGATGTCGGCGATGATGGCATGTGGATCCTCGCTGCGCGGGTTGTCGCTGGTCACGATGGCGAAGTCGGCCGCCAGCGCTGTGGCACCCATGATGGGCCGCTTGCCCGCATCACGGTTGCCCCCGCAGCCGAACACCACCAGCGTGCGCCCGTTGCCCGCCAGCTGCTTCACCGAATCAATGGCCTTCGCCAGCGCATCGGGAGTATGTGCGTAATCCACCAGCACAGTGATGCCATCCGGGCTGCTGCCCTCCACCAGCTGCATGCGCCCAGGCACCGCCGTAGCGCTTGCCAGCGCTGCCACCGCGTCGACTGCGCTGATGCCCAGCTGCATGGCTATGCCGATGGCACAGGCCGCGTTCTCCACGTTGAAGCGTCCCACCAGCGGATATTCCACCGGCAAGCGCTGGCCGCGCACCACAAAGGTAGCGCGCGTGCTGCCCGCACCGAAGGTCACATCCTCCCACGTTATGTCGGAGTCAGGCGCACCGAACGAGATCACGTCGTCGCCAGCCGCACGGCAGCGCGACACCAGCTGCATCCCCCACTTGTCGGCTTCGTTGATCACGCGACGTGCTGGGTAGTCAGCACCGAACAGCAGCGCCTTCGCCTCGAAGTACGCATCAAAAGTCTTGTGGTAGTCCAGATGGTCCTGCGTCAGATTGGTGAACGCCGTCACCGCAAACGACGTGCCCCATGTGCGCTCAAGGTCCAGCGCGTGACTTGACACCTCCATGGCTGCGCACGTCACGCCCGCATCGCGCATCTGCGCGAACATGCGCTGCAGGTCAGGACTTTCGGGCGTGGTGCGCGCACTGGCGGCACGCTTGCCGTCTATCTGGATGCCCACGGTGCCGATGACCCCGGTGGTGTTGCCCGCCATCTTCGCGATATGCTCCACCAGGTACGTGGTCGTGGTCTTGCCGTTGGTGCCCGTGATGCCCACCAGCTTGAAGGCATCGCTGGGATAGTCGTAGAACGCGCAGGACACATCCGCCATAGCCCGGCGGCTATCCGCCACCACCACCTCGCACACATCCGTGGCATCCGCCAGATACATCTTGCGCTCGGCCACCACCACGGAGGCCCCGCGGTCGATGGCATCCTGGGCGAAGGTATGCCCATCCACGTTCATGCCCACGATGCAGAAGAACGCATCTCCAGGCTCTACCGCTGCGCTGTTGTAAGCCAGCCCGCTCACCGTTGCCCGCTCGTCGCCCAGCACGGTGCAGGGTATGCGTTCGAAAAGCTGAAGCGCTGTCTTCTCAGTCATGCCGCCTCAATTCGGAACGATGTTGTACTGCTCGATCGCACTGACCATTATATCGTGAAAGCCCTCCGACACGTTGCCTTCATAGACCACGTCGTTGACGCCGATGAAGCACACCAGATTGCTGCTGGAATTGTCGATGAAGCCGGTGAAGGCCAGGTTCCAACGGTTCTCGGAATAGCCGCCGTTCTCGGCGATCTGAGCGGTGGAGGTCTTGCCCACCACGCAGTAGCCATCGATGTTCGCGCTCTTCCCGGTGCCGTCGGTCACCACACCGTGTAGCATGTCGTTGAGCTTGTCGATGGCGCCCTGATTGTCGAAGACCTTCTCGGAGGCGTAGTCGATCCATTCACTGGTCTGCGGCTTCATCAGCAGAAAATGCGGCGTGACCAACTTGCCGTCATTCGCCAGCAGGGCATAGAAGCGCACCATCTGCAACGGGGTCACGGTCAGACCCTGCCCGAAGCTGATGTTGTAGCCGGTCACCTTCGCCCATTCGTCGAAGCTGGGCATGCTGCTGGCGGGCTCGCCCGGGTAGTCCACCCCGGTCGGCTCTAGTATTGCAGCGCGTGATGGTGTCGTAGAAGTGGCGGAAGCCCGCCTTCTCCGTGGCCAGCGATATGCCGATGTTGGACGATTTATCCATGATGTCGCGGAACGTGTAGTATTCGCCCAGCCGCTCATGGGCGTCGGTGATCACGTACTGGTCGGCTTGCAATTCGGCGGGCGCGTACAGCACATCATCGGGTTGCATGACGCCTGCATCCAGCACCGAGAGCGCTGAGACGCTCTTGAAGATGGAGCCGGGCTCGTAGGTGGATGTCACCGCGGTCAGATTGTCCGAGCCCACTAGCGAGTTCGCCAGGTCGGTGGGATCCAGGTAGGGGAAGCTGGCGGCTGCGTATATCTCACCGGTGTCGCCGTCCATCACGATGGAAGAGCCATGCTCGCCGTCGTAATGCTCCACCTGATTCTTCAGCGCAACCTCCACCGTTTCCTGCATGCGGATGTCCAAGGACACCATGATGTCCTCGCCATCCACCGCCGCGGTGTCCTCATGCACGCCGCCAGGGATGGGGGTGCCCTTCACGCCGCGCTCACCCGAATAGGTGCCGGGCGTACCGCGCAGGATCTCGTCATATTGCAACTCTAAGCCCGTGATGCCGTTGCCGTCCACATCGCACACGCCGATCACCTGGCCACCGAGGGCCCCGTGCGGGTATTCTCGCCGCGTGTCGTCGATGTAATAGACCCCGGGTAGGTCCATCTCCTTCAGCTTCGCAGCCTTCTCGACATCAGCCTGACGTTTCAGGTACACGAACGTGGTGGAAGGCGTGGTCAGCAAGTCGCGATAGTCCTGGATGTATTCCTCGCGGGTCTTCTTGTCGCTCTCCTCTTCGTTACCGTCCTCGTCGTAGGTGCGCGCGGGCGCATCGGGGAACAGCACCTCTTGCAGCTGCTGGGCCACCCAGCCCGCATTCTCCACTTCGGCAGGGTTGCAGTAGATGGTGGTGGCATCCACGCTGGTGGCTAGCACCTCTCCATTGCGATCGTAGATGGTGCCGCGCCGCGCCGAGATGTCGAAGTTGATGGTGCGGCTCTCTTCGGCCTGGGCGCTGTATTCGCCTGACATGATGACCTGAAGGAACACCAAGCGCAGGAAGAACACCGCGGCCACAATGGCAAAGAAGATGAACACGTAATGGGTCGAGCGCAGGGCGCCCTCGGTGATGATCTCTTCTTCGGCCAGGCGGCTGCGGATGCTGCGCGCCACGCTGCTCTCGGTGAATCGGGTGCGCGCGCGTTTGCTCTCGGGTGTGGGAGAGGAAGGGGCAGGGCCGCGCCCGCCGCCGCCCGCGAACATGTTCAGACCGTTCTTCAGGCTGCGGCCCGCAGGCCGATCCAGCGGGCGGCTGTCCTTGCGGGTGCTCTGGCCATGCGGCGATGTGCGCTTGCGATCGTCAGCCACGCGCTACCCTTGCTCGGCTTCGGCGGCAGCGGCAGTGCTTCCGGAAAGCAGCAGCGTGCCCTCATCGTCGGTCACCACTATATCGCCCGACAGGTCGATGAACGCGGTGCTCGCAGGCGTGGCCATGCCGATGTTCGTGGCTTCGGCTTTGATGCGGCCGGGATTCGATAGCGTGCTCTTCTCAACTTCCAGCGTGCTGCCCTCGATGCGGGCATCCTGGATAGCGCTGGCAAGGTCGCGATATTCCAGCGCAGCCGCAATGGTGGCAGAACCCAGTGTGATGCGCACCGCGCCCAGCACCGCGAACACGATGACCACCACTGCCAGCACCTTGACGGCCTTCGCCACCACACCGGAGACGCTCTGCACCTCCGGCTCGGGCGCGCCGCCCGCCACCACCTGGAACAGCGGCTCTTGCTGCTGCTCGTATCGGCGGGCGGTAGTGCCGAAGTTGTATTCCGTATACGCACTCACGCTGGTCTTCCTCACTCCGCTCTCTGATCACCGCTTACGGGCCCAGCGCAGCTTGGCGCTCCTGGCCCGCGGGTTGCGCTCCACCTCTGCCGGGGTGGGCAGGATGGGCTTTCGGGTCCCCACATCGAGTATCGGCTTGCGACCGCAGGCGCACACCGGCAGATCCGGCGGGCACGTGCAACGGTCCGCGAAGGAAGCGAATGTCTCCTTCACGATCCGGTCCTCAAGGCTGTGGTAGCTGATGACGGCGATGCGCCCGCCAGGTTCCAACCAGCGGATGGCCGCATCGAGGCCCTGTCGGAGCACATCCAATTCGCTGTTCACATGGATGCGGAGGGCTTGGAAGGTTCGCTTGGCGGGGTGCCCACCGTTGCGGCGGCCAGCCGCAGGGATAGCGGCTTTGATGACCTCGACCAATTGGTCGCTGGTAGTGATGGGGCCTTCTTCGCGTTGGCGTACTATGAAATCAGCGATGCGGCTTGCCCAGCGCTCGTCCGAGTTAGTGCGGATGATCCGGGCGAGGTCTGCTGCGTTGTAGGTGTTGATGACCTCTTGTGCGGTTAAAGTCTGGTTACCCGGATCCATGCGCATATCGAGCGGGGCTCCTTCCTTGTAGGAGAAGCCGCGTGATGGCGTGTCCAGCTGCACCGATGAAACGCCCAGATCGAACAGCACTGTATGGATGCCAGTGACCGGAACGCTCATCAACAGCTCGTCCATATCGCCGAAGTTGCCAGCCAGCACCTCGATGGCGGGGCGCTTGGCAGCGGGCAGGCTCTCAAGCCGCGCCGTTGCCTCTTCACGTGCCACCGCATCTTGGTCGATGCCGATCAGCAGCCCTGAGCTTCCCAGCTGCTCTGCCGCCAGAACGGCATGGCCAGCGAAGCCCAGTGTGGCATCCAGATGCACCGTACCCTCTTCGATGGCCAGAACATCCAGACACTCAGTCGATAGGACCGGAATATGCCGATATTCGCTTGTCATAGTGCTATGGGGCCCGCTGGCACCTTCATGCGCTCCTATCGCGAGACCCTCAAGTCGAGGTCGTTCGCCTTCGCCGATTCCTTCCAGTCGTCCGAGGTCCTCTTGCGCGGCGAGGTCTCGTCGCCGTCGCCGTAAAAGTCGCTCAGATCGATGTCAGCCATCACATTGTCGTAGGTCTCGGCGTCCCAGATCTCGAAGTACCCGGTATTGCCGACCACCACCACGTCGCGCATCACGTTGGTCGCCATGCGCAGTTCCGGCTTCAGCATGATGCGCCCGGAAGCGTCGGTCTCCACCTCATCGGCGCGGCTCTTCAGCTTGCTGCGCATCATCACATGCGCACGCTTGGAGGCGTCGTAGCCCCCGAAGCGGTCCTCGAAGAGGCGCTCCACCCAGTCATTGAAGGTTTCGGGAGTGAACACATAGAGGCACTC
>CASTMW010000021.1 GCA_949450265.1 uncultured Eggerthellaceae bacterium | reverse complement strand
GCAGGGCTTATCCTCATCGGCATTCGGCCTGAACATCGCCTACGACTCGCCGTGGGAGAATGCGTACTCCATGAACGCCAGCTTCAAAAGTCTGCGCACATCTGATTCGGCCAAGCAATTCTATGGCGGCCTCTTTGAGTTGATCGATATCCTTGACTATCTGGAGCTCAAGGCGTTCTTGCGCCTTTCCACAGCTGACCAGCAAGCGGTGGCCACGCAGCTATGGTATGGCGGGGACAATCGTATGACCGGAGACTATGGAGGACCAACGTTCATCCTTTACGATCCAGCATCGGTCTCTAAGTTCGCTTCGAGCATGAACGTGTATGTTTCCGATGAGGCCAAAGCGGACATCATGGTAGATGGCGAAACGGTGCGCCACTTCGACACCATCGAAGAGGTATTCGACCATCGTGTGTGCCTTATCCCTAATGTAACGGCGACGAAGCATCCAGAATGGGGGCCGTCGGCGTATGGGCGTGACACGATCTTGTCTCGCTGGTGGTATCTACCGCACCATAACAACGGTGGCTCGGCAACAGCGGTGTACAAGTCGCTCAGCTTTCGCATGGCGGGCGAAGCGGGCTACTACGGCTTCCAGCAGATGCTCGCAGGCAATTGGAATGATACGTTGGCATTGCGCAATGCCACGGGCAAGCAGGATTTCAAGCAGTACAAGCTGGACACCTACGCTGAGATCGAAGAGCGGCTGGACGAGCTGCGTTGGATCGACGCTGACGAGCTGGAAGAGCGCTACCTGGCGGCCTTCAAGTCGGCGGCGGCGAAGGGTGACCGTTCGCTCACCGAAGCGAACAACATTCGTCTGCAATCCTTTGCACTACTGAAACGTCTGACGCGCGACTTCGACGATACGCTGTTCTCGCCGACGACAGAGGCAACGCATATCGCGACCGCGGCGGACCTGGCCAAGATCGTGGAGAACCCGTGCGGTGCGTTCGTGTTGGATAATGACATCAGGGTCACCGCAGAGGAGGGGGCATCCTTCCTGGTCGATGCGAACTTCCGCGGGTACTTTAATGGGCAAGGGCATTCGATCACGGGCGACCTCTTGCCGCCGCTGTTCCGTGAAGCCGATCGTGCTACGGTGCGCGACCTGACGATCAATGACAGTTCGGGGAGCACCATCGCGGTCAAGATGAGCAATGTGAACGTGTGGAACGTGGACATCTTGGTGCGGGATACGAGTATCGCGATATCGAATGTGGAAGAATTCCTGGCCATGGCCAACAATCCGGCGGCCGATTATCGTATTGTGGCTGACATCGACTTCTCGGATCATGTGGTGGCTGCTGCGGGTTCGGCGCTGATCGCAGCCGACTTCACCGGTTCCCTTGTGGGCGACGGGCATGTGCTGTCGGGCCTGACCAACGCGTCGCTATTCACCAAGTTCAAAGGTACGGCGCGCGACCTGCAGATCCGGGACTTCACCAACAAGAATGTGAACGGCGACTATATCGCGGCCTTCGCGAAGATCCTTACGGGCGCGACCATCGAGAATATCTCATTCGCGAACATCGAGCTTGCGGGCAAGTACCGCACTGCGGTGCTCTGTGGGCATGACGATTCTCCCTCTGCGATCTCAAGGGTGTCGGTAGTGAATTCGACGGTGACGGGGCAAGATGCGGGCTGCTACAACTCGCTTCTGGTGGGTCGTAAGAATGGCGGCACCATGACCGATGTGCACGTGCAGGGCCAGCTGATCTGCCAGGGAACCGAGAACGGCGGTGTGTGCGGTTCGGCCAAGGCCACGGTATTCACGCGCTGTGTCGCCGATGTGGACATCACGCGGTTGCCTTCAGCGACCGAGGAACGCATCCAGTCCGCAGGCTTCTTGGGCAATTTCGACAACAATACCGCTTGCACGGTCAAGCAGTGCGCCTTCGTGGGCACTGCCGATGGTGAATGCTATGGCTTCACCGGCGTTACCGATGCGAACAAGCGCTATTTCACCGACTGCTACGAGGTGGAGGGCGTGCAAGCAACCAGTGCGGTCAACGGCACGAACATCAAGACGCTTTCGCGGTCAGATGCTGTTGCGCAACAGTTCTGGGATGGCCTTGGCTATCTGCAGGGACTCTGGTCGTATGCGGATATCTCGTCCGGCAACCCGATGCTCGTGTTCTCGGGCAAGGCCTGGGATATCCATATGAGCATTGACTATATTGCGGAGACCATGACGCTTCGCGGCGAAGACGCCGAGAATCTTAACATCGATGGCCTTTGGGGCGTTACCGAAGGCATGACAAGCGTGAGCCTTACCCAAGCGCTCGATACCGAAGGCTGGGACCATCGCGTTGCGATCACGCGCGCCGATGATGGCGATCATGGTGTGGGATATTCGCTCTCCATTGATATTCCGCCACGCCCCGAGGCACCTGAGGTGATTGCTGTGCCAGCACAGAGCGAAGACAGCCGCGCCTATCTGACATACCCTGTCGGGCGCAGCTATGAGGTGAGGTCGGTTGACAGTACGAGCGCATGGACGGCAGTTCCGCCGTATTTCTGTGGGACTCCTACCTCGACATCGCCAGTGGTCAAAGAGATACGCTGTCCGGCAGTGGTGGGGCAGTCGTTCGTGTCGAAGGTCACAACGGTGGACCTGCGCTATCAGGGCAACATAGAGCCTACGCGCTATCAGCTGACCTTCGAAACGAATGGCGGGCAGCTGATCGATGCGCCAACGGACTACCTTGCGGGCACCACGCTCGAGCTGCCCACGCCAACGCTTGAGGGGCACTCGTTCGTGGGATGGTATGACAACGATGCCTTCGCGGGCTCCTCCATCGCGATGATAGAGGCCACCGATACGGGTGATAAGACCTTCTGGGCGGAATGGGTCGCCAATGTGTACCATGTGACCCTTGAGAAGAACGGCGGAACACTGAAGTCGGGTGCGAACGATCTGACGATCCACACCTATGGGCAGGTTGCCACGCTGCCCGAATTGGAGCGGGAAGGCTATGACTTCGGCGGCTGGTATGCCAATGCCAACCTGGCTGGCAACGCCGTGACGACCATTGCGGCTACGGATATGGGCGATAAGTTCTTCTGGGCGAAATGGATTCCGCGCGCCTACGCCATCACCTATGACAGAGGCAGCGACCCGAATGGCGATACGCCTCCTGCCAGCATAGACCTGACGGCATTCGAGCAGTACCAGACCGGAACGACGTTCTCGCTGCCGGGATCGGATGTGATGGTATGGGACGGCCATACCTTTGCAGGCTGGTACGAGGACTCCTCGCTTGTCGGAAGTCCCATCACGCAGATCGCTGCGGGAGAGCATGGGGATAGGACGTTCTACGCCAAGTGGGTGGGCGAGGCGTGCACCATCAGTTATTACGAGAACGGCGGCACGTTCGTGAACGAGCCGGAAACGTTCTTCGAGTTCGGCGTTGGCGGTGTGCAGACAGGAAGCGTCCTTACCTTGCCGACCGCGGCCGATATCCAGCGTCAGGGATATGCGTTCGACGGGTGGTATACGGATGCGTCCCTTGGTGGGTCGTCGCTTGCCAGCATCGTGCTCGAACATGGGAACATCCAGTTGTATGCGAAATGGGCGCCTGTGAGCTACACCATCTCCTATGAGCTGAATGGCGGCGCGTGGGCCGCAGGATATGCGCCTACCGAAAGCTACACCATCGAGTCGGGGACGGTGGTACTGCCAACATACGAGGCCATCGTGCGCGAAGGGTTCGTGTTTAGCGGATGGTTCAGCGATGCGAGTCTTGCGGGTGGTGCTTCGGGCATCATCGCTAGCGGAACGACGGGTGATAAGACCTTCTGGGCGAAGTGGGACGAAGGGGTGGTCGTGCCACCCGATGATACCGAGGATCCGATCGAGCCGCCCGATGCCGACGAGCCGAAACTGGAGATCATCTCTCTGACGTTCGACGGATTGGGCGGACGGCGTATCGAATGGAACGACGATGGCTATGCGCGCA
This sequence comes from uncultured Eggerthellaceae bacterium, assembly GCA_949450265.1. GTDB lineage: Bacteria > Actinomycetota > Coriobacteriia > Coriobacteriales > Eggerthellaceae > Adlercreutzia_A. The sequence continues at coordinate 12,147 of CASTMW010000021.1, read as the reverse complement.
TTGAAGTGCCGCGCTCCAAGGTACCGACTAAGGCGGAGGACTTCGAACTGCAAGTGCCTGAAGGGGTTGAATGCGTCATTCAGAAGCGCGGTGTTCCCTTCATCTTCGTGCTGGCAGAGCTCTTGTCTGGTGAGCGCGATTCGGCATCCGAGATATGGGATATCCTGCTGCGAAGCAAGACCGACGCTCGTGCTGCGCATGAGAAGCTCTACTCGCTGGAGATCGTGCCTGTCGACGATGAGGAACCGGGTCCGGGTGTGGATGGTGACGGGGATGACGACCAGGATCCCGTGGAGCCGCCCACGACACCGGACCCAGACGACACGCCCGACACCGATCCAGGTGACGATGGCTCTGATCCCGATGATGGCGCATCTGGTGGGGATCAGGGGAGCGACGACACGCCCGGCACCGACGGGGATGACTCGAACACCGATCTGGGGGATGGCACGGGCGACGGCATGCCTGGCGCAGATGACCCAACAGCCGCGCCTGCCGGAAGCGGCGGGGATGGCTCTGGCAGTCCTTTGGCGGATACGCGTGATGCTGCGGCTGGGCGCGGGGCAGTCGTGTGCAGCGTGGGGCTTGCGGCGGTCGGTCTGGCCGTGGCTGCTCTGCGGCGTAGGCGTCAAGCATGTTAGCATCAGCCCGCCTTCGGGCGGGCTGATCTTCCAACAGTGACCGTTCTCCTTTTGGTCCTTGCGGACTATTGGATATCGTCATATATTGTGCCAAGCCTTATGCAAGATGATGAATCAGAAGGAGACGATCCGCATGCCGTCATGTCACGCGCCTGTCCCGAAGAGACGCATCTTCACCGATGCAGGCCGAGCATGCCCGATCGACTACCGCATCGCAGCGGACGCGTTCGCAGATAATGCGCAGCGCGCCTGCGATGTTCTCTATGTGGTCGGTGGTCTTTATGGCAACCCATTTGCGTTGGATGCGGTGGATGCGCTGGTGGCTGCGGAGCAGGCAGCGGCACCTAACGCTGCCATCATGACCATCTTCAACGGGGATATGCACTGGTTCGACAAGACGGCGGACAACTTCGCGAACATCGAGCAGCGAGCAGCGTGCTATGACCTGCTCGTTGGCAACGTGGAAGCCGAGCTGCGCCGTCAGGAAGATGTCGGAGTGGGATGCGGATGCGCCTATCCGGAATGCACCACCGACGAGGCGGTCGGTCGTTCGAACCGCATCCATCGGATGCTCTCGCGCGCGGTGGATGAGCGGCCTGAACTGAAGGAGATGCTGCAAGGTCGGCCTTCCACCGCAACGGTAGAAGTGGGCGGTTGCAAGGTAGGCATCACGCACGGTGACGAGAAGCTGATCGGTGGTTGGGATTGCTCGCGCGAAGCGCTCCAAGACGTGATCCGCCAAGATGAGCTGGACATGTTCTTCGAACGCAGCGGTGTAGATATCTTCGTCACCACGCACACGTGCGCGCCGGTCGCGCTCACGCTGTCGCATGGCGCCATCATCAACAATGGATCGGCTGGCTTGCCCAACTTCGAGGGGCAGCATTTCGGTCTTGCCGTGCGCATTGCGAAGGAGCCGCATGCGGACGCGCTGTTTGGCGTGCGCTGGAAGGGTGTTCATGTGCAGGCTATCCCGGTGCGCTACGACCATGAGGCATATGTTGCCTGGTTCGACGAGCTGTGGAGTGAAACGTCGCCTGCGGCCATCTCGTATCGCGATCGCATCGTGGATGGCGCGGATGATCGCATAGTTGATGCGCTGTTGGGCGGCTTCGCCTTGGAACGCACCGGATGCGAAGAAGCGCGAGCGGCACAGGAACGGCATGCGGCGCAAGGGGATGCACCCGCCCCGGCCACCAAGCGCGATGTGGCCAAGGAACTGGCGAAGCTGCTGTACTTCGAGGATATGGCGGCCGACGCGCGCTTCATGGAAACCGTCGATGTGCCGGATACCATTCAGGTGAACATCACGGCGCAGTGCAACCTACAATGCGAACATTGCCATGTGGAGGCGGGTCCGCATCGCCGCGAAGCAGCTAGCCGCGCGGTCTTGGAGGCGGTGCTGAAGGTGGCGGCCGATCGGGACATCGGCACCATCGACATCACCGGGGGTGCGCCCGAGATGCACCCCGACTTCGCGTGGTTCTTACGCGAGGCTGCGCACACGGTGCCGCATGTTATGGTACGCAGCAACCTGACCATCTTGGGTAGTTCCCGCTATGCGGCTCTGATGGACTTGTATGCAGAGCTTAGGGTGGAGGTCGTCGGATCGGTGCCGAACGTGTTTCCGGCGCAGGCGGATAGCCAGCGCGGCCAGCATGTCTTCGATGCGTCGATCGATATCTTGCGCGCGCTGAACGAGCGAGGATACGGAAGGGATGGCGCGCATATCCTGGATCTGGTGTTCAACCCGCAGCAACCGGTCCTGCCGCCCGAGCAGGCGCAGCTGGAAGAGGTCTATCGTCGGCGGCTCGCAGCGATGGGCATCACCTTCGACAACCTATTCGCAGTGGCGAACAACCCCCTTGGGCGATATGGGGCCAGCCTTATCGATGATGGCGCGTTCGACGCATATCTGGAAACGCTGATCGACAGTTTCAACCCCGATACGCTGCCGCATATGATGTGTCGACACCAGTTGTCCGTCGGCTGGGATGGCACTGTGTACGATTGCGACTTCAATCAAGCCTGTGGCATCAAGGCTGCCGCCCCCGTGGCTGCCTCAGGTGCGCCCGATGCGCCCCGCACGATCATGGATTATGCAGCTGCGCCATCCCTTCCGCTCAAGCGTCCCATCCACTTCGGGAACCACTGCTACGCCTGCACGGCGGGCAGCGGCTCCAGCTGCGGTGGCACGCTGGTTCAGAGCGTCTGACCCGCTCGCTTTCCCTAGCACGCCTCATACCGATTTGGTGTATATCTACTATACGAGCATATCTAATATCTCCCTGATATTAGATATACGCTATTAGTTGACCAGAGCTTCCTGGCGCATATCGAAAGAGTAAGCGCGTGCCGCTCGGCATGCAAGGGGTGGAAAGGGTTCTCTCATCATGGATATGACCACTGGCATATTCTTCTGGGGCTTCTTGATAGTCTATGGCGTTGTGATGTTCGTCATCTCGCCCCATACCGTGTCCGTCGGCGGCTTCTTCCGCGGCGAGGACAAGAAAGGGCGCGATGCGAACCCATGGATGATCACGGCATCCATCTTCATCGCGTGGATCTTCGCGAAGTCAGTGACGAACGCGGCGAACATGGGCGCCAACTTCGGCATTGTCGGCGGCATCGGCTATGCGGTGTATTGGCTGTGCATCCCGCTGACCGGATGGGCGCTCTACCGCCTGCGCGTGCGCTTCCGCGCGACCAGCCTGGTCAGTTTCCTGACTGAGCACTATGGCGTGTTCGCGGCATTCTGCTTCTCGGCGGCCATCCTGGTGCGTCTGTTCAATGAGGTATGGTCGAACACCTCGGTCATCGGTGCTTATTATGGCGATTCAGGCAGCGCCCCCTTCATCATCGCGGCGCTGCTGTTCACGGCGATCACGGTGGCGTATTGCTGCCGCGGTGGCATGCGTGGCGCCCTTATCACCGATGTGGTGCAAGCGGTGCTGTTCGCAGTGCTGCTCGTTGGCGTTTTGATCATGATCGTGCCGCAGGATGGCATCGTGGCCGAGGCCACCTCAGGCGTGTGGACGCTGGAAGGCGGCGTGGACTTCATCATCGGTGCGGGACTGCAATGCCTGAGCTACGGCTTTCACGACGCAGTTCTCACCGATCGCGGCTTCCTCTGCAATGCGAAGAAGATGCTGCGCTGCTTCGTGATCGCGGGCCTTCTGGGCTTCGTGGCCATCACGCTGTTCTCGCTGATCGGCGTGCATGCATACCTGCATGACATGAGCATTGCGGGTTCCAGTGCGCCGGTGGTGGTGGCGCAGAGCATGGGCATCGTGGCGTTCTTCGTGATGGCGGTCATCATGATCTCCACGGCCGGTTCCACGCTGGATTCCACGTTCACTGCGCTCGGCAAGCTGACCGCGCGCGACCTGCCGGGCATCCTGGGTCATAAGCCCGAGAATATCCGCATGATCTCCATCGTGTTCATGCTGGTGTTCGCAGTGGTAGGCAACCTTCCCATGGTCATGGGGGCCGATATCATCACGGCCACCACCATCTCGGGCACCATGATCATGGGGCTTGGACCCATCTTCCTCATGCACGGGGTGGTGAAGCCGACGAAGGTAGGGTTCCAGCTGGCGTTCTGGATCGGCATGGTGCTGGGCATCTGGGATGTGGTGGATGCCTCGTCGCTGGCGTGGATGAGCATCGGCGAGGGCACCTATGCCAACTTCCTGGGCGTGAACTTGTGGGGTGCTATCGCATGCTGGATCGGCTACATCGTCCCGGGCCTTGTCAGCCAGGCAATGGACGCATCGAAGGGCATCCCGGCCACGTGGAAGGGCTTGTCCACCGAAGAGGTCAGAAGGCTGGAAGCGCAAGGCGCCTTCGACGGCCAGCCGAACCATGGCATCGAAGGTGATGCGGAAGGCGAAGAGCCGCAGCCCGCTGGCGCGTAAGCCTGTTCGCTGGAACCAGAGAAGGCTGCTTTGCCTATTCAGACGGGTTTCTGGAAAGACGAACGAAGGACGAACGAGGTCCCAAGGCTTGAACGAGGCCGAAACCTCGAATGAGACTCAGAGGTCCGAATGAAGGTCCTCGAGTAAGGGTGAAGCAGACGGCACAGAGGGACTTTTGAATGATCCATGGAATGACCCCAGTATCGCATTGGGGTCATTCCTTTTATGTCTTCGGTATCGTTGCGTATGACGAGCCGGTAACGGAACGCGCGGTTATTGACGCATGGTCAATTCTGTTCATTGACGCATCGTCAATTCCGGAGATACCCTGCGAACGAATGATGAGATCGGAGGGGCGATGAAGCGAGAACATGTCGAGCAGAGAAGCGAAGCTGCCTCCCGAAGCGATGCTCGTCGCCAGCAGATCATCGAGGCGGCTCGCGACCTGTACGAGCAGCAAGGGCTATCCCATACCTCCATCATGGACGTGACAGCGCGTATCGGCGTGACGCGCACGTTGTTCTACCACTATTTCCCCGATAAGGATGCGCTGACCTCTGCGGTGCTCGATGCCTACATCGACGATTTCGTGGAGGCGCTGGAGCATTGGAACGAAGGACGTCGTGAAGGCGACATCGACCACGCGCTGCGCACCATCGTGCGTCTTCTGCGTATCGGTCTGTTCGAGAAGGATTCCTTCCGCGTTGCGCTGGCCTCGCGCGAGAATGCGGCCTTGTATCTGGAGTTCGTCAATCGCGTGGCCGACCATGCGGCCCGCTACATCATGGATACCACCGTGCGCGATTACGCTGCGCTGCACGCGATCAGGATCGAGCACCTGTATGAGACGTTCTACGTGCTGATATTGGGTGTGATCGGGTATCTGCGCCAACACCCCGACGCTGACGATGCCGTCATCGCCGACGTGATCGCGCAGACGCTCCATATGGATGGATACGAGAAGAGGGAGGTCTGAGATGTTGTTCGACGTATATGGGCCCAATGCCCTATACCAATGGTCGGGATTGGTGATGGTGCTTGTAGCGCTGATCCTTTTGAACGAGGTCGCCCGACGGACGAAGGGCGGCGGCATCTTCATGTTCTTCGGCGTGTGCGGTGCCATGACGGTGTATTGTCTAGCTGTCGAGATCGGCGCAGCCATGGGCGCGGAATGGGCGCTTACGAACCCCACGCACACTGACATGAACAGCTGGTTCCATTATGCGAAGGTGTACGCCGCCACCGCCGGCTGCATCGGCTTCATGATGATCAAGTACAGCTGGGGCAAGGTGGGACGCTCGCATTGGTTCAAAGCGTTTCCGTTCGTGATCGTGGCCATCAACATCCTGATCGCGGTGGTCAGCGACTTCGAGAGTGCCATCCGCGCATGGGGGACCACCTGGGTCTCCACCGAAGGCGTGCTGCTCAATGGCGGTTGGCATAACGTCTTCAATGGCGTTGCGGGCCTGTTGAACATCGCGTGCATGACCGGGTGGTTCGGCATCTACATTTCAAAGAAGCGCCAGGACATGCTGTGGCCTGATATGACCTGGGTCTTCATCATCGCGTATGACCTGTGGAACTTCTGCTACACCTACAACTGCCTGCCTACGCATTCGTGGTATTGCGGCATCGCGCTGCTCTTGGCGCCCACCATCGCGGGACTCATCTGGAACAAGGGCGGCTGGATCCAGAACCGCGCGTTCACGCTGTCCATGTGGTGCATGTTCTGCCAGATGGTACCCATGTTTGCCAACGATTCCGTGTTCGCCGCGCAGTCAGTGAACGATCCGGCGGTCAACACGGTGGTGTCGCTGATCGCGCTGTTCGCGAACGTGGCGGCGCTGGCCTACATCGTCTATCGCTCGAAGAAGCTGGGCGTGAATCCGTACAAGCACGAGGTGTTCGTGGGCACGAAGGACTTCCGCGAGGCCATGGCGCGCCGTGCTGATACCACGTACCTGCTGGCTACGATGCCCAAGAGCGCCACGCCGGCCGAGATCGCCGAGATGGTGGCCTACAATGCGCTGCCCGTCGAAGGCACCGTCGGGTATGCCTATGTGGCCGCAGCTGAGGGTCCGAGCGGCATCGCTGTTGAGGTGGAAGCTGAATGTAATGCTCCTAGCAGTGCGCGCGACGCTTCGTGCGATGATCCAGTGAAGCGCGAGTAGGGCACCCTGTTACGAAGAGGTGCTCAACCACGACGAGATGCTCTCCTATGAATGGGCGCTGGGCGACGACCATCGTTCAGCGCCTTAGCTTTCAGGGGTCGGACGCCTTCCATGATCGGGATAGGCGAACCACGCGATGGCAAACGACAGAACGAGCAGTACCAGCACGCAGGCGATGGTAACGGAGAAACCAACGGTTTCTGCAAGCGCACCCCACATCGTTGCCAAGAGGCCGTTTCCGATATCGATGCCCAGCATGAAGAGCGCGTTCGCTGCACCCCAGCGAGCAGGAGGACTCAGCTGCACGGCGATGGTCTGATTGATGGGAATGCCAAGTCCCATGCAAAGGCCGAACGGTATGCTGGCCGCATAGAACGCGAGCGGTGTGGCCGGACCGAGCTGACCGAGCGAGCATGCGAAGAGCATGCCGTACGCCACAAGTCCACCGCCGACCGCAACTCCCATGATCGCAAGAGGGGCTGCGCTGTTCATGAAGCGACCCGACGCCAGACGCACGACGATCATGACCAGAGCGGTTCCGGTATAGTAGATGCCCGGATTCGCTACACCAAGATGGTTCCCGAAGACGCCCATATAGAAGATATTGAACGCGAAGGCTCCGCTCATGAAGACAATGGTGATGGTGGCGGGGATGGCTCCGGGTTCGAAGATGCTGTCGAGCATGCGGCGGATGCCGGTGAGCTTGGCTGCCTCGGTGGCCTGGGCCGCTTCGACCCCGCGCTTCCCAAGGGTGCCCTCATGCCAGCGCACATGATACGCTGAGGATGGTGGTAGCAGCTGCGGGCGCTTCTCGTAGCGAATGGCTAATGCGAGCACGACGACCAGGGCTGAGCATACCGCCGTACCCACATAGAAGTTTGAAGGCGGGTCGGTGGAGACCAAGAAGATGGCAAGCGCCGGACCGATGGACATGGAGATCGCTTGCCCCAGTCCGTAATACCCGATGCCCTCGCCAAGGCGCGAAGCGGGCAGCACATCAGCTGCGGCGGTTGCCGATGCGGTGGTGACCGCTGAGAAGCCCACGCCTTGCAGTACGCGCCATGCCACGAATACGGCACTGGTATTCGCAACAAGGGGTCCTATGGTGCCAACCAGCATGCAAGCTCCGCCCCATAAGAGGATGATGCGCCGTCCGCGCGTATCGATCAGTGGCCCGCTCACCACGCGCGCCACCGCTGCTGAAACGGAGAAGCAGAGCGCGCCGATGCCAGCCAGGCCCACCGATCCACCGATGCGCTCAAGATAGACCGAGGTCCCGGCATTCAACCCTTGTCCGACCAGGAAACCGCAGAGCGTGCAGGCAACGATCAGGACGAAGACAGGCGTCCAGAGACGCTCGTGCGTGCGAGCGCTATTGCTGCTGTTAGGTATGCCTGCCATGTTCCTCCTGTTGCGGTAACAACCAAACGTGGCACGGTACGCCGGTACTGCACACGGCTGACCGATCCTAGTATGGCTATGATTATATAATCACTCCATGTTCAGCGGCCGATCCGGTCGTGTTAGTGCCGATGCGTGAGGAGATGACGATGGCTGAACGGAACATCTACATCGAACCCGAAGATCGTGTGCTCTTGCGTACGCCTGACGTATATCAGACCGAAGCGCGTGACGATGTCACCTCGTATTCGGAGACCCTGCTCAGGATTGTCGCTGACTTTCGCAACTCTGGACAGCCCGAGGGCTTCAATGCGCAGAGTATGGTGGGCAAATCGAAACGCGGAGAAGTCGCATGCCGGTTGTTCGCGCGCATCGACCCAAAAACGGGCATCATCGAGGCAGCGGGATTCAAGACACGTGGCTGCCTTGCTATGACGGCCTGCGCTAGCGCGGCCTGCTTGCTCATCGAAGGCAAGGGCGTGGAAGAGGCGCTGCGCATCGGCGTTGACGATATACGAGCCTTCGTAGATGGCGTGCCCGCTGGAAAGGTGAACACGCTGCACTTCGCAGCGTGTGCGATCCAGGCGCTCGTAGGTGATTTCCTCTTGCGTGACGGCGCGTCGCTGGTGGAACTGCAAGAAGCGGTCCCGTGCGACGAGGATTCCATCTCATGCATCATGGCCGAACATTGCTCGCTGCGTCAATCACGCCTTGATGCGCGATTGGAAGATGATGCGGTGCGTAAGGCTGTCGAGGAAGAGGACGCGCTCGCTGACGCATTCGATCTTATCAGGCAACGTACGATGCGGGGCTTATTGACCAAGCCTGCGGACTGGGTCGAACTGACCCCCGCTTCGCTGACCGTCTCCGAGTTCGAAGCAGCCATCCTCGATCGCATCGAGGATACTGTTGAGGCGACTTCCGATACGAAGACGGACAGAGCAGACGGGAAGCATTCGGTGCCGCAGCAGGCGGAGGGTGTGCGCGAACCTTCGGCGTTCGCAAACCGAGGCGTTGGCATTCCGAGGATATTCGCGAATGTGGGAGCATCGCCCGAAACGGTTGTCGAAACGGTTGTCGCGCCAGCGGTCATGCCTGAGACGAAGCGTGCGCTCGATACGATCGCACCTGCTGCGGACGATGATGACTTCGAACTCATACCGCCGGAAGGCTATCGGCTCGTTGAAGTCGATGGCATCTTGATGCTGGCTGAAACGGACGATCCTGCTTCGCGGCCGCACCGTACGCCTGATGCACGCGGTATCAGGCGCTTTGCCCATGCTGATGAGGTCTATCTCTATGACGGCACTGCTATGACCTCTGAATTCGCCATGTGGGCCTACCTTGCAGACAAGGATGATCCGGTGACCACCTTTGCCTATTGCGTGCGCGAGGAGTCGCGCGTCTATCCGCGTCCGCTCGCGCAAGACAGCTTGGCGAACCATCCATTCGATATGGATGCCGCCTCTGTAGAAGCGGTGTGGGATGTGGTGCAGGCACAAGATGCATTCGCAGATATCTGCCGAACCATTGCGAGCAACGGGGATGTCTACTACTACTCGACCGACCATCTTGGGCACGATCACGCACGTTCACTTGCGGAATGGGAATCAGTGGAGCGCTACCGCAACGTCTAGCCCTATACTCTTGAGCGTTTTGCTGGTCAAGCCCTTTGTCCATGCGGCCCACATCGGTCGTTCGTGTGGGCCGCATCGTCTATGCCTTGTGCGCCTTCATTGCGTCGTTAGGGATCACCACAGGGGCATACCGTTCAATCGAGAGAAGCGGGGAGTTAGGGAAGGAGCCCCAGAGCTGCCAATTCCTCTTTCACGTCGGGCATGTCGTATTCGTCCAAGCATGCTGCTGTGGGACACCCGAGCTGCTCGTCCCATCCGAATGTGCGATACAGCATGGTCAGACCAGTCTGGTAATCCTGCTTCTCCATCTTGTCGGTGCCTTCTGTGAATGGCGCCTTGTCCGGATCCTTCGTGAAGGGCCATTCGGTCACACCGTCATGATAGGTGCGGAAGTCGTTCGTTCCCATGTTTCCAGCTGCGTCGGTCATGCCGCGTGCGGTATTGGCACGTTGGAGCGTCATGATCTTGGCGCCAGCCTTATAGAGTTCCTCTGTGGTCACATCCTTGCCGGTCACCGCTTTAAAGAACTTCGCTTCCAAGTCCAGATCGCCGCGGTAATCGCGCGCTTCTACTGGCGAGACGGTCATCGGCCATACCCAGTTGCACAGCGTGAGCGAGTCATGCAGCACGTCGGTCACCACCGACCACCAGGTGAAGTTCGCCTTGTGCTCGTTCATGGGAGTGTAGGCCATGTCCATGTCGATGGCGTCCGCGCCGCCCCACACTTCAGCAGCGATAGCTTGCTTCAGTTCGAAGGGTAGCCCGCACCCTTGGAAATTAACGGCGGAGTGGATCATGTCATCGCGATTGAACAGGCAGTTATAGAGGAGCCCCACTTGCCCGAAGCACTCATGAGCATGATGGACCGGCCATCCGCGAGGGCTGATCATGCACGATGCGGTGGTATCGTTCCATTCCATATCGTTCCAGCGCTGCGTCCAGACATACGTGCCGTGCCCGATCTGGGCTATCTCGGAATCGTTCTGGGCTATCTTACGTAGCAGGGGAGGCATGATGGATGGATCGTTTGTGTAGAACTTGCTCCAATCGAACTCGGCGTATTCCTCTGGTGGTAGCACACGCTCGAAGACGCCCGCACTGACGCAATGAGCGATATCGCGATAGAGCTGGGCATAATTGCACCACATGCCTAGATCGTCCATGACCGATCCGATCACTTGGTTCCAGACCAGGCTATCTTCTGAATCATCCTTCACGTCGGTGCCTAGGATCTTGATCATGTACTTGAACGGGAAGTTTGGTACGCAGGTGTTGCCCGTAGTGGCGTATCCACCATGCTCTTCGCTTGGCGGCACGTTCATGTCGGAGTAGCAATGGATGGGACAGCTGTGGCATCCATCCATCTTGATGGTGTATTTTTCTGCGGCTGGTCCATCGTCCTTGGTTGATTTCATGCAGCGATAGCCAACGGTGTTGATGTTGCCGGGCTTCGGTTCGCCCGTTTCGATGGGGCCACCTTCTGCCAGCGCCCAATACAGGCCGTTGCGCGCAGTCCAGCGCGACCCCTTATCGTAGTATTGCGCCCATTCCTGTTGGGTGGAGGGCACGACGTGGTTGTTGTTCGAGCCGATGATCTCACGCAGCATGTAATCGGACAGATCGGCCACTTCTTGTGGGTCGGCCACGTTCACCGTACCGGTGCCGCGCACCACGAGCGCCTTCATATTCTTTGAGCCGAGCACCGTACCTGTGCCCGCACCTGCGGAATGGTTTCGGGAATTGATGATGCACGCGTAGGGGAGCAGGTTCTCGCCTGCAGGTCCGATGGTGGCCACGACAGTGTCGAGCCCCTCGCGGCGGCTGAGCGCTTCGGTGGTGGCGCGCGTACCGAGGCCCCACAGCCCATCTGCCGACTTGATGGTTACCTTATCGTTGTCCACCATCACATACACCGGCTTCGCGGCTTTGCCCTCGATCACGATGCCATCATAGCCAGCTTGCTTGATGCGTGCGCCCAGCATGCCGCCGCAGTGCGCATCGATGATCTGATGGTCCTTCGTGAATGTGGACAGCGAGGCGATGGTGGTGCGCCCAGCGAGGGGCACGCCGGATGCCGTCAGGGGACCGACAGCGAAGACCACTTTATTCTCCTCGGACAAAGGGTCGGTGCCAGCGGGCACTTCATCGAACATGATCTTATTGGCAATACCCATGCCGCCGATATAGTCCTTGTACGGCTCGGTAGGGAATGTGGTAATGGTTCCATCGGTAAGGTTCACTCGAAGGATCTTACCGGTCCAACCATAGGACTTTTTCTCTTCCATTGTTGCTCTCCAAATCCTTGTGCTCTCTCATGCTATGCGGACATCAGGACCAACGATCTAGAGTTCAACCGCTGTTGAGGGTAAAAGATGATCAA
>CASTMW010000020.1 GCA_949450265.1 uncultured Eggerthellaceae bacterium | reverse complement strand
GCAGGAAGTGCATCTCGATCTTGATCTGACCGTCACCCTTGCACGCTTCGCAGCGGCCTCCGCTCACGTTGAAGGAAAAACGTCCGGGAGAATAGCCGCGCGCCTTCGCTTCGGCCGTAGAGGCGAACAGAGCGCGGATATCATCCCACAGTCCGATGTAGGTGGCAGGATTCGAGCGCGGCGTGCGTCCGATGGGACTCTGGTCGATGTTGATGACCTTGTCCAGCTTATCGAGCCCGCTGATCTTCTTGTACGCGCCGCAGCGACGATGTGCATGATTGAGACGGTTCGAGAGCGCAGGCGCCAGCGTATCGGTGATAAGGGAGCTCTTCCCCGAACCGGAAACGCCGGTAATGACGGTGAGCGTGCCCAGCGGAACCTCCAAGGTCACATCTTGCAGGTTGTTCTCGGAGGCGCCCGTCATCTTCAGCTTGCCTCGGCGCGGATGGCGTCGCTTGGCAGGCACCGTGATGGTCTTGCGCCCCGAAAGGTAGTCAGCTGTGAGCGAACCGTGCGTGGCCATCACTTGCTCAGGCGTGCCGGAGGCGATGACCTGCCCACCATGCTCGCCCGCACCCGGTCCCATGTCCACCACGAAATCGGCCGAGCGGATGGTGTCCTCGTCATGCTCCACCACGATGACGGAATTGCCCAGGTCGCGCAGGTGTTCCAACGTGGCGATCAAGCGCTCGTTATCGCGCTGATGAAGGCCGATGGAAGGTTCGTCCAGGATATAGAGCACGCCCATCAGTCCGGCACCGATCTGGGTGGCAAGGCGGATGCGCTGCGCTTCGCCGCCCGAGAGCGTGGCCGTGGCGCGCTCCAAGGTAAGGTAGTCCAGACCCACATCCACCAGGAAGCGTAGACGCGCCACGATCTCTTTCACGATGGGGCCAGCGATCATCTGCTCTTGGCCCGTGAAACTGAGCGATTCGAAGAAGGCCAGCGAATCGACCGCAGCCATGTCAGTGACATCGAAGATAGACTTGCCGCCCACCGTGACCGCCAGGATCTCGGGCTTCAGGCGCTTGCCCCCGCATTCTTCGCAGGCAACCGTGTCGAAATAGGCGGCCAGCTTCTCGCGCTTCGCATCCGTATCAGCATCGGAATACCGGCGTCGGATGACCTCCAGGATGCCCTCCCATTCGATGAACCAATAGGTGCTGCGCCCATCCACCGTCACGTAATCGACGCGCACCTTCTGATCCCCCAACCCTTGCATCAGCGCCTTCTGCACCTTGCGAGGCATGTCCTCCCAGGGCACATCGTCACCCGAGCCCATATGCTCGGCCACCGCGCGCAGGATCTGCGGATAGTAGTTGCCATTCTTCAAGGGCGCAACAGCACCTTCGCTCAGCGTGAGCGACGGATCGGGCACCACCAGGGATGGGTCGACCTCTTCGCGGCTTCCGATGCCGAAGCACGACGGGCACGACCCGTACGGCGCGTTGAACGAGAAATCGCGCGGTTGCAGCTCGTCCATGGAGAAGCCGTGCTCGGGGCATGCCAGCGCCAACGAGAAGAGATGCTCCCCTTCCGCTAGGCCGCCCTTCGCGCCCGAGGACACCTCGGCTGCGCGCACGTCATCGGCACCCGATGCGAGCACCTGCACCAGCACGCGCCCCTCAGCCAGCTTCGTAGCCGTTTCCACCGCTTGCGCGATGCGACTGCGCGCTTGCTCCTTCAGGGTGACACGATCGACCACCACGTCGATGAAGTGCTTGATCTTCTTGTTCAGCGTGCGCGGTTCGCCTTCCAGGCGCACCACTTCTCCGTCGATGCGCACGCGCGTGAAGCCTTCCTTCTGAAGGTCGGCGAACAGCTTCGTGAATTCGCCCTTGCGCCCGGACACGATGGGCGCCATGATCATGGCCTTCGCATCAGAGCTGCCGAGCCCAAGGATCTCGTCGGTCACTTGATCGGTGGTCTGTCGCTTGATCTCACGGCCGCATTCGGGGCAATGCGGGATGCCCACCCGCGCGTAGAGCAAGCGCAGGTAATCGTATATCTCTGTGGTGGTTCCCACCGTTGACCGGGGGTTCTTCGACGTGGTCTTCTGGTCGATGGAGACCGCCGGGGACAGCCCATCGATGGAATCAAGGTCGGGCTTGCTCATCTGACCGAGAAACATGCGCGCATAGCTGGAAAGGCTTTCCACATAGCGGCGCTGGCCTTCGGCATACATGGTGTCGAAGGCCAGGCTGGACTTGCCCGAACCGGACAGGCCCGTGATGACGACCAGCTGATCGCGCGGGATGGTCAGGTCTATATCCTTCAGGTTGTGCTCGCGTGCACCCTTGATGACTATTTCGCTCTGTGGCATCTTGCTCGCTTTCGCTTCCGTGTCTTTTTGCGAGCGCTATTGTACTACAGAAAAGCGAATGGATGTTCGTGAATGACGGACGCTGCGCAACCGTTGCTGGCTCTTCAGAGCATCTCCATGGAAGCCCCAGGGCGCGTGGCGATGCTTGGGCGGCTCAGGCGCGCGGATGCGCCTGGGCGTGCACCGACTTCAAGCGTTCCGGCGTGACATGCGTGTATATCTGCGTGGTGGAAAGGTTGGAATGCCCCAGCATCTCCTGCACGCTGCGCAAATCCGCTCCTCCCTCCAGCATATCGGTCGCGAAGGCATGGCGCAGCGAATGGGGCGAATACCCCGGATCAAGACCGGCCGCCGCCAGCGTCATCTTGAACATATGCCGGATGGCATCGGCGGAGAAGCGGTTGCCGCGATCGGACACGAACAGGCTCTGCGTGCGCTTGGTGCCCAGAAGAGCGGGTCGCGCGCGATCGAGATATGCGGTGATGACATCGATGGCGCGCTGGTGGAGCAGCACCACGCGCTCCTTCGATCCCTTGCCGAAGACCTTGGCCGTTGCAACGGCCAGGTCGATGTCGCCAAGGTCCATGCCCGCCGCCTCCGACACGCGCGCTCCGGTCGCATAGATGAACTCGAGCACAGCTTGATCGCGCAGGGATGCCGGAGTGGCATCGGCACCCACCTCATGGACCGAGAGCAAGCGATCCACTTCCGCTTGGGAGAGCGGCTTGGGCAGACGGGTCGGAATGGACGGCCCCTGGATGGCTCCCGCCGGATCGTTCTCCGTGATATCGCATGCACAGAGCCACCGATAGAAGGTGCGCAGTGCCGAAAGGTGACGATTGATGGTGGTGCGCTCGTAGGCGGCAGCATCCAATTCCGCCAAATACCGGCGCAGCCGCCGGTGCGTCATGGTCAGGATGTCTAGGCCGGAGCGGTCCGCCCAGCGCAGATACGCCAGAAGATCGGTGCGATAGCCCCGTATCGTGTTCTCGGATGCACCCCGCTCCAATGCGAGCGCCGCGCAGAAGTCCTCGACAAACTGATAGCCTGGCAAGGCGGCATCCTCCCGCTCCGCATCCGCTTTGGTGCGATCGCTGGTCATGCTTCGCCCTTTACCGACAGCAGACCAACCTGCGCGAGCCGATCGACATACGCCTCCATGGCGGCGCGCCCCCGTTCGGCGAATGCGGCATAGCGTTCGCGCTTGGCACGGATGGGCACAGCCAAGGGAGGCATGATGCCGAAGTTCACATGTGATGGCTGATAGTTGTGCGTCGCAGGGTCGGTCGCATGGCGCATGAGCGCCCCGAAGGCGGTCTGCGACGGCACCGCAGGCAGCGCAATACCCCGAAGCAGGGCTGCAACGGAGAGCCCCACATGCGCGCCCGAGCGGATGGCCTCGGTGTAGCCTTCGGTACCTGCGAGCTGTCCGGCAACAAAGATGGGCACGCCGATCGAGCGCTCGGCGACCGTAAGGCGCCCAGTGACATCCAGCACGCGCGGGCTGTTCAGGTACGTATTGCGGTGCATGACCCCATACCGCGCGAATTCGGCATGCTCCAGCCCCGGGATCATACGGAACACCCGACGCTGCTCGGGAAACGTCAGGTTCGTCTGGAAGCCGACCAGGTTGTAGCTCTGCCCCGCCGCATCCTCGGCCCGCAACTGTACTGCCGCCCACGGGCGACGCCCCGATGCCGGGTCGGTCAGCCCCACCGGCTTCATGGTGCCGAACCGTGGCGCATCGGCGCCCTTGCGTGCGATCTCTTCGATGGGCTGGCATGCCTGGAAGAGGTCTTTGCTCTCGAAGTCCTTCTTCACGACGCGCTCGGCGCCCACCAGCTCGCGTATGAAAGCATCGTAGGCATCCTTGTCGAACGGGCAATTCAAGTAGTCGCCCGCACCGGTTTCCTCATAGCGATTCTGACGGAATGCGATGCTGCGGTCCACAGAATCTGCCATCACGATGGGCGCAGCCGCATCGTAGAACGCAAGCTGGTCGGTGCCGGTCAGCGCGGCAAGGTCGTCCGCGAGCGCGTCAGCGGTCAGCGGGCCCGTGGCCAAGATGACAGCATCACAATCGCAGGCTGCCTCACGCAGGCTTGCCACTTCACCGCGGCGGATTTGCACACGCGGATGCGCTTCGAGCGCTGCGGTCACCGATTGCGAGAACGCCTCTCGATCCACCGCCAGCGCACCACCCGCATCGATGCTGGCATCGAGCGCTGCCTGATAGACCGGAGACGCCAGCATCTCCAGCTCTGCCTTCAACATGCCCGCAGCCGTGTCGGGCTTCTTCGACTTAAACGAGTTCGAGCAGACCAACTCGGCCATGTTCCCGCTGCGATGCACCGGCGTGGGCACATCAGGGCGCATCTCGTGCAGCGTCACGCTAAAGCCCAGATCGGCCAACCGCAGCGCTGCCTCGCTGCCTGCAAGCCCTCCGCCTATGACGTTCACCGTATTCATACGACCAATATATCATCACTCAGCCCACACGCGCTCTTCACTATCGTCCTCCTAGCAGAACCGGCCCATAGCGGCCGTCCGCATAGCGTGCGATGCGACCTGCGCACACCTGCTTAGCGACCCATACCGCCACATCAGCCAAGCTCTTCTGGCTGCCACCCTCTTCGCGCGCAGCGGTCAGCAGCTCATCCATGCTCATCGGTTGCGCATCAAGCGCCGCCAGCACGTACGCATCCGCAGCGGCGCCCTCTTGCTCTACCGTCTCTGCGCTCTGCTGCTTGAGGTGCCCGAACAACAGAAACAGCTGGTCGTAGAACGTGTCATCGTCGACGATAGGCGTGGCCCCTTGGCAGATGAGACGGTTGGCTCCCCGCGACCGCGTTGACGTGATGGCGCCAGGCACCACCAGCACCTCGCGATTCGCCGCGAGCGCTTCATCGGCCGTGGAGAACGTGCCCGAAGGCAGTCCCGCTTCCACAATGAGCGTTGCGCGTGCAAGCCCCGCGATGAGCCGATTGCGGATGCGGAACATGTACGGCAGCGGGGCGCATGTCCATTCCTGCTCGGAGACCACCGCGCCTCCACTCTCGATCATGCGCTGGAACAACTCAAGATGTTCAGACGGATAGACGCATTCCAGACCGCCTCCCAAAAAAGCCACCGTCGTGCCACCAGCTGCCATCGCAGCCTTGTGCGAGGCTGCATCGCATCCGCGCGCCCCACCGGAGATGACCGAAACCCCACGCTCTGCCGCAAGCCGCGCGAAGCGCTCGGCGCATGATACGCCGTAGGGCGTCGCCTTGCGCGCGCCTACGATGGCAAGCCCCTCTTGCAATGCGCCAGGGTCACCCATGCCGTAGAGCCGCTCAGGCGGCTTCGCGATGTGCCGGAGCGCTTCGGGATACCGCACATCGTCCCGGCCGATCTCCCAACGCTCGCCCTTCAATGCTGCTACTCTTGCGCCCATGCGCTCACCTGCCTCGTATCCGAAATGCGAGCGCCTCTGCGATGTGCTCGCTATCCACTTCCTCGCACTGCTCCATATCGGCAATCGTACGCGCCACCTTCAAGCAGCTGATGAGCGCCCGACCAGAGAGCGATTCGGCATCTGCCATGGACGAGACGAACGCGCGCTCCACATCGCCTAAGCCACACGAATCGATCACTTCGGCAGGTGACATATCCGCACGCAGCGCCGCTGAGCCGCCTTCCTGCCCTGGCCGCCTGCGCCTTCTTCGCGCGAACGCCCGCGCTGCCATCACCCCTTCCCGAAGCGTGGCCGAATCGGTGCCCGTACCGCTTGAGAAGATGCTGCTCGCAGGCAATCGGCGCACATCCAGCTGGATGTCAATGCGGTCCATGAGCGGACCGCCCACACGTCCTTGATAGGCACGGATCTGCGGGATGGTGCATTCGCATTCGCGCGTATCGTCACCTAAGTATCCGCACGGGCACGGGTTCGCAGCTGCGACCAACATGAAGCGCGCCGGGAGCTCCACGTTGCCATCAGCCCGCGTAAGGCAGATCCTGCTCGCTTCGACAGGTTGCCGCAGGCTTTGGAGCGTGGAGGGCTTGAACTCAGGGAGCTCGTCCAAGAACAGCGTCCCGCAGTGCGCCAGCGATACCTCGCCAGGACGCACGGGCGAACCCCCACCAACCAATCCCGCGATGGTGGCCGAATGGTGAGGATGCCGGAACGGACGGATGCCGCACAGGATCGGCTCGATATCCTCTCCTGCCACCGAATGCACCGCTGCTGCCTCCAACATCTCATCCTGGCTCAGCGGCGGCAAGATGGAAGCGATACGGCTCGCGATCATCGTCTTGCCGGAACCAGGCGGCCCTATCATCAGTAGCCCATGACCGCCCGCTGCCGCTATCTGAGCTGCTCGCTTGGCCGTTTCCTGCCGATCGACAACGGCGAAGGGCTCTTCGCGAACGAGGGCTCCCAGATCAACGATGCGCAGCTGTACAAGGTCGTCGATGGGAACGATATCGGCACCGCAACTGATAAGCTGCAACCCCAGCCGATGCGCGCAGATGCCGAAGGCGAGCGTGCCCGCTACCGGCCGCACCGCGCCATCCAAGGACAGCTCGCCCACAAAGAGCCGATCCACCAACAATGCGGCATCTATCTGGCCCGATGCCGCAAGGATGCCTAAGGCGATGGGCAGATCCAGCCCCGATCCGCTCTTCCTGAGCGATCCGGGCGCCAGGTTGATGACGATCTTCTGATTGGGCACCGAGAAGCCGCATGCCCTGATGGCACTGCGCACGCGCTCGCGTGCCTCTTGAATGGCCGTATCGGCCATACCGACGATGCTCATGCCCACCAAGCCTGCGCCCACCGATACCTCCACCGTCACCGGGATGGCTTCGATCCCACGGATGACGGCGCTCATCAACGCGCAATGCGCACGCATCTAAGCCACCGAGAAGGCGTTGATATGATGCCGCACGAGCGCGCGATCCTTCGCCACCGCCACGATGGCGACCACATCGAAGCGTACAGGCATCTCCGTCTCTTCCTGGTCAGCAAGATACGCCAGCGCGATCTTCTCGTACGTATCGCGCTTCTTCGCGCCCACCGCCTCCGACGGGAACCCCTGCTCCACACCTGATCGCGTCTTCACCTCCACGAACACGAGCGCATCGCCATCGCGCGCGATGATGTCCGCCTCACCGAAGCTGCATCGCCAATTGCGCTCGATGATGTCGTAACCTTGCCGGTACAGAAAGCGTGCCGCTGCATTCTCGCCACGCCTTCCAAGCTCCTTGTTCGTGCTCTTGCTCTTGGTGCGGCGCTTCTTCGTTGTTGGGGCCGATGCGCTGGCTTGCACAACGGGCGCTTCCAGGGCTGCTTCTGCTGGCATCGCGTGCCTCCTTCTCTTCGGGATGGACAACGACGATACCCGTGCGCTCTGACGCGCATGACGCACGATGTCGTCATAGATGCGGCATCGGATGACCCTGCTTCACCATCTTCGTGTGAATGGACCGCGACGCATGGTTGACCGATCCACACGGTGGAGTGCACGCCCTTCTTGCCGCAGCGTCTCAACGATCGAGCGTCCATCTTGCACGCATCTAACGCGCAACGCACCGCGATCTGATATGGATCTGATATGGGGAAGTTAGAACAAAGTCTCTTGCGCGAACGCGCCGCAGAACGAGCGACGATGCAGAGGGCTCAACCCATACTGACGTATCGCATCGCAGTGCGCGCTCGTGCCGTATCCCTTATGCTGAGCGAAGCCGTATCCCGGATAGCGCGCATCCATCTTATCCATGAGCGCATCACGATCGACCTTGGCTATCACCGAAGCGGCAGCGATGGCGGCAACGCGCGCGTCGCCCTTCACCACATTCACCTCACGCGCATCGAGTGACATCGGGTTCCCGTCGAGCAAGATGACGCCAGGACGTATCCCCTGCTCTTCGATAGCGCGTATGGCCCGGGAGAACGCATCGCGCAGTGCCGTTGCGATGCCCATCGTGTCGATCTGCTCCACGCTGGCGTACTGCACGGTCCATGCCATTGCGCTCGCCTTCACCTGAGCAGCAATGCGCACGCGATCCTCTTCGGCAAGACGCTTGGAATCATCCAGGCCCTCGATGCGCGCATCCAGCGGCAGCACCACCGCTCCCACAGCGAGCGGACCAGCCAACGGACCGCGCCCCACCTCGTCAAGGCCAAGGGCCGCCTGCGCTCCAGCCTGCTCCATCAGCTGCGCCTGCAACTCGTACAAACCATCAAGACGCGCAGCTTCGGCAGCCTGCGCATCCAAGCGCGACCGTGCCGCCGATACCGCCTGGCGCACGCCCTTGCGCGTGTCAGCAGCCAACGAGCGCTCCAACACGCAGAAGCGCTCTTCGTCAGCCTGACGCAACAGGTCGCGGATCTGAGCTACGGTCAACTGTTCCATAAATGAAAAAGGCCCCGTTCGGGGCCTTGCGGTTACGAGAAGGACTTCTCTTTGATCTTGGCGGCCTTGCCCACCTTGTCGCGCAGATAGTACAGCTTCGCGCGACGGACCTTGCCCTTGCGCACCACTTCGATCTTCTCGATCTTCGGCGAATGCACGGGGAAGGTGCGCTCCACGCCAACGGAGAAGCTGATCTTGCGCACTGTGAACGTTTCACGGCTGCTCTCACCATGGCGGCGGATGACATCCCCCTGGAACACCTGGATGCGCTCGCGGTTGCCCTCGGTGATGCGGTAGTGAACCTTCACGTTGTCGCCCGGCTTGAAGTCCGGCACGTCGTTCTTTATCTGCTGCTGCTCTATCGCACGAATAACGTCCATTTTCAACATTCCTAGTTCGTATCTCGGATGACAGAACGCCAACGCAGGGCGCAGGCGCGATTAATCAGTATACTGTTGGCCCGGTGCCTGTGCAAGCATCTTTTTGCTCAAATGAGCAGTAGAAGGGCATAGGCGGCAACGCCGGTCACCGCGCTCCACAGGAGCGATCGCGTCCGAAGTGCCACTAGCACCACGATACACGCCACCAACAGTGGTATGGCGGCAGGCCAGAAGCCCGCCTCGAACATCCCGGGCGCGAACAGGTCGTTCGCAACGAGCGCCGCGAAAGCAGCAGCCGGAATCAATCCCAGCGCGCGCGAAGCCCACGCAGGCAGCTCCCTTCCCTTCAACAGCAGCATAGGAAGCACGCGGCAGGCAAGGATGGTGATCGAGCAGCCGATCAGGATGACCCAGAACTCAGCCCAGCTCATGTTTACCTCCCCATCGTGCGCGCATCGCCTCGTAGGCCATCGCGACCGCCACACCGCTCACCGCACCGATGAGGATGGCAGGGCCCGACAGGCCTACCGCCTTGCACAGCAGCACACCGAGCATCGCCGCAACCGCAGCCACGATGTTCGCTGAGGTGAGCTTCTGAGTGACCAACAGGCAGATGAAGATGGACGTCATAGCGAAAGCGGCGATATCGAGGGGTATGCCGATGGCGCTTCCCACCAGCACGCCCACCGCGTTCGAGATGGCCCATGACGATTGCGAGAAGAGGTTCACCATGAGCGCACGGTCGATGGACCAGTCGCCCTCTTCAAACTTGGCGACCGACACGCCATAGCTCTCGTCGGTCACCGTAGCGGCGAAGAAGAGCGCGAGCCTTTTGGAGGCGGTCGCTGCGTACGGGGCAAAATAGGCCGAATAGAGCATCTGGCGCGCATTCACAAATGAGACACTGGCGATGATGGAAGCAGCGGGCGCCCCGGCCAGATACATATTGGGGATCATGAACTGCCCGGCTCCCGAATAGAACACGCACGACATCAGCAATGCCTGCAGCGCGTTCAAGCCGATGGAATCGCAGAGGATGCCGCACGGGATGCCAATGGCAACATAGCCCAACATGACAGGCACCGCTGCGCGGAACGCCTGTGCGACATGCGCGCGCGAAGGCATCAGCGCACCACCGCACCCATGATGTCCGAAGGTGCGTATACGCCGCTCTCGGTAATGATCGCTGTAATCAGCGCCGCTGGCGTCACATCGAAGGCCGGGTTCAACACATCCACCCCTTCGATGGGCACCGGCAGCACCTCATCGGGGCTGCGGTGCTCGATAGGGATATCCGCCTCGCATGGCGTTGCAGCGTCGATGGTGGAAACAGGCGCGGCCACATAGAACGGGATGCCATAGTGCGCAGCCAGCACCGCCACGCCCAGCGTTCCTATCTTGTTCGCAACATCGCCATTGGCAGCGATCCGGTCGGCGCCGACCACCACCGCATCCACCTTGCCCTGTGCCATCACGGTGGCCGCCATATCGTCGCAGATCAGCGTTACCGGCACGCCCGCGCGCGCCAGTTCCCAGACGGTCAGCCGCGAACCTTGCCCGACCGGGCGCGTCTCATCCGCATAGACGCGCTCTACCTTCCCCTGCTCGGCGGCTGCATAGATCACACCGAGCGCCGTGCCGTAGAAGGCCGTGGCAAGGCTGCCCGCATTGCAATGCGTGAGGATGGAGCTGCCCGCATCCAACAGCGCTGCGCCATGGGCCCCGATCGCACGGCAGCGCTGCTCGTCCTGACAGATGAGCTGCTGAACATGCGCGATCAGAAGGTCGCGCACTTGCAGCGGACCCGCGCCACCATCGAGCGCTCCTATCGCCACCGCCAACGCACGATCCGTCTCGACAGCAAGGTTCACCGCCGTGGGCCGCGCATCAGCGATCATCTTCGCCGCGAACTCAAGGCCGATCCGGCATAGCTGCGGGTCGAATGATGCCTCGTCCACCACATGGACGCGATCGAAATCATGCGCATCGGTGCGATGATCATCCTCGTTCGCGTAGCAGAACTCAGAAGCACGCAACGCCACGGCTGCCGCACCAGCGATGCCGATGGCCGGGGCACCACGCACCACCAGCTGCTCGATGGCCACGATCACCTCGCGCCAGTCGGCCGTGCACAGATATTCCTCCGCTTCGGGAAGCCTCGTTTGATCCAGCATCACCGCAATGGGCACACCATCCGGCACATACGCCTGAGATACGAACGAGGCAACCGCATGAGCGGCTGCCTCGGTAAGTGTATCTGCGAAGGACTGACCAGCCCTGACAAGGGCGATGGTGCGTGGGAGCGCCTCCAGCTGCACCGCCTAGCCTTCCTGGATAGCGGCCTGCGCAGCAGCCAAGCGCGCCACTGGCACACGATATGGCGAGCAGCTGACATAGTCCAGGCCGATGCGGTTGAAGGTATGGATGGAATCCGGATCGCCACCATGCTCACCGCACACACCGCATACGATGTCGGGGTTGCCCTCATGGCCCAGCTCAACGCCCATAGCAACCAGCTTCGCCACACCGCCCTCGTCCACCGTGGCGAACGGGTTGACCGGCAGCAAGCGCTCGGAGAGATACGTGGGGATGAACTCGCCTTCCACGTCGTCACGGCTGAAGCCGAACGTGGTCTGCGTCAGATCGTTGGTGCCGAAGGAGAAGAAGTCGGCCTGCGTGGCAATCTCGTCAGCGGTAAGCGCCGCACGCGGCAGCTCGATCATGGTGCCGATAGGAATGTCCAGCGCCGTGCCCTCATCCTCGGCCACCTCGGCGATGGCGCCCTCGGCCGCTTCGCGCATGAACGCCAACTCGTTGACCGTGGACACGAGCGGGATCATGATCTCGGGCTTGGGGTCGAGCCCTTCCTTCTTCAGCTTCGCCATAGCCGATGCGATGGCGCGAATCTGGAGCTGCGGCAGCTGCGGATACATGATGCCCAGGCGCACGCCGCGCATGCCCAGCATCGGGTTCTGCTCGATGAGGCCGTCGATCTTCTCCAGCAGCTCACGCTTCTCGGCCAGATCGGACGCAGCAGTGCCGGTGGCTTCCAAGCGCGCGATCTCTACTTCCAGCTCACGCGGATTGTCCAGGAACTCGTGCAGCGGCGGGTCCAGCAGACGGATGATCATGGGCAGGCCATCCATCGCCTTGAGCATCTCGTAGAAATCGCCCACCTGTGCCTCGTAGAGCTGCTCGGCCGCGCGATCGCGGTTCAGCTCGTCGTCGTTCAGGATATAGGTCTGGATGATCTGCTTGCGATCGCCCAAGAACATATGCTCGGTGCGGCACAAGCCGATGCCCTGCGCACCGAATTCACGCGAGAGCTTCGCGTCGTCGGGATTGTCTGCATTGGCACGCACGCCCAACCGGCGGAACTCATCGGCCCATTCCAGGATGGTGTCCAGATCTCCGGTCAGCTCGGGCTTCACCAGGTCCACCGCGCCCAGGACCACGATGCCGGTCGTGCCGTCGATGGAGATGAGGTCGCCCTCGCGGATGACTAGGTCGGTGCCCGCGATCTGCGCTTCCTTCTTCTCCGCGTCGATCTTCAGTGCCTCGACGCCGCACACGCACGGCACGCCCATGCCGCGCGCGATGACCGCCGCATGGGAGGTCTTGCCGCCGTGCGAGGTCAGGATGCCCTCGGCGGCAATCATGCCCGCAAGGTCATCCGGGTTGGTCTCCCAGCGCACCAACACGCACTTGCGACCCGCCTCAGTGGCTGCCACCACATCGGTCGCGCTAAACATGGCCTCGCCCACCGCAGCGCCCGGGCTGGCATTCAGACCCCGCGCCACCACATCGTAGGTGGCATCCTTGTCGAACTGCGGATGCAACAGCTGATCGAGCTGCTCGGGCTCCACGCGCATGACCGCTTCGCGCTTGTCGATGAGGCCCTCTTCCACCATCTGGATAGCGATATGCAGCGCTGCTGCAGCCGTGCGCTTGCCCGCGCGCGTCTGTAGCATCCAAAGCTTGCCCTGCTCGATGGTGAACTCGATATCGCACATGTCACGGAAGTGGTTCTCAAGGATGACGAAGATATCCTCGAGTTGCTTGCCAGCATCTTCTAGACCCTCAACGTTCTTCAACTCGGCGATGGGGCTGGTGTTGCGGATGCCCGCCACCACGTCCTCACCCTGGGCGTTCACCAGGTAGTCACCGTAGAACTCCTTCTCGCCGTTGGCGGGATTGCGCGTGAAGGCCACGCCGGTGGCGCTCGTGTTGCCCTTGTTGCCAAACACGATGGACTGCACGTTCACCGCGGTGCCCAGATCATCGGCGATCTTGTTCTTCTTGCGGTAGAGGACCGCACGCGGGTTGTTCCAGCTGCCGAAGACCGCTTCGATGGCCAGCTGCAGCTGCATCATGGGATCCTGCGGGAACTGCACCGTGCCATCCACCACGAGCGCCGGGTATTCGTCGGCCGAGACATTCTCGCTGAAGATGCCCTTGAACACATCCACCAGCTCTTGCAGGTCCTCGGCGGTCAGGTCGGTGTCGCTGGCAACGCCGCGATCGTTCTTCATGGCGATGATGGCGTTCTCGAACAGGTCGCCATCCAGGCCCATGACCACGTTGCTGAACATCTGGATAAAGCGACGATAGGAATCCCACGCGAAGCGCGGATTCTCGGTCTGCGCGATGAGCCCCTTGATGGATTCGTCGTTGAGGCCCAGGTTCAGCACCGTATCCATCATGCCCGGCATGCTCATGGGCGCGCCCGAGCGCACCGACACCAGCAGCGGATCGGTGGCATCGCCGATCCGCTTGCCCATGCGCTCTTCCAGATCGGCGCGGTACTCGGCGATGGTGTCCAGCGCGCCTTCGGGCCATACGTTGCCCGCATCGGCATATTCCATACAAGTTTGGCAGGTGATAGTGAAGCCGGGAGGTACAGGAAGCCCGATATTGGCCATCTCGGCCAGGTTCGCGCCCTTGCCCCCCAGGACCGCTTTCATGTCGGTGTTGCCCTCGGTAACGTTGTTGCCGTTCGCGTCGTTGCCGAACGCATAGACGCGCTTCACAGAATCTGCCACCTTGTTCTCCTTACGTGATAGCTCTTGCCATCTGCGCCGTTGCGACCTTTCAGGCCGACCCCTCGTGCGCTTGGACAATCATATCAGTGGGAGCAGGATGGTTGCGCAGGTAGTGGCTCAGAATCTCCTGAGCGGTTTCCTCCACGGCGCGTTTGTCGGTGCGTATCACCACGCACCCCAAACGCCGCATGAGCGCACGCGCGCTCTCAAGGTCCTCATAGATGAACTCAGGGTCGGCATAGCGACCCGCCGCACCGCGCGCCTTGCCCAGACGTCGCGCACGGATATCGGTGAGCACTTCGGGGCTAGTCATCAGACCGAACAGGCGCGTCGGGTTCACGTCGAACAGCTGCGAGGGCGGCTCAGTGGCAGGGTCCACCGGAACGTTCGCCACATGATAGCCATGCTGAGCCAGATAGATGGACAGCGGGGTCTTCGAGGCGCGCGATACGCCCAAAAGCACCATATCGGCCCGCGTGAGGTCTTGCGGGTTGCGCCCATCGTCATGCTCGATGGTGAACTCGAGCGCCTCGACCCGATGGAAGTAATTGATGTCGGCCACGCGCAGAGCGCCCGGTGTGCAATCGGGCACCAGCCCGCTCACCGCAGCGATGGCATCGACCGAGGGGGTCAGCAGGTCCACCCCATAGATGTTCTTGCTCTGACGGATGAATGCGGACACCCGATCGCGCGTCTCGCCATGCACCAGCGTGTAGAACACGAGCAGCTTATCGTCGCCGAGCTGCTCCACATGGTAGCGCGCATGTTCTTCGAGGTGATCACGCACCTCTTCGAAAGACTTCACCTTGCCCAGCACTTCGATCTTGGGGTTGGTCACGCCGAACTGCGCGGCCGCGGCTTGCGCCACCGAGCGCGCCGTCTCGCCGATGGAGTCGGAGATCACATGGATGGTTGGGAAGGAATCGGGCTTGACCCCACCTTCCCCGAGGAACCCGTCCATCTACTTCGCCTTCGCCATACAGGCGAAGTCAGCCACATTCTTGAAGACGTCAATGAAACGGTTCAGCAGGCGCAAGCGGTTCTGACGCAGTGCTTGATCCTCGTCCATCACCATGACCTTGTCGAAGAACTCGTCGATCGGTCCGCGCAGGCGGGCCAGCTGGTCGAGCGCTTGACGATAATCGCCATGGTCGAGCGCTTCATCCACAGCGGTCCGCGCCGTCTTCACCGCTGCGGCCAAGGAGTGCTCGGCATCGCAGAACAGCGCCTCGTCGTAGTCGCTGCCCAGTGCTGCATCACTGAGGTTGTTGGCGCGCGCATACGCTGTGGCCAGATCGGCGAAGGCCTCCGGGGCGCTCTGCCGCGCCTCTTCCAGCGCGTACACCCGGTCGATGACCACCACGGGCTCGACCACGCCGGTAGCCACTACCGCGTCGATGGCATCAGATGCGTTGCCCGCATCCTTCAGCAGCACGCGCGTGCGCGTGAGGAAGAACTCGCGCACCGCCGCAGCCACGACATCCTGGTCGAATGCCAGACCGCCCTCGCGATAGATGCGCAGCGCGTCCGAGATGGCGTCCGCCAGCGAAACGGGCACGCCCGCTTGCAGGATGGCGATGATGCCAAGTGCCGCGCGGCGCAGCGCGAACGGGTCGGACGAGCCGGTAGGTGCCTGGTCGACCGCGAACAGACCGCACACGGTATCCAGCTTGTCAGCCAGCGCCACCACGCGCCCCACCGCATCAGCAGGCACGTCATCGCCGGAGAAGCGTGGCATGTAATGCTCAGCGATAGCGCGCGCCACGCGTTCGCCCTCGCCTGCCGCATCAGCGTAGTACGACCCCATGATGCCCTGCACGCTGGTGAATTCCACCACCGCATTGGTCACCAGGTCCGCCTTGGCAAGGTAGGCCGCACGGGCCACATCGGCCTGCGCCGCCGCGTCCAGCGCCGCATCCAGCGCGATGCGCTCGGCCAGCTGGCACACGCGCTCGGTCTTCGCGCGCATGGTGCCCAACTGCTCTTGGAATACCACCTCGTCCAAGCGCTCGACATACGCTTCGAGCGGCCGCTTGAGGTCCTCTTCGTAGAAGAACTTCGCATCGTAGAGGCGCGCTGCCACCACGCGCTCGTTGCCATCCACGATGGTGGCCTCATGCGCCGGGTCCCCATTGCTCACAATGATGAAGCTGTTCGACAGCTTCCCTTCGGCATCGTAGAGCGGGAAATAGCGCTGGTGCATCAGCATGGCGTCCACGATGATCTCCTCGGGCACCGCCAGAAACTCGGCGTCGAAGGTACCCACCATCACCGTGGGATATTCGGAAAGGTTGATGACCTCGGTGAGCGTCTTGTCCGGCAGTTGCGCGGTGCAGCCCGTGGCCTTCTCGGCAGCGGCCACGCCCGTGCGGATCACCTGCTCGCGCTCGGCTTCG
>CASTMW010000019.1 GCA_949450265.1 uncultured Eggerthellaceae bacterium | reverse complement strand
TCAAGAAGTACTGCAAGTGGTGTCAGCACCACACTGTGCATCGCGAGACTCGCTAGGCATCAGGATTTTTCGTAGACAGGCAATAGGCCAGTAGCTCCAATTGGTAGAGCGGCGGTCTCCAAAACCGCATGTTGGGGGTTCGAGTCCCTCCTGGCCTGCCAGCTTGCATCACGAGCAGCCCCGGGCTGCTTGTTTGGCGTTATAAGAAGGCTCGGAGATGCCCTCCGAGCGCTCTGACGGTAAGAGAAGCGTAGCAGAGGATCACATGGCTAAGAGATCGAAGACCCAGAAGGCGAAAGCATCCGCAGCACGCCAGGCCCGCAAGGCCGATCGCGAGCTGGAAACGGTGGAAGTGGAAGAGGCTTCTACCGACAAGGCTGATGCCGAAGCTGAAGCGGAGAAGAAGGGCGGCCTTCTGAAAAGGTCGAAGGATACGGCCAAGCCTGAGAAGGCAGAGGCTAAGGGCTCTGATGCCAAGAAGTCGGAGAAAGCGAAGCCGAAGAAGAAGCGCTTCCAGTTCCTTCGCGATGTGAAGGGCGAACTGCAGCGCGTCACCTGGCCTTCCAAGAAGGACGTGGGCCAGTGGACGGGCGTAGTGATCGCTGCGCTGCTGTTCTTCGGCATCTACGTTGCCATCCTAGATAATTTCATCATCACGCCTGCCCTGATTGGTGTCTCCAGCATCGAAGTGGAGCAGACGGCTCCTAAAGTGGAGAGCGCAGATGATGATGGCAACGTGGGATTGCAGACCACTGATTCCAGCGCCGAGGGTGCGGTGGAAGGCGATGTGGCAACGGATGGCGAAGCGGTCGCAGGTGATGCGCTGGCAACCGAGGCTACCGCTGATGGCGCAGCCGACACTGCTGACGCCGATGCTCAACCTGCCGAGGCAGAGCAGACCGCTGCGGAAGGTTCGGAGGAATAGAGCATGGCGAAGAAATGGTACGTCCTTCATACCTATTCCGGTTACGAGAACAAGGTGAAGAGCAACCTCGAGACCCGTGTTGAGACGATGGGTCTTGAGAATAACGTCTTCAAGATCGAGATCCCCACAGAGCGCGTCGCTGAGATCCGCGATGGGGGGCGTCGCAAGGAGACGGAGAAGAAAGTGTTCCCCGGCTATGTGCTGGTGAAGATGGAAATGGACGATCGCAGCTGGGCGGCCGTGCGCAACACTCCTGGTGTCACCGGCTTCGTGGGCAGCCAGGGCAATCCCAGTCCGCTGACGCGCGAAGAGTACAACAAGATCATGAAGCGTACCTCCATCGAGACTCCCAAGCGCACTTCCACCACACTGGAGGAAGGCCAGTCGGTGCATGTGACCGACGGTCCGCTCAAGGATTTCGACGGTATCGTGGCCGAGGTCATGCCGGACGCGGGCAAGGTTCGCGTCATGGTGTCTATCTTCGGGCGCGAGACTCCGGTGGAATTGACCTTCGACCAGGTGGCGCGCATCTGAACTATGGATATCCGGCGCGACCGTGCCCTCGTGGACAGGGGCTTCTCACGATCGCGCATGCTATATAGGTAAGACGAACCAAGAACGTAAGGAACCACGATGGCTGACAAGAAAGAAACAGGCTTCATCAAACTTCAGATCCCGGCTGGTCAGGCGAATCCGGCGCCTCCGGTCGGCCCTGCACTGGGCGCCCAGGGCGTCAACATCATGCAGTTCTGCCAGGCGTTCAACGCCCAGACGCAGGACCAGGCGGGCACCATCATCCCGGTGGAGATCACGGTGTACGAGGACAAGTCGTTCACCTTCATCTGCAAGACCCCGCCTGCCGCGGTGCTCATCAAGGAGAAGCTGGGCATCCAGAGCGGCGCGGGCATCCCGCAGCTGCAGAGCGTTGGCACGCTGACCGATGCGCAGCTGACCGAGATAGCCGAGATCAAGATGCCCGACCTGAATGCGAACGATATCGATGCGGCGAAGGAGATCATCGCCGGTACCGCTCGCTCTATGGGCGTGCGCATCGAAGGGCGCGAGATGAAGAAGAAGTACGAGGTGACACGCAAGCTGGCCGCTCTGTTGAAGGGTGAATCCGTCGACGAGGGCGACGGCGCAGCTGCCTAGCACACCGTATCGTAAGCGAGAGTCCGAAGGGCTTTCGAGAACATCAAGTGGAAGGGAGCGCGGCTCCCGTGACGACCACGAAGGAGAAGCAGAATGGCTAAGAAGAGCAAGAAGTACGTAGCTGATGTGGCGAAGGTTCCCGAAGGGGAAGTATCGCCGCTGGAGGCCATGAAGGTCATCAAGGAGATCAGCAACGCCAACTTCGACGAGACTGTCACCGTTGACTTCCGTCTGGGCATCGACACGCGCCAGGCCGACCAGCAGCTTAGGGGCACCGTCAGCCTGCCCAATGGCTCTGGCAAGACCGTGCGCGTGGCTGTGTTCGCCGAGGGCGATGCCGCGAAGGCTGCTGAAGAGGCCGGGGCCGACATCGTGGGCACCGACGAGCTCACCGAGCAGATCAACCGCGGCGAGTTCAACTTCGACGCTGCCGTTGCCACGCCCGATCAGATGGGCAAGGTTGGCAAGCTGGGCAAGGTGCTGGGCCCGCGCGGCCTCATGCCAAACCCGAAGCTGGGCACCGTGACGGTGGATGTGGCGAAGGCTATCAACGAGCTGAAGGGCGGCCGTGTGGAATATCGCGCCGACCGTTTCGGCATCGCGCACGTCGTGCTGGGCAAGGCTAGCTTCACGCCGGAGGCGCTGGCGGAGAACTATGGCGCCGTTTACGACGAGATCCTGCGCATGAAGCCGGCTTCCGCGAAGGGCAAGTACGTGAAGAGCATCGCCGTGTCCTCCACCATGAGCCCGTCCGTGCGCGTGGATGCTGCCGTGCAGCGCGGCTACAATGAAGCCGCTGAGTAAGCGACGCGCCGCACCACCCGTGTGACACTAGGCCGCCTACCAGGCGGCCTTTTGCTATCATGGGATAGGGTATTACGCACCAAGAAACGCACAAGGAGCCTGCATGGAACGAAAGCCATCGAGCGACGACAGTCGCTTCGCATTGCTGATCGACGCCGATAACGTATCGGCGCGCTATTTAAAATCCATCCTGGACGAGCTGTCGAAGTACGGCACGGTAACGGTCAAGCGCATCTACGGCGACTGGACACTGACCTTGCATTCCAAATGGAAGGATGCGTTGCTGGAGAACTCGCTGACACCCATCCAGCAGTTCGGCTACACGCAAGGCAAGAACGCCACCGATTCGGCCATGATCATCGACGCGATGGATCTGCTCTACGGGGGTAACCTGGACGGGTTCTGCATCGTTTCCAGTGATTCGGACTTTACGCGCTTGGCCAGCCGCCTGCGCGAGAGCGGCATGTATGTGATTGGCATGGGAGAGAAGAAGACTCCGGTACCGTTCCGACGTGCCTGCGACGTGTTCACTAACTTGGAGCTTTTGGCGGGCAATCGCGCGAAGAACGGTGGCGCCATGCACAAGCAGGACGTGGAGCAGGCGGTGGTGGACATCATCACCGAGAACCTCAACAACGGCAAGGCTACGGGTTTGGGCGAAGTGGGAAGCCGTATGCTCAAGCGTTACCCCGATTTCGACGTGCGCAACTACGGCACCAATCTGCTGAGTAAGCTGCTGGACGAGTTTGACCGCGTGAAGATCACGAAAGACCACAGCAACGTGACGGTGGAGCTGGTGGAGGGCACCGAGCCGCCGGAGGTATCGAAGGATGGCGAAGAGGGCGCAGAGGCGCCGGGTGAGACAACGCGCAAGCGCAGCAGGCGGCGTCGGAGCCGAAAGGTATCCGTGGCATCGGATGAGACTGCCGAGAACCGCCCAGATGCAACGGGTGCCGCGCAGGAAGAGGGCGAGACACCCAGTGCTGGACCGGAGGCTCTCAAGGAGGACAAGCCGACCGCTGGGGCTGATCGTCCGAAGGCCAAGCAACGGGCGGGCCGTGCGCATGCGGGCGACACGCCGCAAAGCTACATCTATGCGCTGGTGCGCGACGCTGGCGCCGATGGGCTGCCCTTGCAGCAGCTCAGCAACGCCGTTCGCGACCGCTTCAAGGACTTCAAGGTGCGCGATCTGGGCTTCGCGCAGATGCGCCAGTACGTTGCCAGCATCGGCGATTTCGAGATAACCAAGGAAGGCCGCCAGACCAACGTTCGTTTGGCTCAGTAGCGCGCCAAGGTCGAAGGAGGCATCACGTGGAGACGCTCACGCTCGTGCTGTTCCTGACGCTGGGCGTTCTGCTGTCCGCCGTCATCGATCAGATCGTGCCGAAGGTCAGTCTGCCGCTGATCCAGATCGGGCTGGGAATCGTGATCGCCATCTTCGCCAGCTCTACCATCACGGTAGAGCTGGAACCCGACCTGTTCCTAGTGCTGTTCATCGCACCATTGCTCTATATAGAGGCGAAGAACGCTGACAGGCTGGCGCTCTGGGTGAACAAAGGGCCCATTTTGGCCTTGGCCATCGGGTTGGTGGTGGTCACGGCGGTCATCATCGGCATCGCGCTGCATAGCTTGGTACCTGCCATATCGGTGGCGGCGGCGTTGGCGCTGGGTGCGGCGCTGGGGCCCACTGATGCGGTAGCGGTCACCTCGCTGTCGAAGCAGATATCCATCCCCGAGCGCCAATGGAGCATCCTGCGCGGCGAGCTGCTCTTGAACGATGCGTCGGGCATCGTGATGTTCCAGTTCGCGTTGGGGGCCGCCATCACCGGCACCTTCGATGTGGCTGAAGCGGGCTTCGATTTCCTCATCGAGTTCTTCGGCGGCCTGCTTGCGGGCGGCATCTTGGGGTTCGCCTTCAATCGGATGCTGCGCAAGATCCGCGATCTGGGAGTGGAGAACGCCACGTTCCACGTGCTCTATGAGCTGTGCGTGCCGTTCATCGTGTATCTACTGGCGCAGGCGATCCACGTGTCGGGCATCATCGCGGTGGTGGTGGCGGGCCTTCTGAATGTGGTGTCCCCGCGCAGTTCCAGCCCTTCCATCGCGCGTATGAACATCGTTTCCAACAACGTGTGGGACGTGCTCTCGTTCGCGCTGAACGGCATTGTGTTCATCTTGCTGGGCACGCAGCTGCCTGCCAGCATGCGCTATGCGTGGTCGGACCAAACGGTCAGCAATGCGGCCTTGATCGGGTACATCTTTCTTATTACGGCTATCTTGCTAGGCGTGCGTTTCGTGTGGTGCTTATGCATGGAGCGGTGGCATACGGCGCATCCCGGGCGCAACGGCGAGAAGAAGCCTTTCGGCGCTCAGAGCGTCCGGGAGGCGTTGATCATCACGCTATGCGGTGCGAAGGGCACCATCACTCTGTCCATCCTGTTCACTATCCCCATCTTCATGGCTACTGGTCAGCGCTTCCCTGAACGCAATCTGATCATCTTCATCGGATGCGGCGTCATCTTGATAACGTTGCTGCTGGCCACGTTCGTGGTTCCGCTGGTGGCACCCAAGCGCGAGCGTAAACAATGCGAGATAGACGCGCGTCAAAACTACTTCGAGGTGCTCTCCGATGTTCTGCGCAATGTGATCGAAGAATTGACGGCGCAGCAGACGCGCACGAACCGCCGATCGACGCGCATGGTGATCCGGTCATACCAGGACCGTCTGGCCAGCGCCAAGGACATGATTGACGAGGATGAAGGACCCCTGACCGAGCTGCGCTTGCAGGCGCTGACATGGGAGCAGGAGCGCACCATGACCATGATCGAGCAGGGGATCGTGGACCATGACGTTGGTTATGAGTTCCTAGGACGTCTTGAGCGCATGGAGCGTCTGACCGAGCATCGGTGGTCGGGGCGTCGCTTCAACATGCGTCGACTGGCAAGCCACGTGCGTATCTTGCTGGTGCGCACTCGTCTGGCCATCGTGCGACAGCTTCCCGATTCGCAGCTGAGCGATCTGAGCGAAGAGATGCGGCGGCTGCAAGAGGACACCGCCCGCTATGTGGTGGGCATCTTGCGCGCCGAGATGGCTGAGGGCAACGTGCCCGCTGAGAACGCCAGCAAGCTGATCATGGAGTATGAGGCTAGCATTTCCGCGCTGACCAGCAGTCGCACCAGCGTGACGACCTCTATCAAGATAGCGGATGAATCCGAGGATATACGGCGCATGGCTTATTACATGGAGCTGGAGCAGATCCAGAAGATGTACGAGCAAGAGCGCATCAATCGTCAGGAGGCACGCACCATGCGCGACAACGTTTCACTGATGATGATGGATTTGGACGATACGCTATGACGACCATCGATACGGCCACGGGCGAAGCAGCGCCTCCTGAAATATCCAGCGAACGCGTCAAGGACATCTTCTCGAACATCGCTTCGCGCTACGAGCGCTTCAATGCGGTGAGCAGCTTCGGCGCGTACAAGCTGTGGCTGCGCACCATGGCGCAGATGGCCCCTATCGGGCCCGAGAGCTGCGTGCTTGATGTGGCGGGCGGCACGGGGGACGTCACGTTCACCATGGCGCGGGCGAAGCGGCCGCGCTCTATCGTATGCAGCGATCTGGTGCCCGAGATGCTGGAGGTGGCGCGCGCCCACTATGACGAGGGCCGCGCCGATGGTGTGCCCGTGCAGTTCCAAGTGGCGGATGCCCACGAGCTTCCCTTTGAGGATGGGGCCTTCGACGTGGTCACGGTCGCCTACGGCATCCGCAACATGCCCGATCGGCCGCGTGCGCTGGCGGAGATGGCGCGCGTTCTGAAGCCGGGCGGCCATCTGGTCTGCTTGGATTTCTCTACGCCGTCAAACCCTGCGTGGCGCGCGCTGTACGGCTTCTACTTGAAGCATATGATCCCGTTCTGGGGCGGCCTGATAGCGGGCGATCGGGAAGGGTTCGTGTACCTGGGAGATTCCATCCGCGCGTTCCCCGATCAGGCCGGTCTGGCGGCTTTGATGCGCAATGCGGGGTTCGTGGATGTGGAATGGCGCGATTGTACGGGTGGCGTGGCCGCCATCCATCGAGCTAGGCGACCCTGAACGTCCCGTCGGTGAAGATGCGGATGCAGCCTTCGTCGGAGGCCTGTTGGATGGCAGCCCCTAGAACGTCGCGGACGCGCGTGGTCTTGCGCTTGTAGCCCAGAAGGCGCATGGTGGCTTCGATGAGCTCATCGCGCGATAGCCGTTCGGAACGGTTGAGCGCACACACGATGGCCGCCTTCAATTCCTGATAGCAGATCTCGGTGATCTGGCGTCCCGATTCGCCATCGGCAATGCGGAAGGTGTCGAAGGTGGTGGGGTCCTGGTCGTTGCGCCACACGAACGTGGCATCGTTGAACTCGGTCTGCTTCGCGTTGATGTTGCGCCCGAACAGCCAGTCGTTATGCGCCTGGATGTCGCGTCCGCTGCGCTTGATGCCGAAGCTGGCGCGCACCGTGTTGAAGAGGCGCTGCTTCTCGATGGGCGCTTCGGCGTCGATGACGCGGCGCATGCGGTCGGTGATAGCATCTTGGTAGGAGCTGCGCTGGTAGTCGTCGGAGTCGATAGGGGTGTAGGGAAGGTCGGCCACGCGATAGGGTTTGCCCGCATCGGAGGAGAGAGCCCGGATCGGGGCGGTTGTGCGTGGGGTAGCAGCGGCATCGCTAGCGGCCCGGGCGTCGGATATGGCCGTGGCCTCGCGGTTGGCGGCAGCTGTACTCTCCTTCATGCGGGTTATGATGGCTTGTGCCTCTTCCAGGGCCTCGGTGGCCTCTTGCGCGCGCTGGCGTTCCTTGTTGTACCCATCGGAGAGCGCGCGGTACCTCTCGGCAGACATCACCACGAAACGGTCCGATCCGCCCATGGTCACGACCACTTTGCCGGTACCCTCTTCCACCAGCTCCAGCAGTTCTGCCACATCTTCCAATTCGGCTACTTCGAATCGATCGGCCACG
The DNA here is from genome assembly GCA_949450265.1 of uncultured Eggerthellaceae bacterium. Taxonomy (GTDB): domain Bacteria; phylum Actinomycetota; class Coriobacteriia; order Coriobacteriales; family Eggerthellaceae; genus Adlercreutzia_A. Next base: position 9,120 of record CASTMW010000019.1, on the reverse strand, counting down.
TGCGCTCCTTCGTTCTTATCGGTATGCTTGCATGGTACTGGGCGCGCGGCTTCCGCGTCAACGCACGCGGCCTGAAAGCAACCCCTTCTAACAGGAAGACCATAGGATCGTGTGGGCTGCCGCGAGCGTTGCTCGTCTGGCGTGTAGTTCTGCTGTTCAGCGGGCCCGCCCGTTTCGCTGCATGTATAATAAGAGGATGTGCATTCGCAAGGATCGCTCACTTCGGCGATGTTTGATAGGAGACCTACCGGATGAAGAAGACTAAACTCGTCCTTTGCGCCGCATTGGCCGCGTCGCTGTCCGTATTCGCGCTGAGCGGTTGTCAGCAGCAGGAAGCTCAGATCGAAGAACCAAGCGACACCGTACGGGCTGTCTATGACGTCTACGACACTTCCGAGGGCGTTGCTGCCACGGTGAACGGCGTTGAGCTGGGTGAGAAGGCAGTCACCGCGTACGTGGATTCTCGTCGCGAAGCGTTCGGCATGGCCGACGACGAGTCATGGAAGACGTATCTGGAGCAGATGCAGACCACGCCAGAAGAGCTGCGCAACCAGATCATCGACCAGTATGTGAGCAACGAAGAGATCCGCCAGGCCGCGGCTGCCAACGGCATCGAAGTGACCGACGAAGAGGTTGACAAGTCCGTTGCCGACCTGAAAGAGCAGTACGGCAACGAATCTTCGTGGCGCATCTATCTGAAGCAGACCGGCCAGACCGAATATGATGTGCGCGAGACGCAGCGCATCAGCCTGCTGAACCGCAAGCTGTACTACCTGGCCACCGGCAGCAACGAACTGGAAGGGCTGATCAGCCAGATAACGTCGCAGATGCTGTCCTCGGCTGCCACCTCTGACGAGCTGACGGCGCTGCAGGAAGAGCAGCAGGCGCTGCCGGAAGATGCCAGCCAGGAACAGAAGGATGAACTCCAGGCCAAGATAGATGCCGCGCAGACCAAGGCTCAGGACAATCTGAAGAGCGCGCAAGAGCTGGTCGATCTGATCGATGCGGGCGTTGCTAAGATGAAGGAGGCCATGGGCGCCGAGATCTACGATGCCACCGATGAAGAGGTGCTGGCCTTCATCAAGCAGACCGACGAGAGCCTGGCGCAGCTGGATTCGCTGGAGGGTATCCCTGCCACCATCGTTTCGTATGTGCGTTCGCAGATCACCGACGACAACAAGACCAAGGCCTATCAGGAGTTCATGAGCAAATATCTCGATGACGCTACGGTGGTGGTCAACGATGCCCCTGACGGCTTGACCTATTTCATCGAGGTGACGCTGCCGGCAGATGACGAGATCGCTTCTGATGACGCGGCGGATGCGACCGCTGTGGTCGAGTAGCGTCGGACCTGAACAGCCATGATCGTTGCAGCGAAATACGTCTTCCCGGTCACCAGCGACCCTATCTTCAACGGAGCGGTGCTGGTGAAGGAGGATCGCATCGCCGATATTGGGGAGCTTGACGCCCTGCGCTTGCGCTATCCGAACGAAGAAGTGGTCGACTACGGCATGGCGGCCATCATGCCGGGTCTGGTGGATCTGCATACGCGCCTTGAGAAGAGCGTGCTGCGTGGGGTGGTGGCCGACAAGCCCTATGCGGAATGGATCCTGTCGGTCATCGACCACAGCGTGCAGCTGGAGCAGTCTGATTGGTACGATTCTGCCATCCTAGGCGGCTTGGATGCGCTCAGCTCGGGCATCACCTGCGTGGTGGACATCACGTCCACCGGCGCGGCGGGCCGGGCTGCGAAGGCGCTGGGGCTGCGCGGTGTGATCTATCGCGAAACGGGCGCCATGGACAAGATGCGCGTGGACTATGCCATGCACTCCGCCCAGCGCGATATTGAACAGTGGAACGAAGAGTTCGGCAGCGACCTGATCAAGATAGGCATCGCACCAGCGGCCATCTATGCCAACCATCCGTCGGTGTTCCAGCGTGTGACCGAAGTGGCCCAGCGCGACAATCTGCCGGTGGCTATGCGCCTGGCAGGCAGCCGCGAAGAATACAACTTCGTGATGTATGGTTCGTCCATGTTCGCCGTGGATACCATGACCGAAGAAGCACGCGGCTACGTGGAGATTCCGCCTTGGCTGCCCTTCGGGGTGACGCCGGTGCGCTATGCGCTGAATTGGGGCGCGTTTGATTCCAACAACGTGCTACTCATCCACGCGGTGCACGTCAACGATGAGGACATCAAGAAGCTGCGCGAATTCGACGTTGCCGTATGCACGTGCCCGTCCAGCAATGCCAAGTTGGGCATGGGCGTGGCGCCGCTGTCGGAGTTCATGAAGGCGGGCTTGCGCGTGGGGCTTGGCACCGATTCGCCAGCGGCTACCGAATCCACCGACATGATAGCCGAGATGCGCATGGGGCTCTTGCTGCACCGCGCCTCTGACACCCGCCGCTTCCTGAGCAGCCAAGAGGTGCTGGAGCTGGCCACCATCGGCGGTGCGCGGGCGCTGCGGCAGGACGACCGCATCGGTTCGCTGGAAGTGGGCAAGCAGGCCGACATCATCGCGGTGGACCTGTCGTCGTCGCATCAGTCGCTCGACCAGAATCCGGTCAGCGCGCTGGTGAACACCTGCACATCCAGCGACGTGATGATGACCATGGTCAACGGCAAGGTGCTCTATGAGAAGAACAGTTGGCATGTGGACGTGGAAGTGGCGAAGAACATCGCCCGCGTCATCGAGATACGATCGAAGTTGAAGGCATAGCATGACCTCGGCGAAGAGCAAGATATCGAAGGCGCAGCGCGAGGCGCGCATCCAAGCAGCCCGCGAGCGCGAGGCGGCAGCTGCGGCCAAGAAGGAGCGCACCGAGCGGCTGAAGAAGGCCTTCACCGTGGCAGTCTGCATCATATTGGTGCTCGCGTTGGGCATACCGACCATGGCCATCGCGGTAATGGGGATGTAGGGGAGAAACGTGTTCGGTATCGGTGGATTCGAGCTATTCCTGATCCTGCTCTTCGGGTTTCTGGTGTTTGGGCCGGATAAGCTGCCCGAGATAGCCAAGACGGCGGGGCGCGCCATCGCGAAGTTCCGCAATGCTCAAGACGAGATGAAGACCACACTGAACGCGCAGTCGTTCATGGATAAGGATGCCGAGGACCCGTTTAAGAATCCGCTTGAAGTGATCGAGCGGGCGGCGGGCGAAGCGCAGGCGAAGACCGCCAGGGCGCAGGCTGAAGTGGCGGCGGCCACCGATAAGGCGGCCGAGAAGATATCGGAGAAATCAGCCAGCTTCGCCGAGCGCAAGGCAGCCTATGACAAGGCGCGCGCCGAGCGCAAGGCGGCCGAGGCCGCAGCAGCCAAGGACGAAGCCGCGCGTGCGGCAGAGGCGAAAGACAACCCTCGCACCGAGGTTCCGCCGAAGGCCGCATCCGCTGCCGCCGATGATGGGGAAGCAGGTGATGCGTGATGCCCATCGGTCCTGCACGGATGCCGCTGTTCGACCACCTGGGCGAGCTGCGCATGCGTCTGGTGCGCATCGTGGCATGCCTGGGCGTGGCCATCTGTATCTTCTATTTCGCGGCGCCCGCCATGGGGCAGTTCCTGGTGATGCCCATCACGCCCTACATTCCGGTGGACTCGCAGACCGGCTGGGCCGAAATGGTGGCGCTGGACCCGTTCGAGGCTTTCGCGGTGCGTTTCGAGATAGCGCTGTTCTTCGGGGTGGTGGCCACTTCGCCCATCATACTGTGGCAGTTGCTGGCATTCTTCTTGCCCGCATTGAAGCCCAAGGAACGCAAGTGGTTCATCCCCACGTTCATCGTGGGCGTGGTGCTGTTCATCGTGGGCGTGGTGTTCTGCTATCTGGTCATCTTGAACGCGGCGTTCCAATGGCTGACCGAGCAAGCCATTGGTCTGGGCTACGTCGAGCCACGCATGAGCTCCTATATCGACATCATCATCAAGTTCGAGGTGGCGTTCGGCATTGCGTTCGAGCTGCCGTTAGTCATCTTCTACCTGGTCATCTTCGATGTGGTGCCCTATAAGAAGCTGCGCGGCAGCTGGCGCACGGTGTATATCGTGCTGATGGTGCTGTGCGCGGTGGTGACACCGGATGCGTCGCCGGTCACCATGCTGCTGATGTTCGCGGCCATGATCGCGCTGTACGAGCTGAGCTTGCTGCTGGCGCGCATCGTGCTGGCTCGGCGCATCAAGCGTCAGAACGAAGAGCTGGCCGCCGAGGAAGCCGAGTAAGTGCACGAGCTGGGCATCATGACCGGGGTCCTGGATGCGGCGAAGAGCGCGGCGCAGGATGCGGGGGCCGAACGGCTGCTGGGCGTGACGCTGCGCATCGGGGACATGACCGAAGCCATCGAAGACGCGCTGGTGTTCGCATGGGATGCGCTCATCGAGGACGATCCGTACGTACGCGACGCGAAGCTGTCCGTGATCATGGTGCATCCGAAGAGTCGCTGCTTGGAATGCGGCGCGGAATACGAGCACGACCGTTTCAGCATGTTCTGCCCACAATGCGATAGCTTCGCCACAGAGCTGATCGAAGGGCGAGAACTGCAGATAGACAGCATAGAAGTGGATATGCCGGACTAGGTGCGGGTTCGCAGCCACATTGCGCTTCGCGCTGGCAGGCTTGCGCCGCATACGACGAAGGGAATCGGGTATGCAGATAGACCTAAAGCAACCTATCTTAAAGAAGAATGACGACATGGCAGCTGAGCTGCGTGCGCGCTTCGCCGAGAACCACGTGTTCGTGCTGGACCTGCTGGCAAGCCCCGGATCGGGCAAGACATCCACCATCCTGGCCACCATCGACGCGCTACGCGATGAGTTCAACATTGCGGTGATCGAAGGGGATATCGCCAGCAGCGTGGACGCCGAGAAGATCAAGCGCCAGGGCACCAGTGCCGTGCAGATCAATACGGGCGGCGCGTGCCATCTGGAAAGCGACATGATACGCCGCGCGGTGGACGTACTTGACCTTGAGCGGCTGGATCTGATCATCGTGGAGAACGTGGGGAACCTGGTGTGCCCCACCGATTTCGATCTGGGCGAGAACGCGAAGGTGATGATCCTGTCTGTGCCCGAAGGCGACGACAAGCCGCTGAAGTACCCCGGAGTGTTCCAGGTGTCTGATGCCATCGTGCTGAACAAGGTGGACACGATGCCCGTGTTCGACTTCGACGAGGCAGCCTTCCGCGATGAGGTGCATCGGCTGAACCCTGCCGCGCCCATCTTCCCCATCTCGGCTACGAAGGGCGATGGGGTGGAAGCGTGGGCCACCTGGTTGGCGGAAAGGATCCGTCAGGTACAGTAAGCAGGTCAGGTTCGGTGCGGATGCAGGGCCATAGGGCGGCGCATATGAGGGGTTCGGAATGACGCGAGCGATGGGCGAACGGGAGATGTGATGATGGATGTCGGGGCGATGTATGGTGCCTGTGTGCGACAGACCGCTGATTTCATACGAAACGCTGGCTTCACGGATGTGGTGGTGGGGCTTTCGGGCGGCATCGATTCGTCGCTTGTGGCTACCATGGCATGCGATGCGCTGGGTGCGCGCTGCGTTCATGGCGTGTTGATGCCAGGACCGTATTCCAGTAAAGGGTCGGTGCGCGATGCGCAGCTGCTGGCCGACCGTTTGGGAATATCCACCATGACCGTGCCCATCACCGGGCCCTATGATGCCTTCGCGCAGGTGCTGACGCAGGCCACCGGCCAGCCGTTCGGCGGCTTGGCTGCGGAGAACACGCAGGCGCGCTGCCGCATGGTGGTGCTGATGGCGCTGGCGAATGCGCGCGGATGGATGATGCTGAACACCGGGAACAAGTCGGAAGCTGCCATGGGGTATTCCACGCTCTATGGCGACACGGCAGGGGCGTTCGCGCCGATCGGTGGTGTGTATAAGACGCAGGTCTTCGAGATGTGCGCCTGGCGCAATCGGCAGGCTCAGGCAGCAGGCGAAATGCCGCCCATCCCGCAAAGCGTGATAGAGAAGCCGCCTTCGGCCGAGCTGGCACCTGACCAGAGCGACGAGGCGTCGTTGGGTATCGATTACGCTACGCTCGATCGTATCCTGATGGCGCTGGTGGAGCAGGGGCGCAGCGTTGATGAGGTGGCTGCGGCGGGCTTCCCACGCGCGCAGGTGGCCGATATTGCGGATCGCTATGCGGCCTATGCGTTCAAGCGGGCGGTGGAGCCGCCCTTCCCCGATACGGCCTTCTATGACTGAGGGACCCTCCGCCGCGAAACGGCCGCAGCCTCGTGCGCACCGCGCGCCTATGGCGGGGATCGACTGGGCTGTGGATGTGGTCATAGCGCTGGGAGCCTTCGGGTTCGGGCTGTTGCAGATGAGCATGTCGGCCAACCTGATGATCCCCGATGATTTCATCCGGCGTGTGCTGGGCATCCGCGCCATCACGCTGTCCGCGTGGGGCATAACGGCGGTGGCGCTGACGTGTGTGCCGCTGGTGGTGCGGCGGCGCTTCCCGTGGATGGCGTTCGCGGCATGTGTGGTCTTTTGGGCGTTCTTCGAATCGCAGATGGGCGTGGCCACGCTTTCGTTATTGGGTCCCCTGATCGCTCTGTTCACGGTTGCCTACGAACGGCCGCGCGGAGAAGCGCTGGGCGCGGGCGCGCTGATGGTGGGCGTGATCGCGCTGTGCTCGCTGATGGCTGAGACTGGATCGCTCGCCATGCTGATGCTGGTGCAGAACGTGGCCATCGCTGTGGCCGTGGCGCTTGCGGGATATGCGCTGCATGCGCGCGCCGAGGTGGTGGCGGCCGCAGAAGCGCGGGCGGATGCGGCCGAGCGCACGCGCGACATCGAGGCGCAGCGGCGCGTGGAAGAGGAACGGGTGCGCATCGCGCGCGAGGTGCACGACATAACAGCCCATTCGCTGTCGGCGGTGAGCGTGCAGGCAGCTGCGGCAGGTGCGCTGGTGGAGACGGACCCGCAGGCAGCGAAGGAAGCCCTGGCGAGCATCCGCACCACAGCGAAGGGCGCGCTGGATGAGATGCGCGGGGTGATCGGGGTGTTGCGCGCGGGCGAATCCGAGGCGGAAACGCAGCCGGTCATGGGCTTGGATCAGTTGGACCAGCTGGCAAGCTATCTTGAGCAGGCAGGTGTGGCCTGCGAGCTGAGGGAGCAAGTGTCACCGCAGGTGCATGTGCCCGGGTATGTGGGTACGGCTCTGTTCAGCATCGCACGCGAGGCGGCTACAAACATCGTGCGCCATTCCGGCGCGAAGTGGGCGCGCATCGCGCTGGTGGTGCGCCCAGGGATGGCTGAGGTGTCGGTTGCCGACGATGGGTGCGGCTTGTCGGACGATGTCGCCGAGGGCCACGGGATAGAGGGAATGCGCGAACGTGTTGCCGTTCTGGGCGGCACTTTCGATATCAGGAGCTATCACGAAGGGGAGACGCGCGTGGTGGCGCGCATCCCGCTGGAGCGCGACGAATAGGGCATCCGACCTGCTGCGGCCGACCTGTGGCGGCGCTTCTGCCCACGCAGCGCCATGCTATCCAAGCACGCAGCGACGTATGTGTCGTTCCATGCCAGCATATCGTGTATCGCGTTAGACTATCGCTCTGCGTTAGATAACAAACGAAATACGCTAGAACGGTCGGGTTGCAAAGCACCTGCGCGGTATAATGCCATCTTGTTGCTTATTGCATACGACGTGATCGTCGCCGATCGAAGGGGAGTGATCATGCGCTTTGTTGACAGCGTGGTCATGTTCGAGGCTTTCTCCATTCCTATCGTAGGAGATACATCCACAGGGCACCTTGTAGGGCTTACGCCGGAAGGAGCGGCCGTGTGCCGCCGCATGCTGAGCGAAGAGGTGGACGAGGCCGACATCGCGGCTGCTGATGAGGCCCTTCTGGCACACTTCAAGGGCGCGGGCCATGCAGCGCTCTTCGAGGACAAGTCTGCTGCGCCGTGCGCGCTGAACTCGGCGTACCTGCATGTTACGCAAGCCTGCAACCTGCGCTGCGTCGGTTGCTATTCGGAAGATGGTGCTCGCAACTGCGCGCCGGACCTTCCTTTCAAGACCGTGCAGGCCATTGTGGATGCGTTGGCGCAGGCCGGGGTGACGCGCTTGGTGGTGTCGGGCGGCGAGCCGTTCTTGCGCGCCGACCTTCCGCGCATCGTGCAATATGCGAAGGAAGCGGGCATGACCTGGGTTGACGTGCTGACCAACGGAACGCGCGTGACGGCGGATGCGCTGGAGCGTATGGCGCCATATGTGGATCGCGTGTCGGTGTCCTTCGATGGCCACTCGGCCGAGAGCACCGCCCATATGCGCCGCACGCAGCTCTTCGGCACCCTGACCGCTGCTGTGCAGATGATACAGGACGCGGGCATAACGGCCCATATCATCCCCACCATCCATCGCTTGAACGTGGACGACATCCCTGCTTACGTTGCCTTGGCTGAGAAGCTGGGCGCCACCATGAACTTCAGCTTGTTCTCGTGCCCGGCCGATGATGAGGCCGCTTGCCTGATCCCCGACGATGAAGCGCTGAAGAAGCTGGCGGCATACATGGCGGGGCAGGGCGCCTGTGGTCCTGTCCAGGTGGCCGATACGCCGGTTTCCACGGGGCTGCGCATCAGCACGGGGTGTGGGGCGGGGTGCGCGGGCGTCAGCGTGGGATACGACGGGCGCGTCTACCCGTGCCACATGCTGCACCATGACGATGCTGCTTTGGGCACACTGGCAGGGGACGCGGCTGATGCGGCCGATGAGGGATGCCTTGCTGGCCTTGAGCGCTTTCATGTTGATGCGGTGGACGAATGCAGCACGTGCGATATCAGATATCTCTGCGGCGGCGGGTGCCGTGCCCGCGGTCATCATGCGACGGGAAGCCTGCGCGGGAAGGACCCTTATTGCACGTTGATGAGGGAATACTACGCGCTTGTCTTCAAGAAGCTGTCCGGTCGATAGGGAAGGAAGGAGGGAACCATGCTGTTCTACGGAGATGCTGAGCCCTATGGGCTGTGCCTGTCGGTAGGCCCTACGGGGAGTGGGTGTGTTGTGATCGGCATCTAAGAGCCTATCATAATGAAGAGGGGCGGATGGCGCATGTGCATCCGCCCGGTCTTGTGCCAGGGCAAGGAAAGGGAGGAATGCCGTGATCGGTGAAGAAGAGA
>CASTMW010000018.1 GCA_949450265.1 uncultured Eggerthellaceae bacterium | reverse complement strand
GTATGTCTGTATGTCTGTATGTCTGTATGTCTGTATGTCTGTATGTCTGTATGTCCAGAACCAGCATTTCGCACGAGATGCTCCAGCGTACGCACGCTCCTACACGCTCTTCTTGAACGATGCGCTTCGGGATGCCTGTGTGATTCCGCGCAGGAAAGCATCTTTGGGAGGTGCGGCTCCCTCGTACGATGCAGTTCCCTCGCTCTGCGTAGCTTCCTCCCTCTGCGCAACTCCCTCTCTTGGGGTCGCTTCCTCCCTCTGTACAACTCCCTCAGATTGTGCCCCTTCGGGTGGTACAGCCCTTTCAGATGATGCAGTTATTTCGCACAGTGCACATCCCCGCACGGCACTACTTCTTCGGTGGTGCTGTTTCCTCACTTGGCGCAACTCCCTTGGATGACACAGCCTCTTCAGATGATGCAGCTCCCCCATTTGGCGCGGAGCCCCCAGATAGCACAGCCCCTTTGGGCGGCGCTGCCCCTTCAGGGGGCGTAACGGCCGCCGGGTCCTCCAGAACGTGCCTTGCCGCACGCACGGCATTCTCAGCCGTGACCACCATGCCCGGTATGGGCGCGTCAGTGGCCGCCTCATCCTTCATACGGCGGCGCATGGTCTTCCACAGCCTGCGCCCCCAACGCGTGCGGATCAGACGATCCACCCCGTCGCCGTACATGCCGACCGGGCTGCCGAACATGTACGCCACGAAGATGGCGATAGCCAGGTACGGCGCGCACATCCATCCGAATATCTCGCATCCCATCAAAAACGCCGCCAGCGGGCAGCGGCTGAACGCGGCGAAGAAGCCCATCACACCCACCGCAGCGCCGAACGCCGGGTCGCCTCCAGTCAGGAAGCTGCACGACGCGCCCAGCAGACCACCAATGCAGAACGACGGCATGATCTCGCCGCCTTTGAACCAAAAGCCCAGGCAAATCAGGGTCAGCAGCGCCTTGATGGCGAAGTCCCAAGCACCGAACCGCCCATGCAGCGCGTCCTCTAGGATGTTGCCGCCGCTGCCGGTGAAATGGTCCCACCCACAGAACGTGACCAGCACCGCGAACAGCAAACCGCCCACGATGACCCAAACGAAGTAGTTGCGGCTGATGCGCCAGGTCAGATCGTGCAGCCAATGGATGCCGCTGTCGAAGAGCGTGCCCACCAGCGCCGCCGCCACACCGATGACCACGCACTGGCCCACCACTGTCCAGGCCATGTCGGGCACGGCTACCTTATCGATGACATCGCCTATGCCGAAGATGCTGGCGATACCCCACGCCACGAAGCACGCCACAAGGATGGTGACCATATGCTTGGTGATGTTCTTGTGGAAGCGCGTGAGTTCCAGCACGAACATGCACGAACCCAGCGGCGCGAAGAACAGCGCGCTAAACGTGGCTGCCATGCCGGTGGCGGCCACATAGCCGTCCATGGATTCGTCCGCATTGCTCTTGTAGATGCTATGCAGCTTGAACGGGCGCGAGACCAGCGTGCCCAGGCTGGCACCGATCTGCAGCGCACCGGCCTCCTTGCCCACCGAGCCGCCGCCCAAGATGGATAGGCATGTGCCCAGCAGGATGCCCGGCGCCAACAGCGGGCTGATGGCCTTGTTGTCGCGCATCTGTTGGATGACGCGATGGGTGGTCAGATCGAGCCGCAGTTGCCACCATTTGTAGAGCAACAGCGATACCACACCGAATACCGGCAACAGCCACACGAGCCACGTGGCCGCACTGAACAGATCGTAGGACCATCCAACCATCAGGCAGAGCACGATGCTGGCGATCGCGCTGATAACGCCCACCACCAGCGCGAACAGACCATGCTTGCCTGCTTCTTTGATATCGAACCGGTCCATGCCTGCCTCCCATCATGAGGATACAGGCGAGCCGAGCAACCCGCTTCGCTTCCTCATGAACATACAGTAGCGAAGCAGAGCGGCACCCGCCGGACAGATGCTGATATTGTTGATTGAACGCAAAGCGCGCGACAACCGAAGTGCGCAGGGAACTTGCGCGAGCACGTAGCGCAGAACAAGCGGTCACAACCGCGACAAACAACTACGGCACCTTTGCCCTACCAGCGGAACCTTGCTGCCTTCGTCAGGGTAGCAATCGCGGCGACCGCTACGAGACCTTCGTTTCATGGGCGAAAATCATGATGTTCTCACCTTATCGGCAGGGCAGAAAGGCAGAAGGGCAGAAGGGCAGCAGGGCAGCAGGGCGACCACTAACTACGGCACCTTCACCTCGCCGCGCTCGCACCGGTTGCCCCACGCATCGATCAGGTCGCGATCGCGGTAGACGCAAATGATCTCGCAGTGGTTCGCACACTTCTGGCATTCCACTTCGCGGGTGGTGAAGGTGAAATCCTCGGCCGCCTCGAAATCCAACTGCCCCGAAGCGAAGGGCCCGGTGGCCACCGGCGCGCCCGGCGCACCATCCACGCTGACCGGGCCCGCATCGGCCGCCAACAGCGCCGCGCCGAACGCGCCCATCAGGTGCCCGTCGGGGTCCACCGCCACCGGCATGTCCAGCAGCCGCTCGAACGCATCCACCACGCCCACGTTCTTCGACACGCCGCCCTGGAACACCACGGGCGCCTGGATCTTCTTGCCCTTGCCCACGTTGTTCAGGTAGTTGCTGGCCACCGCATGGCACAGCCCCGCGATGATGTCCTCGCGCGCGTACCCCACCTGGATCTTATGCACCAGGTCGCTCTCGGCGAACACGGTGCACCGCGCGGCGATGTTGGCGGGCTTCTTCGAGGTCAGCGCGATGGGCCCAAACTCTTCCACCTCTACGCCCAAACGATGCGCCTGGCTGGACAGGAACGAACCGGTGCCCGCCGCGCACAGCGTGTTCATGGCGTAGTCAACCGCAATGCCGCCATCCACGCAGATGATCTTGGAATCCTGGCCGCCGATCTCAAGGATGGTGCGCACGTCGGGGTGCAGCCACGTGGTGCCCACCGCATGCGCGGTGATCTCGTTCTTCACCACACTGGCACCGATCATGGCGCCCACCAGCCGCCGCGCGCTGCCCGTGGTGCCCGCGCCCACCACCGCCGTACCAGGCAGCAGTTGATCGGCCAGCTCGGCCATCACGCGCTTAGCCGCCTGCGCCGGGTTGCCCTCGGTCCACAGATACGACCGCGCCACAATGGTGCGGTCCTCGTCGATGATGACGCCCTTCGTGGAGATGGATCCGATGTCTATGCCCAGATAATTGCTCATTTCGCTTCCTTCTTCATGGCCAGCATGTCGTAGAACGCCTCAAGACGCGTCATCAGGCCGGTGTCGCTCGTTTCGGTATCGTAGGTCAGGTAGAGCACCGGCACGTGGAAGTCCTCGGAGATGCGCCGCAACACCGGGATGCAGTCGATCTCGGGCGTGCAGCCAGCGCATTTCGCATGCACCAGCCCATCGAAACCCAGCTGCGCGTACTTCTTCGCCGCCGCCAGCGTCATGGTGGACGTGGGGCCCATATCGTATTCGACGTATTCCGCGATGGTGCGCCGCATGTTCTCCTCGTTGTAGTGCGTGTAGCGGTTCGAGAAGTTCAGCGTGCGCGCCACTTCCACGCCCATGTCCATCAGTTTCTCGTCGAGCCCCAGATTCGAGTTCTCGTCGATGGCCGTGTACAGCTCGCCGATGATGCCGATGCGCACCGGATCGTTCGGCTTGTCGATGGGGATGGCGCGCATCTCGGCCATGGCGTCGGCGAACGCCTGGTCGATCTGCGCCTTCGTGGTGGTTGCGCGCATGGCGTCAAGCAAGCCCTCCCACGCGCGATGGAAGTCGCCGTGGTGACACTCGAAGCCGCCGTTGGCCATGTAGAAGTCGCGCGCCCGGTCCAGCAGCGTCACCATATGGCCGCACGCGAGCAGTTGCTTCACGCCGTGCGGGATGGCGATATCAGGGTTCACCATCTTCAGCACCTCGCGCCCCCAGCCCAGATATCCCTGTTCGATGCCGTGGCTGAAGTTCAGCATGGTGAAATCGTAGCCCATGTCGCGCAGGATCTGCTCTTGCATCTCGCCATAGTAGCCCAGACGGCACGGGCCGCCCACCTGCACCAGGATGTCCGCACCCATCTCGAGCGCCTCGATCCAGTCGCCCATCATGTGCTTGAACGGCGTGCACACGTAATCGCTGGAGTTCTGGATGCCCAGCTCCATAGTGCGCTTGGTGGCTTTCGGCAGTTGCAGGTAATCGCAGTCGAGCACCTGCTCCACGAAGAACTTGAACGCTGGGTCGTAATATGCGTAACGGAAGATGGACACCTTCGTACGCTTGTGGCGGTCGCGCTTCACCTTCTTCTTCAAGCGGGGGAACGGGATGGCGCGGCGCGGTTCGTCGCGCTGGAAGACCACCTGCGTGCGCGCATCGTCGCTGATGGGCACGTTCACGGTGGCGTCTTCGGCGCGCGCTTGCGTCATGCCCTGCGTTTGCGCTACACCCTGTGCGTGCGCTGTGTTCTGTGCTTGCATCATGCCCTGCGCGTGCACCGTGCTTTGCAATCGTGCCGTGCCCTGCACCGGGGCCGCCTTCTTGGTATCAGCCATGCAGATACGCCCCTTTCCCCTGGAAGCGCAGGATGTCGATGAAGCTCTCAAGGCGCGTTTCCACACCGGCGCTGCCGCTTTGCGCGTCGATCATCAGGTTCAGGATGGGCACACCTTGCACGTTGCGCATGATGGCGTCGTCGAACATGCTGTCAGGGCCGCACGGGAACGCCGAGAGCAGCACGATGCCGTCCACCTGCTGATGCAGCATGGTGATGGCGCCCGCCAACTGCCGGTTGATGAGCCACGGCAGCGTGTCGGAGAAGTCGAAGCTGCGCTTGAAGGCGGCAGCGTGGTCGGTCTGGTCGGCGAAGATGACGGTGCCGCCCAGCCGCTCGATGGCCGCCAGGATATCGCCTGCGATGTAAGGATCGTGCGCGATGTAAGGATGCGCCACCAGCAGGATGGCCAGCGGCGGTTGCTCGGCGCCCGTTGGATCGCTAGCCGCTACCTTGCGGTACTTATCCAGCAGATGCAGCGTCTCCTGTTGCGCGGCGGCCGCTGCCGCATCGGCGGCATCCTGAGCGCGCTGGGCCACCTTGTACGCATGCGCCACACGCCGCGGTGCCGCTCCCAAGCGGCGTCCCAGTTCTAGGAAGTCAGCCTTCGCCTGCTTGCGGTCGTTCGCCTTCGACACGCGCATGGTGATCAGCTGCGGCATGCGATCGGCGAACGTGGCCGCCACCAGGTCGGGTAAGCTCTGGTACTTCGTACAGAATCCAGCGCGCACATCGGCGCTGTCATACGACGGCACGAAGATGGCATCGCAGCGGCCGCCGTCCAGCAGCGCAGCCACATGCCCCATGTAGGTCTTCGACGCCAGACACACCTCGTCCACGCTGGCCGCCTCGCCCGCGTCGAAGATGGCGCGATCGGTAGGTGCGCTGACCTCTACCTGGTACCCCAACTCTTCCAAGAAGCGCTGCCACAGCACACCATACTGGTAGAACAGCAGCCCTCGCGGGATGCCTATGGTTCGAATATCTTGCAATTCAGCTCCTATTCCCTTTTCTCTATCAGTATAGTGAAAGCAGAAAAGCTGTCGAAGGAGCATGTCCATGAACCATCGGAAGAACGTGTTGTTGCTGTTCAGCAAAGTGCCCGAAGCGGGCCTGGTGAAGACGCGCCTGACCACGCTCAAGGATGGCGTGTTCGCGCCTGAAGTGGCCAGCGCCCTGTACCACTGCATGCTCTTCGATGTAGTCGAGATCTGCATGGCGGCGTTCGACCTGATGGAAGGCGACGACAGCTACGAGCGCAACGACAGCTACGAGCTGGTCATCTCCACACCGAAGGGCAACGCGGATGCCATGCGGAAGCTGTTCGCCGATGCGGGCACATGGCCGCGACCTATCGCTGTCATCGAGGATGCGGGCACCACCTTCGATGAGCACTACAACGACGCGTTCGAGCAATGCTGGGATGCGGGCGCGGACTGCATCCTCTCCATGGGAGCGGACATGCCAGCGCTCACCGTGAACGACGTAAAGGCGGGCTTCGATGCGCTGCACCGGTTGGATGATGCCGGTACGCCCGGCATCGTGCTGGCACCCGACCAGGAGATGGGCGTGTCGGTCATCGGCTGGACCCGCGCGACCGCAGCGGCACCCATCGCCTTCGACCATACGGGCGTGTTCTATAACGCCGACGGCCTGACCGTGCTGCCCGCCTACATCCAGAAGGCGCGAGCGACAGAACTGGCAGCCATCTACTTGCCGCCCATCCCCGACGTGGACACCATGGCCGACCTCATGCACACCATAACGCTGGTGGAAGCGCTGAACTACTGCGCGGCCTTCGACGGGAACACGCCGCCGTGGCGTACCGCACAGGCGCTACGCGAGATGGGGTGGGATGAGGTGCGCGTGCCGCCGAACGACCTGCACGACCCCCGGGAGCATATCGACGCTTGACCGAGCGCAGCCGAACTATGCGCTACACCAGCTTGCCGTTGGTGTGATCGATGCCGTGCTGGATGATCTGCGCGGTCCAGTCGCGGAACTCGCGCTTACGCGGCACCAGTTCGCCGTCCACCAGCTCGTCGTATTCCACCATCATGCGCTGGAAGCGCGTCACCTTATGGGGCTCGTCCACACTGAAGCATTCCTCGACGGCCTTGAACGGCGCCAGTGCGCGCTTCATCACGGGATTCAACATCACATGCGGTTGATCATCGTCGTCCAGATAGCAGAATGCGCGCTTGGCCACACCGATCTGGTTGGCAGCGATGCATGCTGCATCCTCGGTGGCAGCCACGGTGTCGATCAGGTCCTGCGCGAGCTGCGCGTCATCGGCGGTGCAGTCCTCGCATGCCTGGGTCAGGATCTTCTCGTCTTTGATGATCTTCTTCGCTGCCATCGTATTCCTCTCACGTTCGCGCCTGCGCGCTCACTTCTCTTCCAAATAGGCGTCCAGCGCCTCACGCGTGCCGATCGCCGTGCGGGTGGCGCTGCGATCGATGCGCTTCACCAAGTTGGTCAGCACGCCGCCGAAGCCTACCTCCACAAAGTCGGTCTGGCCTTGGGCGATCAGCGCTTCGATGCTCTGCTGGAACATGACGCCACTTCTCACCTGCGCGCTCAGCCGTGCCGACGCCGCATCCGCCGTGAACGGGCGGGCATCGGTGTTGCACAGCAGTGTAACCCGCGGTTCGGCGAACGTCAGCCCCGCGCAGAACTTCTCCACTTCTTGAGCCGCTGCGTCCATGAGCGGCGAATGGAAGGCGCCGGCCGTGGCCAGCTTGACGGCCTTCTTGCCCGCCTCCTTCCAGGCGGCAGCCGCGCGGTCGATGGCCTCGCACGTGCCCGAGATAACCACCTGACCGGGGCAGTTCATGTTCGCAGGCACCAGCACATCGCCCTGCGCCTGCGCTTCGCACAACGCCTGCGCATCTTCCACGGTGGCACCCATCAGCGCCAGCATGGCACCAGGGTTCGCCGCGCACGCATCGTCCATGGCGGTGGCGCGCACCTTCAGCAGCCGCGCCGCATCCGCAAGCGGCAGCACCTCTACCAGCACCAGCGCCGATATCTGTCCCAGCGAGAAGCCGACCACCGCATCGGGCTGAAAGCCCGCATCCTGCAGCACGCGGCCCACACCTACGGACACGGCCATGGTCAGCGCCTGAGCGGCCACCGCCCCGTTGACCTCTTCGGGCGTGCCATCCTTCGCCAGTAGCGCCAGGTCTATGCCCAGCTCATCCGACAAAACGGCGAAGGTGTCGGCCACCTGCGGCAGATCGAACAGATCGACGCCCATGCCGGGCTTCTGGGCACCTTGTCCGCTGCACAGCCAAACGGTCATATGATTCTCCTTACGAACATGACACGTGACGATGTTGAAAGCGAAGCCCCGGCATCATCGCAGCGCGATTCTGTAGCGCTAGAAAAATGTGGTACACCCTACCGCATTTTCGACGCGCGAAGCCAAGCGCAAGATGATGCCGGGGCTTCGCCTGAGAACTATGCGCGCTGCCAGCCACGAACGGCGTTCGCATCGGCCATCTGCTGCAAGCTCAGCGCGCCCCACCGTTCGGCTTCGGCGAACATGTCATCGATGATCTGCAACGCTGGCTTGCGATCGTGCACCAGCGCAGCTATCTGGCCCGACATGACCGAGCCCGTCTTCACGTCGCCTTGCACAGCGCGGCGCAGGCTCCCAGCCAGCATCTCTTCGAGCTTGGCACGGTCGGCTGCGCTACCGTCGGCGGTGGCTTCCAACTTCTTCGCCTCGCGCGAGAACGCATTCTTCAACTGGCGCACCGGAGCGCCCGAAGCACGACCGGTCACGATGGTATCCGCGTCGCCCGCGTCGATGATCTTTTGCTTGTACGCATCGGCCACCGTGCATTCTTCGGCCGTCAGGAAGCGCGTGCCCACCTGCACGCCTTCGGCACCCAGCGCAAAGGCGGCTGCCACCCCGCGCCCATCGGCCACGCCACCTGCGGTGATGACCGGGATGCTGATGGCATCACACACAGCCGGGGTGAGTGCCATGGTGGTCAGCTCGCCGATATGGCCACCTGCTTCCTGACCCTCGGCCACAATGGCGTCAGCGCCCGCACGCTCCATCTTCTTCGCCTGCGCCGACGACGCCACCACCGGCACCACCTTCATGCCAGCCGCTTTCCACATGTCGATGTAGGGAGCGGGCGAACCGGCGCCCGTGGTGACCACGTCAACCTTCAGATCGGCAAGCAGCTTCGCCAGCTCGGGCGCTTCGGGGTTCATCAGCATGATGTTCGCGCCGATAGGCTTGCTGGTCTTGGCACGCGCTTCGGCCACCTGCTGCTCGACCCACGTCAGCGGCGCCGAGCCGCATGCAATGATGCCCAGACCGCCCGCTTCGCTGACCGCTGCTGCCAACGATGCGTCGGCGATCCATGCCATAGCGCCTTGGATGATGGGCTTCTCGATGCCTAAAAGTTCGGTCACGCGGGTCTTCACCAGTGCCGCCTCCTTCTTGAAAACCAGTGGTTCCTTCGGATCCGTATCGCCTTACAGCGAATCGATGTAGGTAACCAGGTCGCCCACGGTGGTCAGACCCTCCGGCTCGCCGAAGTCGATGTCCATCTCTTCTTCCAACGTGCAGGTCAGCTCGGCCATGTCCAGGCTGTCGATGCCCAGGCTGTCGAACGTAGCGTCAGCGACCACCTGGTCCTCGGCGATGTCAAGGTTCTCGTTCAGGATCTTCGCGATGGTATCAATGGTAGCCATATGGGTTCCCCTTTCTTTTCGGCTTTGCACATTCTAGCCTATTTCGGTGCGCGCGCAGGGGATCCACGCACGCATTCTGGGTCCGCGCCCCGTACGAATGGGTATAATTCCCCATCATATATATAGGTAGTCATGCCCGCGCGCCTGCGCTGGGCACAAAGCGCCCACAGGCGCCGACCAAGGAGGACTATGAGCGAAGGGCAACGCAGCGCGCTGGTGACAGGGGCCAGCCGGGGGATCGGCGCGGCTTGTGCGCGTAGGCTAGCGCGCGACGGGTTCGACGTGGCCATCAACTACCGCAGCGATTCCAGTCGCGACGCCGCCGAAGAGCTGCGCGAGGAACTGGAGCGCGAGAGCGGCGTGCGTGCGGTGTGCGTGCGCGGTGATGTGGCCGGTTTCGAGAGCGCGAAGGACATGGTGGCGGCAGCCGTCGAGAAGCTGGGGCGGCTGGACGTGCTGGTGAACAATGCGGGTATCACCCAGGACGGCCTGCTCATGCGCATGAGCGAAGAGCAGTTCGAGCGCGTGGTGGACACCAACCTGGGTGGCACGTTCAACTGCATGCGCCATGCGGTGCCCATCATGTGCAAGCAGCGCTACGGGCGCATCGTGAACATCAGCAGCGTGGTGGGCGTGCGCGGCAACGCGGGCCAGACGAACTACGCGGCTAGCAAGGCGGGCATCATCGGGCTGACGCTGGCATGCGCGAAGGAGATCGGCGGGCGCGGGGTAACGGTGAACGCCGTGGCGCCCGGGTTCATCGAAACGGACATGACCGCGGCGCTGGACGAGAAGGCCGTGGCGGCGCTGACCGGGCACATCTCACTGAAGCGGCTGGGCGCGGTGGAGGACGTGGCCTGTGCAGTGGCGTTCTTAGCAAGCGATGAGGCAGGCTACATAACCGGGCAGGTGCTCGGCGTGGATGGGGGGATATCGCTGTGAGCATAGCAGAGGCGACGAAGACGGCGGCGGAAGCGGCGGCACCCATGGATGCGTGCGCGAATACGAATGCGGGCGCGGTGATTCCGCGGCGCGTGGTGATAACCGGCATGGGAGCCATTTCCCCGGCGGGCATGGGGGCCGACGCGCTCTTCGATGCGGCCGTTGCGGGCAAGACGGCCATCAGCAAGCTGGAAGGTGACGTGGCAGAATCGGTCAACGTGAACGTGGCTGGCCTGATCCACGACTTCGACCCCGCCGAGCATCGCATGACCAAGAAGCAGGCCCGGCGCTGGGAGCGCTTCGTGCAGTACGCCGTAGTGGCGGCCGATGAGGCCATGATGCAAGCGGGCCTGGTGCGCGAAAGCGACGAGCGCGATGACACGCCGTTCGCACTGGCCGAAGATATCGACCCGCACACGTTCGCCGTTGTCTACGGCAGCGGCATCGGCGGCATGGATATCTTCCAGGCCGAAGCGGTAAAGCTGCACGAGAAGGGCGGCAAACGCGTCAGCCCGCTGTTCATCCCCACCATGATCAGCAACATAGCGGCAGGCGAGCTGGCCATCCGCTATGGGCTACAGGGCGAATGCACCAACTGCGTGGTGGCCTGCGCCACGGGCACGCAGTGCATCGGCGATGCGTACCGGTTGATCCGCTTCGGACTGGCCGATCGAGCGCTGGCCGGCGGTTCTGAAGAGAGCATCAGCGACGTATCCATCGCAGGCTTCGCCAACTTGGGCGCGCTGACGCACGAGGCCGACCCCCAGCAGGCCAGCCGACCGTTCGATGCGAACCGCTCCGGCTTCGTGGCGGGCGAAGGTGCGGGCGCGCTGGTGCTGGAGAGCCTGGACGCGGCGCTGGAGCGCGGAGCCACCATCTTGGCCGAGGTGGTGGGCTTCGGCGCCACAGGCGACGCGCATCACATCACCGCGCCCGACCCTTCGGGCGAAGGGGTGGCGCGCGCGATGCGCCAAGCGCTGGCCGACGGCGGCTTCACGCCCGAGGACGTAGGGCACCTGAACGCGCACGGCACCTCCACCGGCTTGAACGACGCCACCGAAGCCACCGCGCTGGCGCTGCTGATGGGCACCGATGCGCCGCAAACGCCCGTGACCAGCACGAAGGGCATCACCGGCCACATGCTGGGCGCAGCGGGCGCCGTGGAGGCCATCGTGTGCGCGAAGTCGGTGGCAGCCGACCTGGTGCCACCCACAGCCGGATTCCACGAAGCCGATCCGGCATGTCCGGTGGTCGTGCTGACCGAAGCACGACGCGACTACCCGCAGAAGGTGGCACTGTCCAACAGCATCGGCTTCGGCGGCCACAACACTACGCTGGCCCTGGCGCCCTATAAGGAGTGATGATGGCGAACGTTGATTTCCCCTGCGCCTGCGAAGGCGTCATGCAGTTGCTGCCGCACCGTGACCCGTTCCTGTGGGTTGACCGCATCGTGGCGTGCGAACCTGGCGAGCATATCGTGGCAGAACTAGACATACGACCAGACCTGCCGCTCTTCCAAGGGCATTTCCCAGGGCATCCGGTGTTCCCCGGCGTGCTGGTCATGGAAGCGCTGGCGCAAGCGGCGTGCTGCTGCCTGATGGCCGCCCAGGACAAAACCGTCAGCCTGGGATATCTGGCTGGCATCGACAAGGCGCGGTTCCGCGAAACGGTGCTACCGGGCGACACCATCACCTTGGAAGCGACCATCGTGCAGGCCAACAGCAAGTTCTGCAAGGCTGAGGTGCGGGCATACAAGGGCGAGAAGCTGGCGGCCGAAGCGGTGCAGCGCTATTTCTTCGCGCCTGCGGAAGAGGATTGAGACACATGGATCCCGAGCGCTATTACAAGTACACCGACCTGGGAACGGTCGACCACCCCACGGGCACGGCGCCCGTGCACGAACCGCCCGCCGAGGCTGACGATGCGGCACCGGGCGTGGTGTACCTGCTTGACCAGCTAAGCCAGAAGCGACCCGGCTCGGTGCTGGTGACGGGCTTCGGCACGCCACTGAAGAATGCGGTGCGCGCGGCCGACAACTTCGGCGTGAAGCCCTTGTACACCACCGGTACCGACGACAAGCTGCGCGCGTTCAGCTTCGGTAGCACGACGCAGGTTGCCTCGCTGGGCCCGAAGTTCGACGAGCGCCTGTTCACCAATGAATACGCGGTGCTGGAAGCGGCTGCGTCCGTGGCCGCACGCACCATGCTATGGGCACAGAAGCAACCGCCCAGCGAGCTGCTGCGCCAAGAAGCCGCGCGGCGGGGCATTCTGCTGCTGACGCCCAGCGGCATCGACCGCACGCTGCTCACCTGGGACGCGGCCACGCCCGCAGAACCTGGTCAGCCCGCCGAGTGGCGTCGCTGCGCGCATTGCGGCCTGACACACGACTACGCGCAGGTGCGCGACAACGCCTGGAAATGCCCCAGCTGCAGGCGGCTGTACCGCATCGGCTCGGATGAGCGCATCGCCATAACGCTGGATGCGGGCAGCTTCCACGAGATGGATGCCAACCTGCCCGAGATCGATCCGCTGAGCTTCCCCGACTTCGACCGCATCATCGACCGCGCGAAGGAGCGCAGCGGCCTTGAAGAGGGCGTACGCACGGGCATCGGGCGCATCCAAGGCATCCCGGTGGCTGTGGGCATCATGGAGACTGCCTTCATGATGGGCAGCATGGGCCATGTGGTGGGCGAGAAGCTGACGCGCTTGATAGAACGCGCCACAGCCGACAAGCTGCCCGTGGTGATCTTCTGCGCATCGGGCGGCGCACGCATGCAGGAGGGACTGGTGTCGCTCATGCAGATGGCGAAGGTGTCGGCGGCCGTGGAAGCGCACGGGCGCGCGGGACTGCTGTTCGTATCGGTCATCACCGACCCCACCACCGGCGGTGTGAGCGCCTCGTTCGCCACGCTGGGCGATGTGATCCTAGCCGAGCCGCAGGCGATGCTGGGCTTCGCCGGGCGCCGCGTGATCCAAGACACCATCCGCCAGACGCTCCCCGAGGATTTCCAGAGCGCCGAGTTCGCGCTGGAGCACGGATTGATCGATGCCATCGTGGAACGCGAGCGGCTGCGCGACACGCTGGGAGAGGTCCTGAGCCTGCACGGATACGAAGCGGCGGATGCGACGGCGAAGGCAGCATGCTCGACGCCTTCCGCGGCGAACGCGGGTGCTGGGGCTGAGGCCGATACTGGAGCCGACGCCGACGCTAGCAGCGCATCCGATGACGGCACCGAAGCGCATGCCGAGCGCCCGGATGACATGCAACTGGGCACCGATCTGACCGGCAACGACGCCCTTCCCGCCGACGAGGCTCCCGGAGCTCTGCGCACGTTGATGGATGGGCTGGGCGGCCTGGCCGACCTGGTGGGCACCGCGGTCAGTGAGCAGACGTCGCGTGCGGGCATGTGGTGGGCCCTGCGCAGCAAGGGCGTGGCGGATGCGCCGCGCGTGCGCCCCGCCACCAGCAGCATCCAGATACCGCTTCCCGGCAGCAAGGACGAGCCGATCAACCACGCATGGGAGAGCGTGCAGCTGGCACGCAACGCCAAGCGTCCCACAGCCCTGTTCTACATCGACAGCCTGGTGGACGGGTTCATGGAACTGCACGGCGACCGGATGTTCGGCGATGACGGCGCCATTGTGGGTGGCATCGGGCGCATCGACGGCCGCCCGGTGACCATCGTGGCGCAAGAGAAGGGCGCCGACCTGAAGCAGCGCGTGGCGCGCAACTTCGGCTGCCCGCAGCCCGAAGGCTATCGCAAGGCGCAACGGCTCATGATGCAGGCCGAGAAGTTCGGCCGTCCCATCGTGTGCCTAGTGGATACGCAGGGCGCGTTCTGCGGTCGCGAAGCGGAAGAGCGCGGGATCGGCAACGCAATCGCCGAGAGCCTGGCGCTCATGTCCGCCCTGACAGTGCCGGTGGTCACGGTGGTGCTGGGTGAAGGTGGCAGCGGTGGCGCACTGGCGCTGGCCGTGGCGAACCGCGTGGCCATGCAGGAACATGCGGTGTACAGTGTACTCTCGCCCGAGGGTTTCGCCAGCATCCTATGGAAGGACGGCAGCCGCGCACCCGAAGCGGCCGAGGTGATGAAGCTGGCCGCTGCTGACGCGCTGGAGCTGGGCATCATCGAGGACGTAGTACCCGAAGGCGCCGCGCCCGCGCATGAGAATCCCGATCAGGCCGCGGCGGCCGTGTGGCTGTATGTGACCACCGCTCTCGACGAGCTGGCCGAGAAGACGCCTGACGAGCTGCGCAACCAGCGCTACAACCGCTTCCGCAGCTTCTAGCGCGCTGACGCGCATGAGCGCGCCCGATGGACAGTGTGGCCAGTGCACCCTCCGCCACCGCTGAGCAGGCGTGCGCTCTCATTGCTCGAACGCGACCGCTTGGCTCGCCGCTCCCATGGAGCGGCGAGTAGTGCCGCAGATCTATCGCACCAGCACCGCCGTTATGCCGCGCCGTGGCGCACCGCGTTGTCGGGATGGATCGTCATAGACTGGAAGCGGTCTTCCATGAATGTGTTGTCGAAATACTCGGCATAGAAATGCTGAATGGGTGTGACCACTGGGTCGCCTGACAGCCGCTCGTACCAGCAATCGAGCGCCTCCAACGTCATGATGGCATCAACCAGCATGAACGCCGCAGCCATGGTGGTGACCGCATAGCGCCAGTTCCACGGGATCAGGTTCACGATGCGCAGCAGTAGCGGCAACAACAGCTTGATCCAGATGACGCCCAGCGCACCCCACGCCGCCATGGCAAGCCCACACGTGCGTCCGCCGATGGACAGGAACTGGCCCGTGTAATCCCAGGCTACCGCGCCGAATGTGTACTGCATCCACCAGCTAACAAAGTATTCGAACGCGCCGCCGATAACCGCCGAGCATAGGAAGATGATAAGGATATTACGCTTGTACAGACGGTTCAATAACAGTGTCATCAGCACAGCGCCGATGCCGTAGATGGGGCTGAACGGCCCGAACAGTAGCCCTGCGCGGTCCTGCCATTCGCCGGGCACCACCACGAAGTAATGGTACAGCGTTTCCATGCCATCGCCCAGCATACATACCACAAAGAAGATCCAGAACAGATTGAAGAAGTTCAGATCGATGTAACCTTTGCCGGACACGTCGCGCCCAAGGGTGCCATCCTCTTGCTCCTGGCGCAGCTCGCTCTCATGCAGCTTGCGTTGAAGGCGGCGCTCGTCGCGCAGGCCCGGATCAAGATAGACCTGGAATGCCACTAAGATAGCTGCTGCGATCCCATACAGGATCAAATACGCGCTGACACCATAGAGCATCAGCGAACAACTGGCGCCCACCAGCAGTGTTATATAGAGCGCATAGATCACCAATGCTGCGAACCGACGCCGATTGCGTAGGATACCCACACCGAACGCCAAGAACCCAAGTGCCACCAAGATCAGGTCGGCCATGAACACGAATGTGACCACGATACTGGAAAGCCCCATCTGGTCCATGCGCCCCGACTGAAATGCCTGGATGATATCTACCAGATCCCATACCAGATTGCCCATGCCATACAATGCACCCAAAACGCACAGCACGCCGAACACCTTCATGGCGATGGGCAGCTTCTTGCTATCCACCGGCGCGCCGACCATGCGTCGCCACCAACTGCCGTCGTATGCTTCGCGAATATCCTCGCGGATGCCCCGCAATTCTGCGCCAAAATCATCGCCAGTAGAAAGCGTTTGCCCCTTGTGCGGGTGGCGGTTGTCATCGTGCTTCGTCATGCATGCTCCTTGCAAGGGCCGCAAAGGGCCCATCCTCTTGCGCCGCCGACCGGCCGCGCACCTTCGATCCACCGTGTACCTTCAACCCACCGTGTGACTTCAAACCACCGTGTGCGATTCGCTTCGTCATGAACAGGCTACTGCAGTAAGGAACTCGTCTGCGGGCAGTTCCACGAACGAAGCGATGAACAGCTCGGAGGCGGCCGCCAACTGCTCAGGACTGCCTGCGATGGTGCTGTCGAAGATGCCTGCGGTGCGGTACCCGGCATGCCGCAGCGTATCCAGCGCGTACACCGCATCTTCGATGCCCCAGGTATGCGCTCGGTCGGTGCCCAGGGCTGCGCGCGCCGTGTCGTAGACCAGCGGCTCACGCTTCGACGAGCGCACATCCTCCACCGACACGATGGCCTTCATGTATGGCGCCAACCCCGCATTCTGCAAACCTTCGCGCAGGAATGCAGCCGGCGTAGACGAAGCCACCGCCATGGGCACCCCTGCCTCGGCCAAGCCGCGCACAAAGTCTGCCGCACCCGGCTTCATCACCGGCTCGTCAGCGTACCAGTGCATGATCTCGCCAGCGATCATCTGCTCCACCGCCGCACCCGACGCCCCGAACCCGTAACGATCGTGGATGTAGTCACCACATTCGCGCAACGTGGCCTGTGTGAAGTAGTCGCGATCGGCCTGCGTGAGCTGCACGCCCGCGCGTTGGGCGATGCGATCGTCCAGCGAATGCCACATGGGCATGCTATCGAGCAGCGTGCCGTCGCAGTCGAAAATAACACCTATGTCCGAACAGGTTTCCATGACCTGCCATTATAGCGATAGCGGCAGCAGAAGCGCCCGAAGCGACAGGACATGGAGCGCATGGAAAGCCGCACGTGGTGGCGCACAATGGATGTTTTGCTGCAGAGAGTGGCGCAGAATGCACGATCGTCTGCAGGATGTGGCACACAGTGTACGTTGGTCGATTTTCTTCTCTACATCGACGTTTTGGCCAAATTAGCATCGGCAATTTGGACACGATTGATAAGGGATATGATACCTCAACCGTGAAAAACCGAATTTCCACGTGTCCTAAGACTTGAGCAACACCTCGGTTTAGCAGCAACCCAGCTGGGCGATCATACATCTTGCGCGTACAGATCCTCGTAGGTCTCGCGGCGCGTGGTCACGCGGGCCTGCCCGTCGCGCACGAACACCACGCCTGGTCGCGGCTGGCCGTTGTAGTTGCTGGCCATGGTGTAGCAGTACGCGCCCGTGCCGAACACGCACACGATATCGCCCAGGTCGGCGGGCTGCATGGGCATGTCGATGACCACCGCATCCCCGCTTTCGCAATGCTTGCCGCACAGCGTGACGATCTCACTGCGAGGCTGGTCGGCCTTGTTGGCGATGGTCGGCTCGTAATCGGCGTGATAGAGCGCCGTGCGGATGTTGTCGGACATGCCGCCGTCCACCGCCACGTACTTGCGGATACCTGGGAGCGTCTTCAAAATGCCCACCGTGTACAGAGTAACGCCCGCATTGGCCACCAAGCTGCGGCCCGGTTCCACCAGCAAGCGCGGCAGGGGCAGGTCGTGTCGCGCGCACGCCTCGCGCACTGCGTCGCAGGTCATCTCGGCGAAGGCCGCAATGGTGGGCGGCTCGTCGTCAGCGGCATATGCGATGCCCAACCCACCGCCCAGATCGAGCTCGGTGATGGTGTGACCATAGCCGTCGCGAATGCGCGCCATGAAATCGATCATGACATCGGCGGCCTCGCTGAACGGATGCAGCGCGAATATCTGGCTGCCGATATGACAATGTAGCCCCACCAGACGCACATGCGGGGTCTCAAGCGCCGTGCCCACGCAACGGTACGCGAAATCGTCCAGCATGGTGAAGCCGAACTTGGAATCTTCACACCCGGTCTTGATGTACTCGTGCGTGTCGGCTTCCACACCCGGCGTGATGCGCATATAGATATCCTGCGTGATGCCCAGCCGCTCCGCAATCTGACTGACGCGCGCCAGTTCGATACGGCTATCCACCACGATGCGACCCACACCCGCACGCATGGCCTCTTCCAGCTCCATCGGCGTTTTGTTGTTGCCATGCACGAACACACGGTCGGCCGGGAAATCTGCCGCCAGCGCGCGTGCCAGTTCGCCACCGCCCGAAACATCCAGGCACAAGCCCTCTTCATTCACGATGCGCACCATGGCCTTGTTGATGAACGCCTTGCTGGCGTAGATGATGTCGCTGTTCGGATAGCGGCTGGCGAACGCTTCGCGGTACTCGCGCATGCGCTCGCGTACGTCGGCCTCGTCGAATACGTAGAGCGCGGTGCCCTGTTCGCGCGCCAGCTCCACCATATCAACGCCGCCGATGAACAGATGCCCATCGTGCACCTCAGCCGTGCGCGGCAGCACCGCACCCAGTTCCATGGTCGTACGCATATCCGGCTGTTTGGAAAG
>CASTMW010000017.1 GCA_949450265.1 uncultured Eggerthellaceae bacterium | reverse complement strand
GATCGTACTGTTCTTGCTGCTGGGTTTCTTGGAGGGTTGCGGCTACATGGCGCGCTCGCTGGCAGCTTCTACGAGGGCACCTGGTGGGTGGCACCGCTGTTCTACTTCCTGGGCCTTGCCGCCATCATCATCAGCTGCATTATGCTGAAGAAGCTCAAGGCGTTCGCAGGCGATGCGGCACCCTTCATCATGGAGCTTCCCACCTATCACCTGCCCACCGTGAAGAACGTGCTGCTGTCCATGTGGGAGCGCGTGAAGGCATACATCGTGAAGGCCGGTACCATCATCTTCCTTAGCTCTATGGTCATCTGGTTCCTGCTGAACTTCGGCGTGTACGAAGGTGCGTTCGGCCTGCTTGACACCGAGATGGACGATTACATCCAGTACAGCCTGATGACCGCCATCGGCAACGGGTTCGCCTGGATATTCATGCCGCTCGGGTTCGGCAACTGGGAAGGCACCGTCACCTCCATCACCGGCCTGGTGGCCAAGGAGAACGTGGTGGCCACCGTGGGCATCATCACCAGCCTTGGCGAAGTGGGCGAAGACGATCCGACCATCTGGATGTCGTTCGCTTCCATGATGGGCGGCACGAGCGTTGCCATCATGGCCTTCTGCGCCTTCAACCTACTGTGCGCCCCCTGCTTCGCCGCGATGGGCGCCATCCGCAACCAGATGCGCTCGGCCAAATGGACCTGGGCGGCCATCGGCTACATGTGCATGTTCGCGTGGGTCGTCGGGCTCATCATCTACCAGTTGGGTGGCCTGATCACCGGCGAGGTGGCGTTTAACGTTTGGACCGTCATCGCCATCGTGCTCTTGGCAGCCATCCTCTTCCAGCTGTTCCGGCCCATGCCGAAGTACAACAAGGATAAGAACGTGAAGGCCCAAGCCGCCCTGGATGCGGATGCGGCCACTTAGATGAAAGGGCGAACGTGCTCGAACTGACCATGACCCCCTCTACCATCATCCTGCTCGTCATCATCCTGGCAGCAGCGGTGCTGGCTGTGCGTCGCCTCGTGCATCGTGGCATGTGCGATTGCGGCGATGGGGAGGCATCATCGGGCAGATGCGCTCACTGTGCGAAGCATTGCGGTGCCGACGATGGATGCGAAGCGGTGGCTGCTATGCTCTCCCGCATGGAAAGCGATGCGGAAAGCCAGCAGAAGACACCATCGCGCCAAGGCGGCGTCAAGCTCATGGCGCCCACCCCTTCGCGCGCTAAGGCGCATCCGTTCCTCACGCACCACCAGAAAGGCCGGGTCATGATCGACCCGGCCTTCTTCTTGCGCTGACCCATCCGTCCTGGGCGATCCAGCAACGGACGGGTGATCGGCCGGAGCGCTTCGCAAGCCGCTCCCCTGCCTTTTCTTGCCTACTCCGCAAGGACCTCGTTGGCCAGCTGCACCAACCGGGCGCCCGAGAGCGTTCGCGGGTCCTTGTCGATGCCCTTGGGCAACAGCGTCTTGAACGTGGCTATCTCGCGGAACATATGCTCATGCTCGGGCAGCGTCACCAAGATGACCGGCGTGTCATCACCCTCGGTCATCTTGCACATGACCTTGTCGACCACACGGAAGAACTTTTCGGCCTCTTCCTTTTTCACATCGTTGCGCGACCGGTGGTCATGGTAGGGCGACTCGTGCCCTTCCAGGCTGTAGTAATCGAGCGGCGAGGTATCACCATCGAAGGTGTCAGGGAACATCTCTGTGAAATACTGCTTCACCTCGTGGGGCAGATGCTCGTAGCGCACATGCTCCTCATCGCCATCAAGGATGCTGAAGAAGTCGGCGTTGAGCAAAAGGAGCTTGTACTTGACAGCATCGTGCTCCTCATCCTGCATGAGCGGCCCCACGTAGAAATGGTCATCCACGATGGACAGGCAATCGGTGGGCACGTCCATATTGAACACATCGGCCTGCTCGTGGTCGACCAGAAAGCCCAAACCCTTGTCGGCCTTGGTCCACAAGGGCAGATCGGCATGGTCTAGGATGTAATCGAGCAGCTCCATCACGCCGGCGTAGGTGCGCGCATCGGGGAAACGCTCGGCCAGCTGCTTTTTCGCCTGCTTGGTCAGGTCCTTGAACTCGATGCGGTTCCATTCATCGCGCCGCTCTTCGCGCTCGGCATGCTGGATGGGCATATAGATGGACACGGACGGGTCGCTTCCGCGATCGAACTTCTTCGCATCGAACGGCTCGCCGAAATGCACCCGCTCGGACAATTCCCTGATGGCCTCTTTCTTCATGATGTGTCTCCGATCCTTCGAACCTCCGCTTCGGGCGCTCACACGCCCGCTGCCTTCTGGTATTCAGGATACGGCCGCACACCTCCCAACGCTCAGGCCTTGGCAAGCTGTTGATTAACTCAACTGAATTGTTGCTGAACGGTTCTCGACGCTGGTGACCTCCATGGCCTCGACCGTCTCCCCGCTTAAAAAGCTGACCACTTCCACGATGCGTTTGAAGAATTCGCTGCGCGGCAGGCTGCCCCGGCGTATCTCGTTGAACAGTTTGCCATCCTTGATGAACAGCACGCGGTTGGTGAAGGATGCGGCGAACGAATCGTGGGTCACCATCATGATGGTGGCGCCCATGCGCTCGTTCATCATCTCGAGCGTTTCCAGCAGCACCGTGGCTGAACGCGAATCCAGCGCACCGGTGGGCTCGTCGGCCAGGATCAGCTTGGGATCGCCCGCGATGGCGCGCGCGGCTGCCACGCGCTGCTTCTGGCCGCCCGACATCTGATGGGGGTACTTCTGGAGCACTTGCGCCACGCCAAGGTTCTCCGCCACCTGCATGACGCGCTGACGGATCTGAGATGGAGGAAGATGCTTGATGGTCAGCGCCAAGGCGATGTTCTCGAATGCCGTCAGCGTCTCTAGCAGGTTGAAATCCTGGAAGATGAACCCCAGTTGCTCGCGGCGGAACTTCGCCAGCGCACCGCGGCGCATCCCTGTGATGTTCTGACCGCCCACCACGATCTGCCCGCTGGTGGCCTTATCAATGGTGGACACGCAGTTCAACAGCGTGGTCTTGCCCGACCCGCTGGGGCCCATGATGCCGATGAACTCGCCACGCGACACATCGAAGCTGACCCCATCGAGCGCATGGGTGATGGAATCGCGCGCGCCGTAAGTCTTCTTCAGCTGGCGCACCGAAAGCGCTACCGTCTCGGCGCTGGCGATGCCGGTGGGTTGAACGAGCGTCTCTGCCATATTCTCCTCCTTCGATCCGATGGGTCCACTATGGCGCACGCGAACGGCAACTGCCATCGAATCGGCTTACACCTGGCTTACATCCCTGTCACGTAGGCGCACCGACGGTCATGCGGGAAGATGAAGATGACCCGGGTGCCGCTGCCCTCTTCGCTGGACAAGCGCAGCCCAACCCCCAGCTGATCGCACATGCGGGCCACCAGATGCAAGCCCATGCCAGTGGCACTGCCGCGCACCCGCCCATTTCTGCCCGTGAATCCCCGGTCGAAGACCCGCGGCAGGTCCGCCTCCGAGATGCCCCAGCCATCATCGGCCACTTCGAGCACCGTGCGCCCGTGCGAGGTGCCCGCATCCTCTTCCTGGCTGGAGAAGGTGATGGTCCGCGCGCCGTATTGGGCTGCGTTCACCACCACCTGCCCCACCATGAACAGAAGCCATGGGCGGTCGGTCAGCACGCTTGCCTCATCCGGTATGCGGGTGGCTGGGATGGTCTGACGCTCAATGAGGAAGCGCGCATGGCGCTTGCATACCTCGCGCATCGCATCGGCCAGCACCACTTCGCGGATGACATAGTCGTTGCGCACGGAGGCCGACCGCGCATAGTAGAGAGCCTGTTCCACCTCGTCCTCGATGCGCTCGATCTCGCGCGCGAGCACATCGGCCTCTTCGCCGTGCATCCGCGTGAGCACCAGCTTCGCCGCGGCGATGGGCGTCTTCGCTTCATGGATCCACAGCTCGATGTAGTCGCGATAGCCCGACGCTTCCAGCTGCATAGCGCTCGTCTCTGCGCGTCCTAGGTCGGCTATGCGCTCGGCAGCCTCATAGGCCAGGCGCCCTTCCAAAAAGCCCGGCTCGGATGCGAACGAGATCAGCTGGTCGGATGCCTCCATCGTCTCCGTCATATCGGCCATCTGGTTCCAGAAGCGCGCTCGCCGCACGAACTCGACAACCAGCACCACGATGGCTAAGAGCATGATGAACGCGCAAAGCGTCAGCGTACCATCGCGGTTCACGCCCAGGATGGTGGCCATGGTTGCCACCCCGCCAAGGCAGACCGTCAGCGCCAGCAGGGCGCACCAGCGGTCGCGCAGGAATCCTCCGACCGTGAAGCGCGCGATATCCCTCTCCCTCATATCGAATATCCCATGCCGCGTCGCGTCTTGATGAGGTCCTCCGGCGCACCGATGGCACCGAGCACCTTGCGCAAGCGATTCACGTTTACTGTCAGGGTGTTGTCATCCACGAACTCATCGGATTCCCACAGATCGGCCATGATGCGCTGGCGGCTGACCACGCTGCCAGCATTGCGCATCAGCAGCTGCAGGATGCGCTGCTCGTTGCGCGAGAGCTCGCGCGTGGTGCCCGCATACGAAACGGTGCCTGCGGCCACATCCAGCATCACGCCAGCATACTCCATCACCGTAGACACATCGCGCTCATGCCGCCGCAGCACGCTCTGGATGCGCGCCAGCAACGTGGCCGGGCGGTACGGCTTGGTCACGTAGTCGTCGGCACCCAGGCCAAACGCCATCACCTCGTCGAATTCGCTCTCCGAGGATGTCAGCATGATGATGGGTACCTTCGATACCGCGCGGATGTCGCGACAGATCTGCAGCCCATCGGCATCAGGCAGCTTCAGATCGAGCACCACGCAGTCGGCGTTCGCGGCCAGCGCTTCGGCAGCCGCCTTCGAGAACGTCATGCAACGCTCCGCAGCGAATCCCTGCAAACACAACAGCCGCATCAGGCCGTCGCACAGCGCCTCGTCATCCTCTACGATGAACACCGAAGGGACCCGCTGCCCCTCGGCATGCCCTTGACCATCCATGCCCTTATCGCTCTCCTTCACACTGCCCGAGCATATCGTCAACATCAGCATATCAGATGCGCATCGCCACGTTGCACGCTGCCAGCATGGGTCACAATGGAAGATGCCAACATCGGCAGGTTCGCAGACGATGCGATGGGAGGGAAAGCCCAAGATGGAACGCGAACAGGATATCTCTCGCGATGTAAAGCGGCGCGAACGCGGCATCGTGTATGCCAGCATCGTGGGCATCCTGGGCAACGTGGTGCTCGTAGCCTTCAAGCTGCTGGTGGGCTTCATGGCAAGCTCCATCGCCATCATCTTGGATGCCGTCAACAATGCCACCGACGTGCTGTCCTCGGTCATTACCATCGTGGGCACGAAGCTGGCCGGACGCCGGGCTAGCCGCCAATACCCCTTCGGCTTCGGACGCATGGAATACATGACCTCGCTGGCCATCGCCATCATCATCTTGGTGGCAGGCGGCATATCGCTGTGGGAGGCCATCATCAAGGTCATCTGGCCCGCCGATCCCGATTACAGCACGTTCACCCTGATCGTCATCGTGGCCAGCATCTTTGTGAAGATATTCATCGGCATCTACTTGAAACGGCGCGGACGCACGCTGAAGAGCGGCGCTCTCACAGCATCGGGCGTGGATTCCAACAACGATGCCATCTTGACGGGCGGCACGTTGGTGGCCGCTCTGGCCGCTTTGATCTGGAAGGTGAACATCGACGGCGCTATCGGCGTCATCATCTCGCTGTTCGTTCTGAAGAGCGGCTGCGACATCCTGCGCGATGCCGTGAATCCCATCCTGGGCGCACGCTGCGACAACGGGCTCGGCAAGCGCCTGAAGGGCTTCATCTCGGCCTATGAGGGCGTATTGGGGACCTACGATGTGATCCTTGATGATTTCGGTCCCAACGAGATGATCGGGGCTGCGCACATCGAAGTGGACGACGACATGCGCGCATCGCGCATCCACGAGCTGACCCGCCGCATCTCCGAGGACGTCTACCAGGAGTTCCGGATCATCATCACCATTGGCATCTATGCGGCCAACACCCACGATCGCTACAAGCCCATGCGACGCACGCTGCACGAGATCGCCGAAGAATACCCCGACATCTTGCAGATACACGGCTTCTACGTGGACGAAGAGCGCAAGCTGGTCACGTTCGACCTGGTGGTGGAGTTCAAAGCCGACAACGATGCCGTGCGTGCGGGTGTAGTGGAGCGGATGAAGAGGGCCTATCCGGAATACGAGTACAACGTACTGATCGACGCCGACTACGTGGGATGATAGCGCTTTAGAGCCGCTTCATCATCCACTGATGCGGTTCGCCCTCGTCATAGCCTATCTCGCCATACAGCTCATAGCCGTTCTTGTCATAGAACCCTTGGGCTTGGCATTGCGCATGCAGGTGCAGCTCGCGCCCGCCCCGATCCTTGACGATACGCTCGCATTCGGCCAGAAGCTGCGACCCAAGACCGCCCTTGCGCGATGCGGGCATGACCGCAAGACGACCGAAGATCCAGCGACCAGGGGCCGTCTCGCAATCGGGTTCGAGCTCTGAGGGGAAGATACGGGCGCACCCGATGGGTACATCCCCATCGAAAGCGGCCAAATGCACGCAACGATCGTCCACATCGATATCGTCGAACTCGTTGCGGTACCCCTGCTCTTCCATGAACACGGCGCGGCGCACCGTTTGAGCCGCCTCGTAGGCGCCCTGCTCCATCTTCACCGGCATATCATCCTCCGAACCGCTACGCGGCAGCATAGACCCATTCCACCGCATCGCCATCGTTGACCACACAGCTTCCTGCGGATACCTGCGGAGTCGTGCCATTCACCGTGTAGGTCCAACCCGCCGAACCTTCGCCTGCCACATCGCCGATGGCCTCTACGAACGGCCCGTAGCTGGAATCGGTGACGATCACATCAAGGCCGCTGGCCTGCAATGCCTCAAGGGCGGTGCCCTCTTGCTCGATCGTCACGACGGCCGGTGCCAGTATGACCTCTTCATCAGGACCGGTGACCGACACGCTCACGGCGATGTCATCCACCTGATCGATCACCGCTTCGCTCGAAGAGGAAACCTCTTCGGCAGATGATCCCTGTTCGGGAGCGCTCGTGCATCCCGCACATGCCAGCACCACTGCCACACACAGCGCAACGGCAACGATCCCTGCACGCATGCTGACAGCCTTCCGTACCTTCACCATATCATCCTGCTTTCTTCGCGTGGATACATTCATGAAGCTATCAGTTTAGAGCATCTGCTCCAAGACTGCCGCATCCGTGAAGCCACTGTCATAAAGCCCGGCTATCTTGACGCGGTCCTTCGTCAGGGTACCCAAGCCCGCGATGTTGCGCGGCGCAGTTCGGGGCGTTGCGGGGCTAGACGATGCCCCTTGTTTCCCTTCGTTTCCGCTCATGCTCCCATGATAGAGATCCCACGCAGAAAAACCCAGCGTCGGCGCCCATTGCGTATATAATCTGGTGAACGTATTCCCTATCAGATGAACAGGTGGGCGCATGAGTCTGAGAGCAGGCGTTGTCGGAGCAGCTGGGTTCGCGGGCATCGAACTCGTGCGTTTGCTGTTGGCGCATCCCCGCTTCCAGCTGACCGCTGCCACCTCCGATGCCAACGCGGGCGCGCCCATCGCCAGCGTCTACCCCGCCTTCACCGGCGTGACCGACCTGCGCTTCTGCGCGCATGCCGATGCCAACCTGCATTCCTGCGACGTGGTGTTCTTGGCCGTGCCGCACACCGCCGCCATGGACCTTGCGTGCGAGCTTTTGGACGCGGGCGTCAGCGTGATCGACCTCTCCGCCGATTTCCGCTTGAAGGACGCCGCTGTCTACGAGCGCTGGTATGGCACTGTTCACACCCAGCCTGCACTGCTGGCGCAAGCCGCCTTCGGGCTGCCAGAGATCACCGGCGAGGAACTGGCACGAGCTGCCAAGGCGCACCACAACGGCACGCCTGCCCTTGTGGCCTGCGCAGGCTGCTACCCCACTGCCAGCTCCCTTGCCGCTTACCCAGCCCTTGCCACTGGCATGGCGGATGCGGGCGCCACGGTGGTCATCGATGCCATCTCGGGCATCACCGGTGCGGGCAAAAGCCCGAACGCGCGCAACCTGTTCTGCACGGTGAACGAGGATGCGCAAGCCTACAGCGTGGCCACCCACCGGCATACACCCGAGATCGCCCAGATCCTGGGGCTTAGAGAGCGGGTGGTGTTCACACCGCATCTGGCTCCCATGAACCGCGGGCTGCTCTCAACGGTGAACATCCCCGTGCACCGCGATGCCGCTTTGAGCGCCGATGATGTGCAGCAAGCCTATGCTGAGCACTATGCCGCATCGCCCTTCGTCACCGTGCTGCCAGCGGGCACGTTCCCGCAGACCAGCAGCGTTTGCGGTACGAATCGCGCCCAGATCGGCGTGACCTTCCACGAGCAGGCGCGTATGATCATCGCGGTGTGCGCCATCGACAACCTGGGCAAGGGCGCAGCGGGTCAGGCCGTGCAATGCGCCAACATCGTATTCGACATGGACCAGAGCGCAGGCCTTGATGCCGTAGCGCTTCCCGTCTGAGGAATCCTCATGACCATCGTGCAGGATACTTACCCAGCATCGCTCGGCTTCCCCTTTATCGAAGGTGGTGGCGTGACCTCGGCACAAGGCTTCACGGCCGCAGGGGTGCATGCCGGGTTCCGTGCGAACCCCCATCGGCTCGATATGGCCTTGGTGGTGGCGCAGGAACCGTGCCCTACCGCAGCCGTCTTCACACGCAACGCCTTCTGCGCGGCGCCCGTGCGCGCAAGCCGGATGCGCCTTGGTGGCGCCATCGGCAAGAGCTACGGCACGGCGCGCGCCGTCAT
Organism: uncultured Eggerthellaceae bacterium; assembly: GCA_949450265.1. GTDB lineage: Bacteria > Actinomycetota > Coriobacteriia > Coriobacteriales > Eggerthellaceae > Adlercreutzia_A. The sequence continues at coordinate 9,943 of CASTMW010000017.1, read as the reverse complement.
CGTGAACTCCGGCAACGCGAATGCCGCCACCGGCGATGCAGGCATGGAAGTGGCCGAAGGGACAGCTGCCGTGGTGGCCGACGCGCTCGACTGCGCGCCGGATGAGGTGCTCGTGGCATCCACGGGCGTGATCGGCGTGCCGCTTGCACTGGATCCGTTCCGCCAGGGCGTGCCCGCCGCCACAGCGAAGCTCTCCCGCCACGGGGGCACCGATGCCGCGCATGCTATCATGACCACCGATACGGTTGCGAAGGAATGCGCCGTCAGCTTCTGCACCGAAGGGCACACGTTTACGGTCGGCGGTATGGCGAAGGGCTCGGGCATGATCATGCCCGACATGGCCACCATGATCGCAGTGCTGACCACCGATGCGCCCATCCAGGCCGCCACCTTGCACGAAGCGCTGCGACGCGCTGTAGATGCGAGCTTCCATAAGGTGACCGTCGATTCCGATTCTTCCACCAACGACACGTGCATCCTCATGGCATCGGGGGCCGCCGCCCCCGATCTTGCGCCCTTTGCCCGTGAAAGCGAAGCGTTCGAGGCGTTCTGCCGTGCGCTCACCCAGGTGTGCATGGGCCTTGCGCGCGCGATGGCACGCGATGGCGAAGGTGCCTCGAAGCTGGTCACCGTGAACATCACCGGCGCTGCCACGGCAGCTGACGCCGAAGCGGCAGCCCGCACGGTAGCGAACTCTCCCCTCGTGAAGACAGCCATAGCGGGACGCGATGCCAACTGGGGCCGCATCGCGGCAGCGCTCGGCCGGTCGGGAGCCCATTTCGACCAGGAAGCGGTCAGCATCGACATCATGGGGCTGCCCGTTTGCCGCGGCGGCCTTGCCCAGCCCTTCGATGAGGCCGAGGCGCTGCGCAGGTTCGAGCAGGACGAGATCGTGCTGGACGCCGACCTGGGAGCAGGCGCGCACCGTGCCACCATGTGGACGTGCGACCTGACTCACGACTACATCGCCATCAACGCGGATTACCGATCCTAGCGAAAGAAGACCATGAAGTACGACCACGAGATGCGCCCAGGAGGCGTTTCCACCCTGACCGGCGAGGTGCTCTCCGAGGCGATGCCTTGGATCAAGAATGTGACCGGCAAGACCATCGTCATCAAGTACGGCGGAGCGGCTATGGTCAACGAACGACTGCGCGAAGATGTGATGGCCGACATCGTCCTGTTGAAGATCATCGGCGTGAACCCTGTCATCGTGCACGGGGGCGGCAAGGCCATCAACGCCGCCATGGAGGATGCGGCGCTGCCGGTCACGTTCGTGGACGGCCAGCGCGTCACCAGCGATGCAGCCATGGATGTAGTGCGCACCACGCTGATGGGCAAAGTGAACCAGGACCTCGTGCGCACCATGAACCGCCACGGTAACATGGGCGTGGGCCTGTCGGGAGCTGATGCGGGCATCTTGGAAGCCGAACGCGCCGATGAGCGCCTTGGGCGCGTGGGACGCATCACGCGCGTCAACGAACAGCTCATCGTGGACCTGATCGCGACCGACTACATCCCTGTCATCGCATCAGTGGCCATCGAGCCGCAGGGAGGCTGGTTCAACATCAATGCGGACGTGGCTGCTGGCCATATCGCCGCCGCTATCGGAGCACATAAGGTGATCTTCCTGAGCGATGTCGATGGCCTCTATGTGGACTATCCCGATCCCACCACCTTCGTCGCCAGCATGACCGTGGGCGAAGCGCGCGCCATGATCGAAGCGAACGAGATATCCACGGGCATGATTCCGAAGCTGGCAAGCTGCGTACATGCGCTCGACGCGGGCGTCCATCGCGCGCACATCGTGAACGGCACCACACCGCATGCCCTGCTACTGGAAACGCTCACCAACAAAGGCATCGGAACCATGATCTGCGGCGACGGGCCAGCATCGGGCTTCGATCCGGCACGGCTCGGGCGCTTCGCATCAAAGCTGTTGGAGAACGCCGATGCAGCGCACCATGGCGCGTGAAGCGTCATCTTCCAGAAACGAAAGGGATACTATGAGCATACGAGGTCTTGAAGAGCAACAGCACCTTGAAACCGAATACGTCATGCCCACGTTCGCGCGCAAATCGGTGCAGTTCGTGCGCGGACGCGGCATGTATCTTGAGGACGACACGGGCAAGTGCTACCTTGATTTCCTCTCGGGGATTGGCGTCTGCAGCCTGGGGCATTGCCACCCAGCCGTGGTCGATGCCATCACCGCGCAGGCCGAAAAGCTCATCCATGTCAGCAACTACTTCTATATCGAGGATCGTGGTCAAGTGGCACGCGGGCTCTCCGATATGCTGGATGGCGGCGCGCCTGAGAACACACGGGGAACGTGGAAGACGTTCTTCGCCAATTCGGGAGCTGAGGCCAACGAATGCGCCATCAAGCTGGCACGTCTACGCGCGAAGGAGCGTGTCGCGCATGCTGGCAACACCGATCGGGCACCATCGCTGATCGTCACGCTGGTGAAGAGCTTCCATGGCCGCACGATGACCACCCTAGCAGCCACCGGGCAAAGCGGGCTGCAGCGGGGCTTCGAGCCCATCCCGGAAGGCTTCGTCTACACCCCCATCAACGACGTTGATGCGCTGCGCGCACTCTTCGAGCGCTTCGATGGGCAAATATGCGCGATGATGCTCGAACCCATCCAAGGGGAATCGGGCGTGCACCCGTGTACGGATGAGTTCCTGCAAGAAGCACGCCGCCTGACCGCCGAAACGGGCGCGCTGCTCATCTGCGATGAAGTGCAGTGCGGTATCTACCGCACCGGTGCGCCCTTCGCCTTTCAGCGTGCGGACATCGTGCCCGACGTGGTCACCATGGCCAAGGGCATCGCATCCGGCATGGTCTGCGGAGCTTGTGCGGCGCACGGTGATGCGGGCGAGGTGCTGAAAGCAGGAACGCACGGTTCCACCTTCGGCGGCAGCAACCTGGCCATGGCAGCGGCGCGCGCTACCCTGCGCGAACTGTCCGATCCGACCATGGCGCTGGGCGTTGACGAGGTGGGGTCCTACTTCGCGGAGCGTTTGAAGAAGGTCGATGGCATCCGCGGAGTGCGCGGTGCGGGCCTGATGGTCGGTGCCGATCTTGCCGAAGGCCTTGTTGCGGGGCGCGTGGTGGATGCAGCGCTGGAAGCAGGGCTCGTCATCAACGCGACCGGCCCTCAAACGCTGCGCTTCCTGCCGCCGCTCATCTGCTCGAAGGATGATGTGGACGAGATGATCGAGAAGCTCACACGCGCCTGCGAGCTGGCTTCTTAGCCGTACGGAAGATAGAGCCGCATCTCCAGTCCGCTGCGAACGAAGCCGACCTCTTCTAGCACAGTGGCGAAAGGCGTATCCAGCACCGGCTTCCCATCGAAGGTTCGTACCTGGATGCGCTCGCTCCATGTGTGCAGCCGTCGTGCGCGTTCAAGTGATGTGCTCGCGAATGCGCAAGCAGCGCATCGCAGTGCTTCGACATCTTCCGAGAACGATATGATATCGCGTCCGTGCGCACTGATGTGCAAGATAGGCATGCCCTTCCAGAAGATGACGAGCGCGCCTGCGCGCCGTGCAGGCTTGGCGTTCGCCGTGGAAGCGGGCCAGGGCAGGCCCCGCCCGAGCAGATCGGCAGGATCGTCCGCATCCATGACGATGGCCGGTCCGGTCCCCGCATCCGCAAAGGAGCGAAGGTGCTCGATCGTATCGACCGCAGCGAACTGGGAAGGGCCCATGCCCTCCACGAACGCGCCGCGCAGCAGCTCCCCGGCATCCTCGCGGGAGCGCAGCACCGGATAGAGCGAGCCCAAGCCACCGGGCACGCCGGCACCAAGCGCGATGTCGCGCGTGACGACCCCGTAGCGATCCAACAGCGAATCCACGATGTCCATCGCACACACCGTATCGTTCACCTTAGGCGTCTCCATCTTCCACCATGTGCCCATGAACGCCGCATCGCGCGCCGTGCGCTCGATGACGCGCTCGCGCACCTCCCGCTTTGCGCCTGCAGACGCCGCATACCGCCGTCCAGCCCGACGGCTGTGCGCACGGCGAGGCACAGCAGGCGTCAGGTCGATCCGCTCGACCAGCCTTCCTGCGATCGAAGCGCGCACGAACGCGAACGAATCCGATGAGGCACATCCGTTCCAGACCATCTCGGCCAAGGCTCCTTGGTCTGTTCGATCGCACGGCTCGATGCGCACAGGACAGAAAGGCGAATCGCTCGGGTAGAAAGCGATGACATGATTCCCCTTCCCATTGGTGCCGCCTTGCCAGACCACATCTTCGCAGGCAAGAAGATCGTCCAGCAGCACTGGGTCGTATCCGGCCATGCGCGCAGGGAACACCGAGGCCTCCCAAAGCTGCGCTGGCAAGAAGACACCCTCGAACTGCGCAATAATCTCTGCAAGCCGATCGATGCCGTCCACCCCTTCCGCATCTCCGATGCCTTGCAGGTCGAACAGATACCGCAGATACGTCGCCTGATCCACCGGCGCGATCGCCTGGCGCGCCGCCGCGAGCGAGCGTGCCCGCAAACGCCGCATGACCGCAGGATCGGTCCAAGAAGGAATGGGAGCATCTGCCGGATAGGCCATTTGAACGGCCCTTCCCTGTCCTGCCAGGCGGCGCAGGCTCTCTTCGACAAGGGCCGTCCCCAATCCCAGCTCCTGCGCGATACTCTCGGCGGTGCGCAGCGCATTCGTGCGCAGGATGCGCGCGATCACGCCATCGAGCAGCGTTTCCGCTGAGCCAGCATCTCCTTCAATGCGCGCCCAATCGGGGCATGGCGCCCCCAGCACCGCGCGCAGCCGGGCGGCATCCTCAGCGACCGCCCACACCGGAGCGCCTGCTATCTGCGTGCGGAATGCCCGGTGCCCTGCTTCCAGTTCATCCAGCAGCGCCCGCGCTTGCTCATCATCCACGCACGCTGCCGCCTCGTCGTCCTCCATCGCATCCAAGGGCCCGTCAGTGCGGCAAGCCACGTTACTGGTCGAGAGCGGCCCCACATGGCGCAACAATTCGCAGACCCCTTCCACACCTCGTGCCCGATAGCCTGCCGCTGTACCTTGCAGCTCGGCTTGCACCGCGTCCACCACCGCCTGGTCGAGCACCTCTGCCGCCTTGTCGCTGCCAAGGAGCTCGCCCAGCAGATCGGCATCAACTGAAAGCAAGGCGTGACGCCGCTCAGCATGAGGCAGATCACCCTCATACAGATGGTCCGCCACATAACCAAAGAGCAAGGGTGCTGCGAAGGGCGAAGGCGTCTGCGTGCGCACCGCGCTCACCCGGACGGCGCCGGTGTCGATATCCTCCATCACCTGTCGCAATGCGCCCATATCATACACATCATGCAGGCATTCGCGCGCCGCCTCGGCCAAAAGCGGGAAATCGCCTTCGCGCCGTGCCGCCTCCAAGAGCTGCCCGCCCTTCACGCGCTGCTGCCACAAAGGCGCACGCTTGCCGGGCTGGCGCGAGGCGACCAGCAGCGCCCGGGATGCGCATTCGCGGAACCGCGCGGCGAACAGCGCTGTCGCACCCACCTCGGCGGCCACGATGCGCTCGGCCTCGTCCGGATCGAACAGAAAGGCCGCCAGATCGGGCAAATCGCCACTCTCGGCTTGGGGAAAGCGCACCACGATGCCCGTATCGGCTGCCATCGCCTGCGGGTCAAACCCGAAACGCTCGCGCACGCGCGCCGTGATGGCCAGCGCCCAAGGCTCGCATACGCGCTTGCCGAACGAGGCATGGATGACGATGCGGTCATCGCCCTCTTCGTCCGCGCACACCTCGATGACCGTACAATCATCGGGCACTACACCGGTAGCCTGCCGTTGATGCGCAAGGAGCCCCTTCAGGTTCTCGCGTGCGAACGCATCCAGCCCATCGACGATAAGGCGCGTTTCCACAGCTTCCTGGCTGCTTCCCGCAAGGCATCGCACAAGCGCTCCCCGTCGCAGCGCTTCGTCATAGGCGCGTCCTGTGCTCTCGCCATGCCAGAACGGCAGGCGTGCCGCCGCGCCCGGCGCTGGCTCCACGATCACACGATCGCGGTCGATCTCGGCGATGCGCCACGTGCTCGTGCCCAAGATGATGCGATCGCCCACGCGCGATTCATGCACCATCTCCTCATCCAGCTCTCCCACACGCCGACGACCGCCCTCTGCGCTGCCTTCTGGCAGCATCGCCGGATACGACCCCCGATCGGGGATGGTCCCACCCGCGCTGACAGCCAAACGCTGACTACGCGGCAGCGGCATCAGCATGCCCGTTCCTGCATCCACGGTGATACGGGGCGCAAACTCCGCCACATCGCCCGATGCGAAGACACCAGAGAGCATCCCGATGACCGCATCGAACGCATCGCGCGAAAGCTCGGCGAAGTTGGCGGAGCGCTTGACCACGCCGAACCAATCATCCGCAGACAACCCGTCAGGGCACAGGGACACCGCCGCCACCGTTTGCTGGGCCAGCACGTCAAGCGGACGGTCCACCAGATGCGTCGATTCGATAAGACCAGCAGCCATCCCTTCCACCGCAGCCGCACAATCGATCGTCTCGGTGCGCACGCGTGGGAACATGATGGCCTTCGATCGCCCAGCCACGTGATGATTCGCCCGCCCGATACGCTGAAGGCCGCTGGCCACCGAAGGAGGCGGGGCCACCTGGATGACCAGATCCACCTCGCCCATGTCGATGCCCAGCTCAAGGCTCGATGTGGCCACTACGCACCGGAGCGTGCCTGTTTTCAGCTCGTTTTCCACCAGCGCACGCTGTTCCTTCGACACCGATCCATGATGCGCTTTCGCGATGGTCGCATCCGCAGCGCCCGAGAGCGCCGAGGTCGACCCGATATCGGAGCGCACGGCACGCCCCGCCATCTCGGCGATAGCATCCTTATCGGTCCGTCCCGCGACACGCTGCGCATACCGATCGTTCAACCGCGCCGTCAGACGCTCGCAAAGCCCGCGGGAGTTCACGAAAACGATGGTCGAGGCATGAGCCAGCACCTCATCGAGGATGGCCGATTCAAGGTACGGCCAGATGGAAGAGGCGCGATCATCCCCAACAGCAGGGATGGCGGTCATGTCGCGAACCGGCACGCGCACGCTGATGTCGGCATCCGTGCGGCCCTCTGCTGCCACCACCGATACCGGCTGCACCCCACCAAGGAAGCGCGCTACCTCTTCCTGCGGCTCAACGGTGGCCGAGAGTCCCACGCGCTGCACCGGATGACCGACCAGATCATCAAGGCGTTCAAGCGAAAGCGACAGATGAGCCCCACGCTTATTCCCTGCGATGGAATGGATCTCATCCACGATCACCGTACGCACCGATCGCAGCATCTCGCGCGCCCGCGACGTGAGGATCAGGTACAGCGATTCGGGTGTGGTTATCAGGATGTCCGGTGGCTTGCGCTGAAGTCGCGCGCGTTCGGAGGCGCTGGTGTCGCCCGTGCGCATGCCCATCTCGACGCGCACATCCGCGCTCACGCGCGCTGCGATCTCTTCGAGCGGTACAGCAAGGTTGCGCTCCACATCGGCCCCCAGCGCTTTGAGCGGCGACACGTACAGGATGCGCACCCCACGCTGCCACTTAGCAGTGGCCGCCTTCTCGTTCATGAGGTCGTCGATGGCCTGCAGGAAGGCCGCCAGCGTCTTGCCCGACCCGGTGGGAGCGATGACTAGGGCATTGGCGCCGGTGGCAATGGTCTCCCAAGCCCGCGTTTGCACCTCGGTGGGTCCCGCGAACCGATCGAGGAACCACCCGCGCACCGCATCGGAGAATGTGCCCAAAGACGTATTCATAGCTGCGATTATACGGGAACAGACGTACGAAGGCGAGAGCGTGCGAGCAAAGCTGTCTGCGATGATGCACTCAGAACAGCGGAGGCACCAGCACGTTCACTACGATAGCCACTGCCACCAGCAGCACGCACGCTACGATCGCGCGCACATCGAGCCCTGTGAAAGGATAGTCCTTGTACCCGCTCTGACACGTGCGCAAGTTGAAGCCGCGCACCTCAGCAGCGATGGCAGCCGAATTGGTCTTGCGCACGCTGCTGATGAGCAGCGGTACGCACAGCGGCACCATCAGTCGGATCCGCTTCACCATGCCCCCATCGAAGGCCACCCCGCGCGCGGTCTGCGCCTCCATGATGCCTGACATATCGTTCATGAACACGGGGATGAAATGCACCGCGCTGGTGAACGTGAACGCGTATTTGTACAGCACGTGGACGATCTTGCAGAACGAATTGGCAAGATCGTTCATCTGAGTGACATACATCACCAAGAACAGCGGGATGGCGCAGGCCACAAGGCGCATGATCACCGTGATGGCAGCCACGATGCTGCCGATGCCGATGTATCCCCACGGCAAAGTGACCAGTACCGGGCCACGCGGCGTGCCCAGCAAGGCGATGAGTGCCAGCAAGATGGAGAAGATGGCCACCGCTTTCGCCAGGCCAGCCGCCTGCCGTGCCATGCCGCACCGTGCCGCCATCACGAAATCCAGGATGAGCACCGCGACCAAGAAGATCAGGTTGCCCGTGCAGAAGCACGCGATGGATATCAAGAGTGCGCAGAGGACCTTCGCCACAGGGTTCATGCGATGGAGGAAGCTATCCCCCGGCACATATTCCAGGAACTTAGCCATGGCTCACCGCTTCCTCTTGCTCCTGCATGGCATCCAGCATCGCCTCCACCGTGTTCGCCTGCGCAATGGCGGTATCCGCAAGCTCGGCGTTGCGCTCGACGAGCATCATACTGATCTGAGATACCTGGGGTGGCAGGAGATGCGCTGCATGAAGGGCAGCCGGATCGCGCAGCACTTGGAAGGTGAGACCGTCCGCCACCACGCGCCCTGCCGTCATGGCCACCACGCGCTTCGCGTAATCCCCGACCACTTCCATGTCATGACAGACCATGACCACCGTCGTACCCTGCGCGTGCATCTCGGCGATGACATCCATCACCTTCGCGCATTCGCGGAAATCGAGACCGGTGGTCGGTTCGTCCAGCACCACCACGGGCGTCTCCATCACGATGATGGAAGCCAGGGCCAGAAGCTGGCGCGTACCGCGATTCAGCAGGAACGGCTCGGCATCCGCATCGAAACCGAAGCGCTCGATGATGGCATCCACCTTAGCTTCTGCCTGCGCATCGGCACGCCCCTGCGCCTTGAACCCAAACAGCAGCTCGTCGCGCACCGTATTGCAGCAGATCTGCCGATCGGGATTCTGGAATAGGAAGCCCACTCGGGCGGCCAACTGGCTCGTCCTCAACTGGGTGGTGGGCGTCCCATCCAGCAGGACCTCGCCCGCCGTTGGCTCCAGAAGCCCGTTCATCAGACGCATCGTGGTGGACTTGCCCGCACCGTTCGTGCCCACGAACGCGACAAAATCGCCATCTTCGATGGTGAACGATACCTCGTGCAGCACGGGCGTTTCAGCGTCATAGCTTGCGCTCACCGATCGGAACTCTATCATCGCAGCACCTCTTCGCAGACCTCCACAGCCTCATGCACATCGCACACCGCCGCGCCGCGGTACAGACCGCGCTGCCGCAACCCGTTCACCAGGCTGGTCGCGCGCGGCACGTTCACGCCGATCTCGAGTAGCTCGTCGGAATGCGCCAGCACCTCCGCGGGCGGCCCATCGAAGCGGATGCACCCGTCATCGACGATGACTAGCTTATCGGCAAAGTCAGCCAGAAGCGCGATCTTCTGCTCCACCACGATCACCGTGGTGCCATGATCCAGCGCGTATTCCCGCAGCAGTTCGAAGACCGACAGCGAACTAGCAGGGTCCAGCTCGGCGGTAGGCTCGTCGAGCAAGAGCACCTTCGGATGCAGCGCGATGATAGACGCCAAGGCCACCTTCTGCTTCTGCCCGCCCGACAGCGAATCGATGCTACGGGTACGCAGGTCTGCGATGCCCATCAGATCCAGCGCCTCGCCGATGCGCT
>CASTMW010000016.1 GCA_949450265.1 uncultured Eggerthellaceae bacterium | reverse complement strand
ATACTTCCTTACCAGCGCCTTCAAGAGCTTCAGGTCCTCTTTGTACTTCTCGTATTCAGCCATCTTGTGGAACGAAATGCTCTTTCCCACCGTCTCGGGCTCTGACGACGAGAGGATTCCGCTCAGTATGAAAGCGGAATAGGTTGCCTGCATCGCATCGAAGAGTGGCTCGCCTTCGGAGGGAAGGATCTGGCGAAATGCCTCCACCTTCTCTTCATCGGAAAGCCTGAGCTTGGTACTCTCGCCCTCCGCACCGAAGATATCCTTCATATCGGCTTGCAACCCAACGATAGCCGATGCGAGCGCTTTTGCGAACTTCTTCGCGTCCGATCGACTATCAACGCTTGCAATGGCGAACAGTTTCACCAGATCGTCGCGGCGCGCGCTCCGGGCAACATTCTGATCTTCGAGCGTTTTACGGATCTTTCCTACGTTCGTTGAAGCCGCACACGAAAGGCCCTCCGCTTCGCACCATTCGTCCAATGCGGTGCATAGATCCTCTATCGCTTCGGCCGTATTGGCGTCCTTCGCACTGAATCGCTCTCCCTGTCGCAAGAAGTTGCCCCGATGCTTCACGATATTGTGGAGAGCAAGGTATATCAGGCGCAGATCGGCCTTCTCGTCGGTCTCCATCAACCATGCGCGAAGATGGTAGATGGTAGGGAAACGCTCATAGTACTGCTGTTCCGTGAAGTCGGCATCGTTGAATAGCGGGTAGCGATAGTCGCGACAGTCGATGCTGCGATCTTCCGGCAAAAGCCGGGACTGCCGCAGCCGTATGAAGAAATCTGGGTCGAACTGATCCATATCTTCTTGAAAGAACGATCGCAGCAGATCGAGACGCCACCGCCTTCTGATGTATCTGCGCCGTTGACCGCGTGCGATGCGTGCGTCTGCGGCCGGATCGGCCGAAGGAAAAAGCCGACTTCCCCATGCAGGCTTGCCCTTCATGTACGACAAGTCACCATGAGCATCGAGCACGCACCAGCCTACCGATGCTGTTCCGATATCCAAGCCGATGCTGTATTCTTCCAAACCGCGCAAACGCATAGCTTCCTCTTTTCCTTAACATGTGCTAAAGTGCACCCTGTCCTGATAACCAGTCGGGATGTCACTGCGAGTCAAAATACGGCATAGCCAAAAATGCTTGTTCGCAAGCGCCGCGTAGGCGGCAACTTTGACTCATCAAGAGCCCTTCGGGGCTCTTTTTCGTTCATTGCGAACGACCGCTACCACTCGCTCCCTTCGCTATGATAACTCCCCTGATACTACCTCGGACCATCCATTACTGCTGTACCTATTTTGGGATACTTGGAAATCGGATCTCTGATACATGCCGCCATCGAACCAGAACAGCCCTGCTACCAGCCAGAATGACCTCGATCAGATATGCAACAGATCAGACCCGCATAAGACTGCGGTCAGACCCGTGTCAGGATCAGCACAGATCGGATCAGTACGAAGATCAGATCGGCATCAGATCGATCATGCCCAGAGATCAGATCGACACCAGATCGACCATGCACGCAGATCAACATCGCATCAGATCAGTCACCCATCAGATGCCGCCAACGTGACTTCGGTGCGCCAGATGGCGCAGCTATAGTGGGATCGGGTTCGGAGATAGCGGTGCCCCACAGCCTGACCGCTCGGGCATCGAGATACCCGAACCTTGCAGCAACGCGAAGAAGGCAAGCTGCGCTTCTCCCCGAGCCACCGGCTTGCCTTCCGCAGCCAAGCGATGTAAGAAGCAACAGGGGGGGATCGGCGTTGTGGATATGGAACGGAAAAGCGCTTCCATCGGCTGACAACTCTGCTACAATGGGCAAGTTGTCCTGCTCCGGGAACATCTTGACACCTATCCGGAGCCGTTTAGACCAAAGGAGGTGAGCTGATGAAGGCATATGAACTGCTGTTCTTTGTCGCTCCAACCATTGACGAAGAGGCTCGCGCTGGCGCTATGAAGCGCATCGAGACCGCTATCGCCGATGGCAAAGGCACCATCGACAACGTTGACGATTGGGGCAAGCGCAAGCTGGCATATGAGGTGAACGGTCTGGCCGAGGCCGACTACACCCTCATTGATTTCCACGCTGACCCGCAAAGCATCGCAGAGCTTGACCGCGTGCTGCGCATCAACGATGCGGTAGAGCGTCACATGATCGTGAACCGCCCTGACCGCGACTAGCGAAGGAAAGAGGAGACAATGAGCATCAACCGTGTCGTCATATCCGGGAACCTGACCCGCGACCCCGAAGTCCGCACCACCGCATCCGGCACCTCCATCCTGTCGATGGGCGTGGCCGTGAACGATCGCCGCAAGAACAATCAGACCGGCGAATGGGAGGACTACGCCAACTTCATCGATTGCACGATGTTCGGCACGCGCGCGGCCAACGTGGCACAGTACCTGACGAAGGGCACCAAGGTGACCATCGAAGGCAAGCTGCGTTGGAGCCAATGGGAACGCGACGGCCAGAAGCGCTCCAAGATCGAAGTGATCGTGGACGACCTGGAATTCATGAGCCGCGCCAACGGCGGCCAGGGCGGTCAGGGAAGCTACACCTCCCAGGACGCCTCTGCATACAGCGCCCCGGCGATGCCCGCTGTCGACACCAATGCTTCGGTTTACGACGAAGACATCCCATTCTAGAAAGTTGAGAGGTAACATGGCCGATTACGCTAAGCAGCCTCGTCGCAAGCAGTGCCAATTCTGCAAGGAAGACGTGGAGTTCATCGATTACAAAGATACTCAGATGCTGCGCAAATACACGACCGACCGTGGCAAGATCAAGCCGCGGCGCGTCACGGGCGCGTGCAACCAGCACCAGCGCGATCTGGCGCAAGCCATCAAGCGCGCGCGTACCATGGCGCTCATTCCCTATTCGGTGCCTGCGGTCAGCGGGCGTGGCGATCGTCGCCGCAACAGATAGGGGGCATTCACATGCAGGTTATCCTTCTTAAAGAAGTGCGTGGCCGCGGTGGCGAAGGCGACGTCATCGACGTTTCCCGCGGTTTCGCGAACAATTATCTACTGCGTCAGGGCTATGCCGTCAAAGCAACACCCGGCAACCTGAAGCAGCTGGACGAGCGCCGCAAGAACATCGAGAAGCGCGAAGAAGTGCGCATCGCCGATGCGAACGCTCTGGTGGAGAAGATGGACAACGCCACCGTGCGCGTGGAAGTGCAGCTGGGCGAAGAGGGTCAGCTGTTCGGTTCGGTCACCGCACCCATGATTGCCGAGGCCATCAAGGACCAGCTGGGCATCGAGGTGGACCGCCGCCGCATCGAGCTGGGCAAACCCATCAAGGCCACTGGCTCCTATCCGGTGCCCGTGAACATCTATCGCACCATCAAGGCCACCCTCAACGTGGTGGTGGAAGGCGATGCTGCCAGCCGTGCCGCAATGGCCGAGGAAGCTGGCGAAGCCGTGGCAGACGCGGTCGAAGAAGCAGCGGAAGAGGCAGTTGAAGCTGCTGAAGAGGTCGTTGCTGCCGAAGTTGCCACCGACGTCGTCGAAGAAGCGGTCGCCGAAGAGACCGCCGAGTAGGTGCCCGCGAATACGGACAATGCAAGCTACCAGGTGGTTCCCATGGTGGAATCACCTGGTAAGCATGCACAGCTCCCCAGCGACATCGAAGCAGAGCAGTCCGTGCTGGCTGCCTGCATCCTGAATGCGGATGTGGCCGACGAGATAGCCATCGCACTGAAGGCCGAGAACTTCTTCCGCACCTCGCATCGCATCATCTTCGAATCCATCTTCGAGATGGTGCGCGACGGGCAGCCGCCCGATCCTATCTCGCTCGCAGACAAGTTGAATGCCAAAGGCCAGCTTGATGCTGCGGGCGGTCGCATGTATCTGGCCGACCTGAACGCGAACACGTTCGCTTTGACTAACTGGCAGCGCCACGTGCATATCGTGAAGCGCACAGCTATCCAACGCGAGCTCATTCGCGCCGCCGCCGAGATCAACGCACTTGCCTACGACGCGCCCGAAGACCTGAACGAAGTGGTTGAAGAGGCCGAGCATGCCCTCTTCAACGTGACCGAAAAACGCGTGTCATCCAGCTTCGCTCGCATGGATGCGCTGGTAGGCGAAGCGTTCGAAGAGCTCAGCCGTCTCTCGCAGCAAGGCAGCAGCATCGTGGGCGTGCCGACCGGATTCCGCGATGTCGACGAGCTCTTCCATGGGCTCCGTGGCGGAGATTTGGCCATCATCGCTGCACGACCCGGCGTGGGCAAGACCTCCTTCGCGCTGAACCTTGCCACGAACGCAGCGAAGCTGGGCACCGCCGTGGCCTTCTTCAGCTTGGAGATGAGCGCCGGGCAGCTGACCCAGCGTATCCTGGGCAGCGAAGCGCGCGTCAGCCTATCGCGCATCCGCAGCGGCAAGGTCTCCGAAGCTGACTGGGGCATGATCGCCGATGCATCCGCCAAGCTGAGCAACCTGGAGATGTTCATCGACGATACGCCGGGGCTCTCCATCATGGAAGCGCGCGCGAAGGCACGCCGCGAACTGCGCCATGTCATCGGTACGGACAAAGAGGGCCTCATCATCGTGGACTACTTGCAGCTGATGCAGCCACCGCAAGTCCGCCGCGATGGCAACCGCGCTGTCGAAGTGGGCGAGATATCCCGCGGCTTGAAGATCATGGCGAAAGAGATGGACATGCCCGTGATCGCGCTGTCCCAGTTGAACCGTGCGGTGGAGATGCGCGGCAAGAAGCGCCCCATGCTGGCCGACCTTCGCGAATCGGGCTCCATCGAACAGGACGCCGACATCGTCATGTTCATCGACCGCAGCATGGACGAAGCTGAGGCCGAAGAGAACGGACGTCCCGAACTGGGCAAGGCCGAACTGCTGGTGGCCAAGCACCGCAATGGCGCCCTGCGTGACATCCCGCTCTCCTTCAATCCTGAGTTCACCCGGTTCGGGGACTGGTTCGACGAATCGCGCGTATGACCATGAAGGACGGCGCTCCCCTGCCCGCTGCGCCTACCACAGAGGGCCTTCCGCAACCGCAGCAGCCGGTGGCAAGCCTGCCAGCCGCATCCGCATCCGCAGCTCCAGCCCCGGTCGACCCCGACAAGCCCATCCGCATCCATTACTACGTGAAGATAGCGGTGTGCACGTTCCTGTGCGCGCTGCTGTTGCTGATCGGCGTGCCCGTCTTCATGGAAAGCCGCGTGACCGGCAGCTTAGCCTACACGGCGCTGGGCGTGGTCATGGTGGCCTTCGGCCTGATTCTGGCGCTCGCCGTTCTGGTTCTGCTGTTCAAACCGCCATTCCGGTCTAGAATGGGCAAGTAAGCAAACCCGCTGAAAGGACTTCAGATGCCATCCACAGTATTGGTAGGCACGCAATGGGGCGACGAGGGCAAGGGCAAGATCACCGACCTCATCTCCCGCGACTTCGATTACGTGGTGCGCTTCCAAGGCGGCAACAACGCCGGGCACACCGTGATCCACGGCGATACCAAGTTGGCGCTGCATCTCATGCCGTCGGGCGTGGTGCACCCCGACGCCGTACCGGTCATTGGTAATGGCGTGGTGGTGGACCCCGGCGTGCTGGTGAAAGAGATGGCGCTGCTGGAAGGCGAGGGCATCAGCTGCGACAAGCTGCGCATCAGCTGCGATGCGCATGTGATCATGCCGTACCATAAGGCGCTCGACGGCGCCGAAGAGAAGCGCCTCGGCACGAACCAGATCGGCACCACCAAGCGTGGCATCGGCCCATGCTACCAGGACAAGGCGGCCCGCCGCGGCATCCGCATGCAAGACCTGCTCGATGAGAAGATATTCCGCCTGAAAGTGGAGACCGCGCTGGCGCAGAAGAACCCCATCCTGTCCAAGATATACGGCCTGCAAACCTATACCGTGGAAGAGATCTGCGAAGAGTACCTGCCCTACGCGCGCATCTTGCGCGACCATGTGTGGGAAACCGCCCAGCTTCTCAGCAAGGCGCTGCGCCAAGGCAAGAACATCCTGTTCGAAGGCGCCCAAGGCACCATGCTGGACATCGATCACGGCACCTACCCCTACGTGACATCATCCAGCTGCGTAGCGGGCGGCGCGTGCACAGGTGCCGGCGTCGGCCCTGGCGAGATAGATCGCGTGCTGGGCATCCAGAAGGCCTATGTCACGCGCGTTGGCGGCGGCCCCTTCCCCACCGAATTGAAGTTCGCCGAAGACGGCGGCACAGGCCAAGACGCCACCGACGGTGAGCTGCTCTGCCAAGAGGGCCACGAATACGGCGTGACCACCGGGCGCAAGCGCCGCTGCGGCTGGTTCGATGCGGTCATCGCGCGCTATGCCGCCCAGGTGAACGGCCTGACACACGTGGCACTGACCAAGCTGGATGTGCTCTCGGCCTTCGATACCATAAAGGTGTGCGTGGCCTACGAGTGCGACGGCAAGGAATACGACTATTTCCCCATGCAGCAGAGCGTACTGTTCCACGCCAAGCCGGTCTACGAGGAACTGCCGGGGTGGCGCGGCCACGACCTGAGCGATGTGCGCGACTACATGGAATTGCCGGTGAACACGCGGCGCTACATAGAGTACCTGGAAGAGCTGGGCGGCGTGCCCATGAGCCTGATCAGCGTGGGCCCCGATCGCGACCAGACGATCGTCCGCGAGGACTGGCTGGAAGCCGAAGCGAGCCTGGCACGATAGCGCCTCAGAGCGCCCGAAGTTGCACGACGAAAGCGACCACGCAGAACCTTGGAGGATACGAGCATGAACATCTTGGTCTTGGGAAGCGGCGCCCGCGAACATGCCATAGCGAAGGCGCTCGGCGAATCGGAGTTGACCAACGCTCTGTATGTGGCACCCGGCAACGGCGGCACCAGCGCGGTGGCCAAAAACGTTGCGCTGGACCCGGAAGATGCCACCGCCGTGCTGGCCTTCGCCCGTGACAACGACGTGCAGCTGGTCGTCATCGGGCCGGAGGCACCGCTGGTGGCGGGTGTGGCCGACGTCCTTCGCGAAGCTGGCATCGCCGTGTTCGGTCCCGATCGGGGCGGCGCCATGCTGGAAGGCTCGAAAGAGTTCGCCAAGCAGTTCATGGAGATGAACGGTATCCCGACCGCATCCTATGCGGCCTTCGAAGTGCTGGACCCTGCGCTTGCCTACGTGCGCGAGCAGGGCGCGCCCATCGTGGTGAAGGCTGATGGCTTGGCCGCGGGGAAGGGCGTGGTGGTGGCCGAAACGCTGGAAGAAGCGGAAGAGGCCCTGCGCGCGTGCTTTGACGGCGCGTTCGGCAATGCGGGCGCGAAGGTGGTCATCGAAGAGTGCATGCGCGGTCCCGAATGCAGCATGCTCAGCTTCGTCACCGACGGCCGCAGCTTCCCCATGGCGCCATCGCAGGACCACAAGCGCGCCTATGATGGCGATACCGGCCCGAACACCGGCGGCATGGGCGTGTACAGCCCGGTGCCCATCGTGACCGATGACGAGATGGCGGCCATGGTGGACATCATGGCGCGCGCAGCGGCGGCCACTGGTGCCGACGAAGAGGCGCGCGACTACCGCGGCACGCTCTACGGCGGCTTCATGCTGACCGAGGACGGCCCGAAGATCGTGGAGTTCAACGTGCGCTTCGGCGATCCGGAAACGCAGGTGGTCCTGCCGCGCCTCAAGAGCGATCTGGGCCAGGTGATGCTGGCGGTGGCGGAAGGCCGCGCCGATGACATCCATCTGGACTGGGCCGACGACTGGGCCGTTGGCGTGGTGCTGGCCGCCGAGGGGTACCCGGGCAGTTACCCGAAGGGCGACGTGATCCTGGGCATCGAAGAGGCGGAGGCCATGCCGGGCGTTACCGTGTACCATGCGGGCACCACGCATAATGCCGATGGCGAGCTGGTCACCAATGGCGGCCGCGTGCTGACCGTTGTGGGCACCGGACCCTCATTCGAAGACGCGCGCAACCTTGCCTACGAAGCCTGCGAGAAGATCAACTTCCGCGGCAAGCAAATGCGCCGCGACATCGGCCTGAAAGCGCTGCGCGGCCGCTCTTCCTGGGAATAAGGCGAACGATGCACCTGCATTTGCCGCTCCAAGCGCTCCTTCTTCGTTGGGTGAAGCCAACTCAGGCGCTCTTTCACGGCAACTGCAAGCACCTCGCTCGCTTTATAGAGAAGAAGGAAGGAAACGATGCTCTCTGAGAAGCTCCTTACTGCGGTCGTACGGGAGACCACGGATCGGTACCTGAAGCTGAAGCCAACGGCTGACACGCGCATGCCCGCGCCGAAGCCGGGGCAGCCCTATATGCTGTACATGCACGTACCGTTCTGTGAGCGGCTTTGCCCATATTGCAGCTTCAACCGCTTCCCGCTGCAAGAGGACAAGGCGCGTCGCTACTTCCAGACCATGCGCACCGAGATGCTCATGCTGGCCGATGCAGGCTACGATTTCCAAAGCGTCTACATCGGCGGCGGAACGCCCACGGTGCTGATCGACGAACTGTGCCAGACCATCGACCTGGCGCGCGAGACCTTCCCGAGCATCGAAGAGGTGTCCAGCGAAACGAACCCGAACCATCTGACGCACGAATACCTGGAGAAGCTGCAGGGGCGCGTGCAGCGGTTGAGCGTTGGCGTGCAGAGCTTCGACGACGGGCTGCTGCGGCAGATGGATCGCTACGAGAAGTATGGCAGCGGCGACCAGATCCAAGAGCGCATCGCCGAGGCCAGCCCGTACTTCACCAGCCTGAACGCCGACATGATCTTCAATTTCCCCGCCCAAACCGAAGACATCCTGATCCGCGACATCGAGCGCGTGGTGGAAAGCGGCGTCAGCCAAACGACGTTCTATCCGCTGATGGCAAGCCCCAGCGTGCAGAAGAGCCTGGCGCGAACGGTGGGCGCGGTGGATTATGCGCGCGAGCAGCGGTTCTATGAGATCATCTGCGAGCTGCTGACCGGCGCGCTACCCGGGGTGGACACGGGCGCCGCGGGGCCGCATGGCGAAGCGGGGCTGTTCGCTTTCGGCAGCGCATGGACGTTCAACCGCAAGAACGCGAACGCAGGCCGCGATGTCATGATCGACGAATACGTGGTGGACTACGAGGAATACCCGGCCATCGGGTCGGGCGGCATCACCTATCTAGGCGACACGCTGTACGTGAACACCTTCAGCGTGAACGATTACAACAAGACCGTGGAGAGCGGCTCCATGTCCATGATGGGTGCCACGCGCTTCAGCCTGCGCGATCGCATGCGCTATCGCTTCATGATGCAGCTGTTCGGGCTTCGGCTTGACAAGCGCCAGTTCAAGCGTGATTTTGGCATGAGCGTCGAGCGAGGCTTGCCTGCCGAGATGGCCTTCATGCGCGCCAGCGGCGCCTTCGCCACCGACACGGACGACGAACTGACGCTCACCCCGAAGGGGCGCTACCTTACCGTGGTGATGATGCGCCAGTTCTTCATCGGCGTGAACAATCTGCGAGACCAGGCGCGCGCCGCGCTGACCGGCGAAGAGCGCGAGCTGCTGTTCTCCTGCCTGTAAGCGCCCATGGAAGGGCTCATCTTCCTTGACGGGGGCGCAGCCATCGCACTGGTGGCGCTGTTGGCGGCGACCAGCATCGTTGACCTGCGGCGGCGCATCATCCCGAACGGGATGGTCATCGGCATAGCCGCTGTGTGGGCGATCTGGCAGGCGATCCGCATCCTGTTGGGCGCGTCGTGGCAGCCGGTGGTCAGCGGCCTTGTGGGCGCCATCGTCATCGGGGGTGGCCTGCTGGCGTTCACGCTCTTGTTCGAGCGGCTTGCACGAAAGCCAGCCATGGGCGGCGGCGACATCAAGCTGATGGCCGCCTGCGCGCTGTACCTGGGCCTGGAACGCGGCGCCCTCTGCTTGCTGATCGCCTGCGTGCTGGGTGTCGGGCTTGCTGCTATCATCCCGCGCACGCGTTTCGCTCAGCCCAACGAGCGCGCGGCCATGCCCTTCGGACCCGCCATCGCGCTGGCCATGATCGTCTGCCTGCTGATCCCCTGATCCCCGATGCGCACAGGGCACGACCACTTGGATCGCCTTGTGCCATGCGTGCAGGCGCACGACCACTTGGACCGTCCCGCATCATTCGTGCGCAACGCACGGGCCTGCCATGCACGAATGCGCTCGACCCTCGCATCCCATCATGTTGCCATTTGCGCGCAGCACGCGAAACGTTTAGAATATCCATGCTCATGGTCGGGTAGCTCAGTTGGTAGAGCAGCGGACTGAAAATCCGCGTGCCGAGGGTTCAAGTCCCCCTCCGACCACCACAAACTCTGAAAAGTCCCCTGTTCAGGGGGCTTTTTTGTTTTCCGAACCCACAGAAGTGGTCGGAGTGTGGCTGAAACGTAGGGCATGGCTGGCCATCGCAGCCTCATCTGGCCTCTTTTCTGCATAATGAGCAGACGAGGGCGCCCCGAAACAAGTAAACTACTGCCTATGGATTCGGTGCGCCCGAACCGCAGCGCGAACAGCTGCGGCTGCACGGTGCGCAGACAACGGGGACCTTATGAAGGGACACTGATTCAGGCGTGGATGCTGGGAACAAGATGCGAGCGAGCGACTGGCTGCTCCTGATCGTCATCGCGGTGGTGGTGGCCGCATGCGGCGTGGTAGGCACCTCGTATGTTTCCGGCCAGGGCGAACCCACGCTCGATCCAACCGAGACGGCCGCCCTGATCGGCATCTTCACCGTCATCACTGCTGTGGTCATCTTCCTGGTGGACAAACTGTTCGCATGGGTCGTCCGCACGCGCCACGTTGACACCGTACCCGAAGCCGCTCCTGTGCCCCGCCCAGCCGATGCAGCTTACCCCTATCCTCCCGACCGATTCACGGAATACATCGTGATGGACGAGCACAGCGCCGAAGTGACCGTGCGCGAAACCTTCGATGACCCAGATGCGCATGGCTTCATCGAAGCGATCGAAGAGGTGCCGTTCCCCGAGCCGGATGCCCCGGCTCCCTCTGGCACGCCCGGCGTATCGGTCATCTGCTTCGGCCCGAAGGACGAAGCGGCGCATCTTCCCATTCGCGATCTGGCGCGCTACCCCCTGTACGAGCTGGATCATGTGGCGCAGCGGCAGTGCGCTCCCGCGCCCGAACAAGTGGCGAAGCACACCATCGACGCCGCCGTGGTCCACCCTGCTGTTGCAGCAGAGCCGAACAACCAGGACCACCCAGCAGGCCCTGCTGTCATGTACCCCATAGCCCCCCTGCCCCAGCCGAAGACCACCTTCCTCGGCCGCATCACGCCCGCATGGAAGCCGTCCAGCATCATCATCTTCTGTGCTGTGATGGCGCTGTTCTGGGCACCGTGGTTCATCGCGAACTTCCCCGGCGGCACCTATTGGGATACCTACTACCAGATCTTCCAGGTGTATCCCGAGAACCATCCTATCGCCATCATCCCTTGGGCCGAGATATACGACCAAACGCTGACCGATGCGTGGCTGGTGGACCATCACCCCGTGCTGACCACACTGCTCTACGGCGCGTTCGGGTGGGTCTCCGACCAGCTGACCGGCGATTGGATGGCGGGTGTGGCCCTGTTCTGCGCATTGCAGGGCATCGCCACCATCGTGGCCTTCACCTGCGCCATAGCCTATCTGCGTCGTCGCGGCTGCCCGGTGGCGCTGTGCTTTCTGGCCTACGTCTTTTTCTGCGTGATGCCGTTCATCAGCACCTGGGCCATGTGCATGGTGAAGGACAGCCTGTTCGGCGTGCTGTGCGTGCCGTACTTCATCATGCTGTTCGAAGCGGTGCGCACCCGCGGCGCAAGCCTGAGCAGCCCGCGCGCCATCGTGCTGTTCGTGGTGGTGGGGCTGCTGCTCTGCCTGACCCGCAAGATGGGCATCTTCATGGTGGTGCCCACGGCGCTGATCGCCGCCCTGACGCTGCGACAGCCCAGCGCCCCACCGGCGCCCAAACCTCGCACCGCCACCATCGCCTGCCTTGCGCAAGCGCTCAGCTGCGTGCTGGTGGTGGGGCTGTTGCTTCCCTTCGCCATCTTCCCCTTGGCCAACATCGCGCCGGGTGGCACCCAGGAAACGCTGGGACCGCTGTTCCAGCAAACGGCACGCTATCTGCGCGACCATGGCGACGAGATCTCCGTGCAGGAGAAGCGCGCCATCACCGCGGTGCTCGACTACGAGAAGCTGGCCGACCAGTACCAATACGATTTCGCCGACAGCGTGAAGTACCGCTACAACCTGGACGCCACCCCCGAGCAGATCCTGGACTATCTGCGAGCGTGGGCCACCATGGGCGCGCGGCATCCCGATTCCTACCTGGCGGCCTTCGCGTCGCTTGCTGGGTTCTACGTGGCACCCACCGCCTATGCGAACATCCGCATGGTCACCGTGGACACGCACATGGGCCCCGACGACCGCTACATGCTGTGGAACCCGCCCGAACTGGACGAACTGCGCCACAGCCTTGACGATGCCTATACTGCCGTGGCTGAGATGCCCGGTGTGGACCTGCCGCTGTTGATCGTGACCTACGCGTTCTGGCTGCCAGCATGCCTGGTGTTCATCTGCGTGCGGCGGCGGCTGCGCGCGGGCACGTTGCTGGTCCCCTCGCTGATCATGTTGGGCTTCGTGCTGATAAGTCCGGTGTATGACGCCCGCTACTGCGTGCCCATCTTCGATCTTGCACCGCTTCTGGTCTGCGCACTGGGGGCCATTGGCGCTACAATGTACGGTAAGTATGCAGCGATGACGGATTGGACAAGAAGCATCCGATGAACAAGTCTTCAGAACAGCCGCTGGTCGGCATCATCATGGGGTCCAAGAGCGACATGCCAGCCATGGAGCCGTGCATGGCGCAGCTGGAAGAGATGGGCGTGCCCTTTGAAGTGAAGGTGGCCAGCGCGCATCGCAAGCCCGATGAAGTGCACGCATGGGCCGCCAGCGCCGAAGAGCGCGGCATGCGCGTCATCGTGGCGGCAGCGGGCAAAGCAGCACATCTGGGCGGCGTGGTGGCCGCCTACACGCCGCTGCCCGTGGTGGCGGTGCCCATGAAGACCAGCGATCTGGGCGGCCTGGACAGCCTGCTGTCCATGGTGCAGATGCCCAGTGGCGTCCCGGTGGCCTGCGTTGCCATCAATGGCGCCAAGAACGCTGCTATCTTGGCCGTGCAGATGCTCGGCTGCGGCAGCGCCGACATGCGGGATAAGATCCGCCAGATGAAGGAGAGCATGGCCCAGGCATAGCGCCTCCCATGCAACACGATGCCGAACCAAGCTCGGCTGAAGGGGAACCGAGGGTGACGAAGAAGCTGCTCATGGGCAACGAGGCTTTCGCGCATGCTGCGTTGGAAGCCGGCGTCAGCGTGGTGGCAGGCTACCCGGGTACCCCTTCCTCAGAGCTCGTGGAAACCGTGGCGCGCCTGCAAGGGAGCGGCCGCGCGCAGGGCGTGCATGTGGAATGGTCCACCAACGAGAAGGCCGCGCTAGAAGTGTGCGCCGCTGCTGCCATGAGCGGGGCGCGAGCGCTGTTTACCTGCAAGCAGGTAGGCTTGAACGTTGCCAGTGACGCGTTGCTCAGCCTGAACTACGTGGGCATCCGCGGCGGTCTGGTGCTGTTCGTGGCCGACGACCCGGGTCCCATCTCGTCCCAGACCGAACAGGATACGCGCCGGTTCGCTGCATTCGCGAAGGTGCCTGTGTTCGATCCGGCCACGCCCGAGCAGGGCTTCGCCATGATGAAGGCTGCCTTCGAGCTGTCCGAGGAATACGGCACGCCGGTCATCGTGCGACCCACCACCCGCATCAACCATGCTTCCACGTTCTTCGACGTGGAGGACACCACAGCAGCACGCCCACTGGCAGGCGGCGGCTTCAAGCACGATGCCGATCGCTGGGTCATCTTCCCCAAGCGCTCATTCGAGGCGCATGGACAGATCAACGACCGCCTGAACAGTATGACGCGCATCTTCTCGCTGGACCCTCATTACGCGCAGTTCTTCCCATCGTTCGAGAAGGTAGGCCAGAGCGCACCGGGCGTCATGGGCGAGGCCCCGTATCTGGGCATTGTCTGCGGTGGCGTGTCCACGCAGTATGCACGCGAGGCGCTGGAGATGCTGGAGCGGCTGACTGAACGCGCAGGCGGCGCGGCGGCGGGCGCGAAGATCCCCCCGTACCGCTTCATGCAGATGGGTATCGCGTACCCGTTCAATAATCGTGTCGCCCGTCGCTTCATGAACGGGCTTTCGCACGTGCTGGTGCTGGAAGAGTTGGACTCCACGCTGGAAGAGAGCCTGATGGTGGCCGCGTCCGGCGGGTTCCTGTCGGCGCATATCCACGGCAGGCTGACCGGCGAAGCGCCCACGCGCGGCGAGAACTCCACCGAGAATATGGCCTATGCCATCGCACACTTCTTCGACGAGTACACGAAGGTGCCGGTGCCTACGCCTGTGGTGCGGCCCGAACCGAACGAGGCCACCAATACCAACGACGCGAACGACGCCAAAGCAGCAGAGCCGAAAGAGGCGAAGCGCGGGTCCACTACCCATGAGCGTCGGGGCGCACATCGCCTGCCCGACCATGTGCGTGAAGAGCCGTCCGAGTCCGAGCGTCGCATCGGGCTGATCGGGGTGGCAGCCGAACTGCAAGCGTATCAACCAGAGACGCCCGCTCCCGAACGCGTGGCGCAGCGGCACGCCCAAAGCGCGGCCAGCCGTCGACAAGCACAGAGCGCGGCGCGGCGGCGGCAAGCCCATGCCGCACGGTATCGCTCGCCCGCATCGAAGGCTCTGGCAAGCGATCTTGAGGCCACCGGGGGCGCGGCAGCAGGCGCGGCAGGCGCTTCGAGCGCATCTGCCGAAGCCGTATCTGTGCCGATCACGCCCGAGGTGCCGCGCGTTTCGCTGGTATCGCTGGTTGACACGCAACTGGGAGCCGACGCGCTTCTGCACTACCAAGGCACACTGCCGCCGCGACCGCCCGTCCTGTGCGCAGGATGCCCGCATCGTGGGGCGTTCTACGCTGTGAAGGGCGCGCTGGACAAGATGGGCGTGCGTCGCGACGACGCCATCCTCTGCGGCGACATCGGCTGTTATACGCTGGGCAATGCGCTGCCGCTGGCTGCGGTGGACACATGCCTGTGCATGGGCGCAGGCATCACCATGGCGCAAGGGTTCGCCACGGTGGAACCGGGGCGCAAGCAGGTGGCCTTCGTCGGCGATTCCACGTTCTTCGCCAGCGGCATGACCGGCATCGTGAACGCCGTGTACAACGGACATGACATCACCATCGCCGTGCTGGATAATGCCACCACCGCCATGACCGGCAGCCAGCCCCACCCGGGCACCGGCATCACGCTCATGGGCGAGCGGCGCGACCCGATCCGCATCGATGCCATGCTGGAAGCCATGGGCGTTGACCTGATCCTGTACGCCGATCCGCTCGATCGCACGCAAGCCGAAGAGATGACCACCCGCGCGCTGCGCCACGCAGGGCCATCAGCGGTCATCTTCCAAAGCCCCTGCATCTGGATGAAGCCGTTCGGCATCCCAGCCGAAGTCGATCCGGAGGTATGCACGGGCTGCAAGCGCTGTATCACCGACATCGGCTGCCCGGCCATCGCGTTCAATCCCGACGCGCGCGGGCGCAAGAGCGGCCTGCGCGGCCAGGCGGTCATCGACCCCAGCCTGTGCAACGGGTGTGGCCTTTGCACACAGGTGTGTCCGTTCGGCGCCATCGGCGTGCCCACCATGCTGGATTATGCGGCGCGCGACCAGGGCAGCGTGCGCGTGGGCAGCGGTACCGCGCGGAACCTGACGAATACGCGCAAAACGGCAACCGAGCTGCTAGCCGACGAGCGCTCGAGCATCGAAGAGGTAGGCGACACGCTGCCTCCCGCCGAGACCGAGCCGGAACCCGATGAAGCCTCGGATACTGCGACGGCGTCCGATGCTGTGAAGCCTTCGACCGGTAACACGGGCGGGGCTAACCAGGCTTCCGACGCAGACACGGCCGAAGCTAAGACCACGACTGGACCGCCAGCACAGGCCGGCACCGACGCCGATGCCGATGTCGACGACCGATCGTCCGAACAGGAACCGGCCCAACAGCCTTCGGGGACCATCCGCAACAAGGAAGTGGGATCGGTGGAACTCGATCCGCTGGCGCTGTTCGGCGGCGCCCTTACCGTGAACATCGGCGGCACCTCTGATGCAAGCGACGCGAACGCAGGAGGCGAGGACGCGAATGGTTAATATCCTGCTGACCGGCGTTGGCGGCCAAGGCACCGTGTTGGCTGCGAAGGTGCTGGCCATGGCCGCAGCGGCCAAGGGCTGGCAAGTGCGCACCGCTGAGACCATCGGCATGGCGCAGCGCGGCGGCAGCGTGGTCAGCCACGTGCGCATGGGCAACAACGGAGAGGACGTTCATGCGCCGCTCGTCACCCACGGCACCGCTAACCTGATCATCGCGTTCGAGCCGGGCGAAGCGGCCCGTTGCTTGGACTATCTGGCTCCCGGCGGCACCGTGGTCACCGCCACCACCGCTGTCGACCCCATCTCCGCAGCGCTGGGGTCTGCCCCCTACCGTTCTGCGGAACTGGTCGAAGGCATCAAGCTGACCTTCTACAACCACGTGGCAGCGCGCATCGCCTCCACTTCCGATACCTTCGCCACTTCCAGCATGCGCAGTAGGCGCAATGCCGCGCCGCACCATCGGCTGATCGCCGTGAACGACATGGCGGTGACCGATGCGCTTGGCAACAACCGCAAGGTGCTGAACAGCGTGCTTCTGGGAGCGGCCGTGGCGCAGTACTGCATGCCGCTTTCCATCGACGACCTGAAGGGCGCCGTGCGCACCTGCGTCAAACCGCAATTCGCTCAGATGAACATCGACGCCATCGACGAGGTGGCTGAAGGGATCGACCGTTATGCACATGAAGCCTGAGCAGCTGGAACTGATCCGCGAGCAACTGCGTACCATCAAGGACCGCTCGAACTTCTATGCGAAGAAGTTCGACGGGCTGGACGTGGCCGACGTTGCCAGCCAAGCCGACTTCGAGCAGCTGCCATTCAGTGAGAAGGACGACCTGCGCGCCGCCTATCCACTGGGGCTGCAAGCCGTGCCCGATGCCGAAATCGTGCGCATCCATTCCTCGAGCGGCACCACGGGCACACCGGTTATCATCCCCTACACCGCCCAAGACGTCACCGACTGGGCCATCCAATTCGCGCGCTGCTTCGAGATAGCCGGGGTGGGCGTGCTGGATCGCGTGCAGATAACGCCGGGCTACGGCCTGTGGACCGCTGGCATCGGCTTCCAAGCGGGCTGCGAGCGGCTGGGCGCCATGGCCATCCCCATGGGCCCCGGCAACACCGAGAAGCAGCTGCGCATGATGTGCGACCTGCAATCCACCGTGCTCTGCGCCACGTCGTCCTACGCGCTGCTGCTGGCCGAAGAGATCACGAAGCGGAACATGCGCGACAAGCTGGCGCTGCGCAAGGGCGTCATTGGCAGCGAACGTTGGGGCGACAAGATGCGCCAGCGCATCCAGAACGAACTGGGCATCGAAATATACGACATCTACGGCCTGACCGAGATCTACGGACCGGGCATCGGCATCAGCTGCGACGCGCACCATGGCATGCACATCTTCGAGGACTACTGCTACATCGAGATCGTGGACCCTGCCACCGGACGTGTGCTCCCCGATGGCGAAGAGGGCGAGCTGGTCATCACCACGCTGCGCAAGCAGGGCGCGCCGCTCATCCGGTACCGTACGCACGACCTGACGCGCATCCTGCCCGGCAGCTGCACCTGCGGGCTGGGCGAACATCATCCGCGCATCGCCACGTTGACCGGTCGCACCGACGACATGTTCAAGGTGAAGGGCTGCAACATCTTCCCCGCTCAGGTCGAAGAGGTCATCGCCATCACCGACGGCACGTCCAGCGAATACCAGGTGATGATCGAGAACATCAGCGGCACCGATGTGATGACCGTCCTGTTCGAAACGCCGCTTGAAGGGGCGGCGCGCGAAGCTGCCGAACAACAACTGGCTACCATCTTCAAGGCGAAGATCGGTTGTACGCCCGAGGCGAAGGGCGTGCCGGTGGGCGAGCTCCCGCGCAGCGAGAAGAAGACCAAGCGCATCTTCGACAGCCGCTACTAGCTCCGCTGGCCTCAACGGCCGTCGGAACTGCTTGACGCTGTGGGCTTTTTTGGACGAGCTTGCATATCTTTCGGCTTTTTGAGCGAAATGGTAAAAAAAGAAGAAGGCTCCGATGTCATCGCAGCGCGATTCTGCAGCGCTAGAAGAATGTGGTATACCTTACCGCATTCTTCGATGCGCGAAGCCAAGCGCAAGATGATGTCGGAGCCTTCTTCCTTCCGCAGATCTCTCTACGAACTGCGCACCGTGTCGATGGCCTCTTGCACGGCTGGCGCGATGCCCTCGCGCGCACCATCTTCGGCACTGCCTGGCACCGGCTCGCCTGCAGCTTCCTGAGCTGCCACTTCGGCTTCGAACTCACGGTCGGCAGCCGACAGGCGCGACGGCGGATCCAGCGGGAACTCCTTCGCAGGCGTGACCAAACTGACCAACGGCACCACGGCCAGCGACAGCAACATGCACAGCGCGCCGCAGTTGATGGGACTTGCGATGAGCGGCGTGCCCACGAACCCCATGATCATGTTCGTGGCCGTCAGACCCACACCGATGACGAACGAGCACCACACTGCCGCCTTCGACACCTTCTTCTTGTACAGACCCCATAGGAACGGCCCTAAGAACGCACCGGCCAGCGCGCCCCACGAATAGCCCATCAGCTGCGCGATGAACACGATGGACGAGTGATATTGCAGAAGCGCGATGGCGGCCGATATGGCAATGAACAGCACCAGCAGCGCACGCATGCTGACCAGCTGCTTCTTCTCATCCATGTCCTTCACGAAATTGCCCTTGATCAGGTCGATGGTCAAGGTGGACGACGAGGTCAGCACCAGTGAGCTCAGTGTGGACATGCTAGCCGATAGCACCAGCACGATCACTAGCCCGATCAGGATATCGGGCAGCGTGGTGGGGATCACCGAGTCGTAGATGGGCATGCCGTTCGCAGCATATTCGATCTGCCCTTCGTACAGGCGCCCGAAACCGCCCAGGAAGTAACTGCCGCCCGCCACCACGAACGCGAACAGCGTGGAGATGATGGCACCTTGCTTCACGGCAGGGCCGCTCTTGATGGCATAGAACTTCTGCACCATCTGCGGCAGACCCCACGTGCCCAACGACGTCAGGATCACTACGCCCAACAGGTTGAACAGGTCGGGCCCGAAGAAGCTGACGAACGGCCCTTGCATGGCACTGCCCTCGGCCGGGATCTGCGAGAGCTGCACCACAGCTTCGCTGAAGCCGCCGTTGCTCATGATGACCGCCACGATCACCGCCGTGATGCCCAACAGCATGACGATACCCTGGATGAAGTCGTTCATCACGGTGGCCATGTAGCCGCCCACCACCACATAGATGCACGTGATGACCGCCATGCCGATCACGCACGCATCGTAGGGCAGGTCGAACGCCATGCCGAACAGGCGCGAAAGCCCGTTGTACACGCTTGCGGTGTAGGGGATCAGGAACACGAAGATGATGACCGCTGCTGCGATGCGCAGCGCCTTGGAATCGTAGCGCTTGCCGAAGAACTCCGGCATGGTCTGCGCACCCAGCCGATGTGTGATCTCGCGCGTGCGCGGACCTAGCACCCACCACGCCAGCAGACTGCCCAAGATGGCGTTGCCGATGCCTGCCCACGTGGCCGCCAAACCGTATTTGAAGCCGAACTGGCCCGCATAGCCCACGAATACCACCGCGCTGAAATAGCTGGTTCCATAGGCGAACGCGCTCATCCAGGGACCCACTTTGCGGCCGCCCAGCACGAATCCGTCCACCGTCTTGGTGGAACGGTTGCAGTAGATACCCACGCCCACGGCGATGGCCACGAACACAAGCACCAGCAGTATCTTCGCTATCATCTTGACCCTTTCCGAATGAAGCTACGCGCAACAGCCCGTTTACCTACCATTCTCCTATCTGTCAAACCTGATACACCTCAACGAGACGAGCGGAACCGCACCCGCCATCCCATCTTGCGTACCTGTCATACCGATGGCGCACGCGAC
>CASTMW010000015.1 GCA_949450265.1 uncultured Eggerthellaceae bacterium | reverse complement strand
GTCCCCCTATTATAATGCACAAATAGACCGCTCACCGAGAAAACGAAGCGTTTTTCAGGTATACTCATTTAGCCAGTTTGATCGGCGCGAGCCGCATCACGCTTTGCCCGGGTGGCGGAATGGCAGACGCGGAGGTCTCAAAAACCTCTACCTTCGGGTGTGTGGGTTCGACTCCCACCCCGGGCACCATTTTCGTTTCGTTCGCTTACTGCAAACGAAACGAGCTGACGCTGCGGTCCACTGAAGCATCTCATCTTCGCCTTCAAATCTTACCTTCGCGTACCTCAAGTACGCTCAGCCGCTTTTCAGGCAAATCTGAAATACCTCAGAGGCCCTCACTGACTTCCTTGGGCGAACCTAGAAGCGAATCTAGATCTATAAAGCCTTGAGAACGTTCTTCTTTTTTGAAAATGTTTCACGTGAAACATTTTCACATCATGCTGGATGTGATGTGCACTTTGCGTGTCAAGAGCGCGCAAGCAAAAGCCGACCGAGCGCGGCGAACGCAATGGGCTGACGCTGCGGTTGTCAGTCCTTCATGTTGGACTTGCGCATCAGTCCTTCTCGCCGGGTTGGCGCACGGTGATCTCCTGCTCTTTCACCGAAACGCGACTGTGCGGTGGCACGCTAAAGGTGACGAACGTGCTGCCAGCGATCACGCTGCCCTCCCCGATGACGGTCTGACCACCCAGCACACTGGCGTTGCTGTAGATGGTCACGTTGTCTTCGATGGTGGGATGCCGCTTCACCCCGTTCAGGCGCTGGCCGCCGCGCGTGGACAGCGCGCCCAGTGTAACGCCCTGGTAGATCTTCACGTGATTGCCGATCTCGGTGGTCTCGCCGATGACGACGCCGGTGCCGTGGTCGATGAAGAAGTATTCGCCGATCTTCGCACCCGCACCGATGTCGATGCCGGTGCCGCTGTGCGCCAGCTCGGTCATGATGCGCGGGATGATGGGCACGTCCATCTCGTAGAGCACGTGCGCCAGCCGATACACATAGATGGCGTAGAGACCCGGATAGCTGAAGATGACCTCTTCCTTGCTGCCTGCGGCCGGATCGCCGTCGTAGAGTGCTTCCACATCGGTCAGCAGCACCTGCTGGATGCGCGGCAGTTCGTCGAAGAAGGCGGTGCACACGTCGTTGGTCTTCATCACGATATCGGTGGGCACGCGATCTTCGCACAGGTTCGGGTCCACCGTATCCTCGCAGCGGCTGTCCATATAGACCAGCGCAAGGATGATCTGCTGGCGCAGTTGGCGTTCGATCTGGATGAGCGTTTCGCCGATGAAGTATTTGGGGCTGGTGTTGACGCTGAGCATCTCTTCGCCGAAATAGCCCGGGAACAGCACGCGGCGCAGATTCTTCAACATATCCTTGATGACGGCGCGGCTGGGAAAGCGCAGGCCCGGTTTGGTGAAGAATATCTCGTCCGCTTCGTAGTTCTTCTCGATGGCAGCGACCACGCGCTCCAGGTTGTCTCCGAACACGGCGTTCCTTTCATCGGCTGATTGCGTTCATAGCATTATAGCGAGAGAGCGCCGGCATACGAGGGAAGCGTGCGAGCAGTACCTAGAGGTGGTCTATGAAGGAAGCCTGCGAGCAGCGCTTAGAGGCAGCAGACGACCGGGGCGTTCATACAGAACGTGGGGCAGACCATAGCCGCACAGCAACACCAGGCAGGGTCCATGCCGAACGTGGTGAATCCGCGGCCCTCGCCTTGCTGGGTGTATGTTTGCGCGCGACGGGTGAACGTGTTCTCCACGCGCTGATAGTCCATGTTCTGCGGGTCCAGCTGGCGGGCGCGGCGAATGTTGTCGTGGGCGGCCACCGTATTGCCTGCCGCATCGTTTGCCAGCGCGAACAGGTAGTACCAGCGCGCATTGCGACCGGTGGAAGGGATCTGCTGCAGTATTTGGATCGCACGAGCGGGCTGCCCAGCGTTGATGGCGGAAATGGCCTGGCGAACCTCGGCGCTATCACCAGCCGCTTCTTCGGGATGCACGGATGCCTGTTGTGCGTTGAAGCCGCCGAACAGGTCCTCGAAATCTATATTGACCGTGGTCCAGCCATAAGGGCCTGCGTCGGAGCCTTGGCCGCCCGTACCGGTCCCATAGCCTGCACCGCCAGGGCCTCCGTATTCCGCACCACCGAAAGGACCACCCGTACCGGAGGCGCCACCATAGGGGCTGCCTGCGCCGCCGTATCCCGTGCTTCGCTTGCGCGCGTCGCTGGCGCGATACTTCTCCGGGTTCGTGATGCGGTCGTACGCCTCGTTGATCTTATTCATGCGCTCTTCGGCAGCCGTATCGCCCGGATTCAGATCCGGGTGATTCTCGCGCGCCTTCTTGCGATACGCCTTCTTCACCTCGTCCAGCGAGGCATCACGAGACACACCCAATATGTCGTACGGATTCTCCACATTCCCCGCAATCGTTTTCAGCACTGCCCTCTATCATCGCATACCGGATGCTCTACGTGAACATACCAGATGTTCCACGCGAAACACCCGAGCGGTCGGCTCCGGTCACTCGATCGACATCATCCGGGTGACTGGAAGGCGACCGGACCGGACCGTGCTGGCCTCATCCAACCACGGCGGTCTCATCCAACCACGCCCTGGTCAGGCGCCTCTGCCGGATGTGCCTGGTCCTCATACACACGATTGAACTTCTGCCAGATACCCGCGTACAACACAGCACGCATCAGCTGGGCATCTTGCACCAGCGGCAAGCGCTCGAAGGCCGATGCCGCATCGGCCGCCACCACCGTGAGCACCTGGCGCATCTGCGGCACATCCATGGTCAACGCCGCGAACGGGTTGTAGCTGCCCGTGCGCTGGTCGGTTGGCAGGTCGACCGCTGCATCCATCAGGTAGATCAGCCGTCCGAGCGTCTCGCCGAAGGTGCCGCATGCCTGTGCCCATCGTGCATCCCAGGCTCGCCGAGCACCCGACGCGAACAGAGCGCCCATCAAACGCCCGAACTCCTGCGCGCACGCATCCGGCGGCGTGTCAGACGTCCCTTCCAGTTCGCGTATGCGCTCCATGCAAGCCTCGATCGCCGCGCATTCATCCGGGATGCGCTCCTGCGCTCGCTCATACGCTCCCCGCAAAGCCACCTGAGCCGCACGCGCGCGCATCGTATCGTCATCGGCCACATCGTCGAGCACCTTGTGGTAGGCCAGCGCCACGCTCAGATCGGCCGCATAGGCGGTGTTCGCGCTCTGGATGAACGGCATCCTCTTCTTGGGGTGCACGATGCAACGATCGGCCCCCGCATCCTGTGAAGGCTCGCTCAGCGAGTCAAGGAAGATGACCAAAAACGCCAGGTCGTAGCTGAGCACCGCGCGGCTCAGCTGCCCATAGCGCTGCTTCAGTGTTCGGCATAGTCCGCAATAGAACGCCTGATACCGCTGCTTCTCCGCATCGGAGAGCGGCTCCAGCCGTGCCACCGCTACGCCGAACATGGGTCAGTCAACGTATTCGAGAAGCTGATCGATGGTGACGAAGCGGTACCCGGCAGCCACCAACTGCGGCAGCGCCGTGCGCAGCGCCTCCACCGTTTGCGTGCGATCGCCACCGCCGTCGTGCATCAGCACGATATTGCCAGGCTGCACGTTCATGATCTGCTCGATGACGGCAGCCGCTCCCGGCTTCTGCCAGTCTTGCGTGTCGATGTTCCAACCGATCTCGGAATCCACGTACGGCTCCAACACGCTGGCGGTCTCTTCGCTGAAATTACCGCCTGGCACGCGGATGACCCGTTCAGTATCCTGCCCGGTGACCTCGGATATCTTCTCCTGGCCGCGCGTGATCTCCAGGATGCGGTCCTCTTCCGTCATGCGTCCCAGGTCAACGCCATTGCCGTCCCCCGCGGCATGGTCCCACGAGTGGGTGCATATCTGATGTCCAGCCTGGGCGGCCTGACGCACGGTGTCCTCGTGCCCTTCGACGCGTTCGCCCACGGTGAAGAACGTGGCATGCGCACCGTTGGCAGCAAGGATGTCCAGTATCTCCTGGGTATAGGTGTCCCACGGACCATCGTCGAAGGTCAGCGCGACCACCATGTCGCCGCCAGTGTCCACGTTGAAGCGCTCGATCACTTCCTCAACCGGCTGGCGCGTCACCTCCACTTCGACTGTCTTGCCGGAAACGCTGCCCGTGCGAACGATATGTTCGCCGTCTTGGCCGGTATGGGTATAACGATGGATAGCACCGACACCTTCAATGCGCGCAGACGCGGGCATGACCCGAGCTTCTTCGACGAAAGATTCCATGGTGTTGTCCCCGTCGGTCACTTCGATGACATCACCCGGATGCACCATGCGCTCTTCGGTTCCCACGTATTCGCCGTTCACGCTGATGTGCATGAGCTCGCCGCCGCCCTCTTCCAGCACCGAACCATCCACGGCCAGCAGATTGCCCGGACGCGTGCGAAGGTCCTGTTGCGCGACCAGATCCTGCACGCTGGTCTTCACGTTCGATTCCACGGTGACCCCGTTGACAGCCGCCGTACACGGCCAAGGGAAGAGAACCATCATGAGCAACGCGCCAACAACAAAGAGCGGGATGCCTACGACCGTTACGAGCGGGGCACGACGCTTGGCTGCGACCGACGGGCGTCCGTGCGCTCCCCGACCGCCAAGGTTGCTCGCATGCGTGGGGATGACGGCTCCCTGAGCCGGTGGCACCACGTTCTTTACCACGTTATGCGGCAAACCATTCCCCCGATGAACACAGTTTTTCAGCAGGTCAGATGTTAGCAAATGCGCAAGGCCACGTGCGCAGAAAACCACGTCTTTTCGCGAATGCTCCACGAGGTGCGCTCACCGAAAATGCGTAGCACGGCAAAACGGGAGCACAAACGGCCCGCCTGGCCCACAGGAGGCTGCGTGCCGCACAGGAGGCTGCGTGCCGCACACGGGCTGCGTGCCGCACAGGAGGCTGCGTGCCGCCCCGCCTGCCCGCATAAGAAGAGCACCCGACGCCGGAAGGGTGCGCGCCAGGTGCTCTTCTTTGCATTTCAGACCGTACTCAATATAAGACTATATCTAATATGTGTCAAACATGTATTTGACCATGTCATATATTCAATGACACATACTCAATCGGATTGGCTGCGGCTTGGGGACGGCTCGGCGATCTGAGAAGACCCGACAATCTGAGCTGGTCCGACGACCTGCGACGACCCGACGACCTGGGCGAACCCCTCCAATTCAACGCGATTGGTCTGACGCTCCTTCGCCAGCTCGGTCTGCAGGCGCGCGCTCAAATCGGGCTTGCGCGCTGCCAAGCGGGCGAAACGATCCTGTCCCATAAGGAACTCGCGCAACGCAGCCTCGCCCTCGGGAGTGGCGCTGTCAATGGTCAGCGGGGCCTCGCCCGCATGCGCCCGATCAGGACTGAAGCGCCAGAGCGTCCAATACCCTGTGCGCACCGCATCCTTGCAAGCGCCGGTGGCCGTGCCCATGCCCGCCTTCAAGCCCCAGCTGATGCACGGGCAGAGCGCCACCACGATGCTGGGCCCATCGTAAGCCTCAGCCTCGCGCAACGCGGTGATAGTCTGCTGCATATCCGCCGCGAAGCACACCTGCGCCACATACACGTAGTCGTACTGCATCACCATGCGCGCCAGACGCTTCTTCGGCGTGTCCTTGCCGTTCAGGCTGAACGAGCTGACCGACCCCAGCTGCGTGGCCTTGCTCATCTCGCCGCCGGTGTTCGAGTAGCCTTCCGTGTCCAGCACCAGCACATTGATGTTCTCACCCGAGGCCAGCACTTCGTCCAGGCCACCGTAGTCGATGTCGAAGGCCCACCCGTCGCCTCCAACCGCCCAGACGGACTTCTTCTGGAACATGTCGGCGTTGCCCAGGATGCGGTTCAACACCGGGTCGTCGCCCGTGATGGGCCGCAGCGCGTCCACCACCGCTTGCCCCGCCGGAAGCGATGCGTCGCCGTCGTCGCGCACGGCAAGCCATGTTCGCATGAGCTTCGCCACGTCATCGGGTACCTTCGCACCTGCGCTTCCCGTGTCCTTTGAAGCGTCCGATGCGACGGGCCCATCGCCCTCCCCTAATGCTGTGCGCACGTCGTCCACCAGCGCATCGCGGCGCACCTTCACCGCCTTCATGATGCCGTACCCGTACTCGGCATTGTCCTCGAACAGCGAATTGCCCCACGCCGGACCGTGCCCGTGGCGGTTCGTACAATACGGCAGCGCAGGCGCGTAGCCGCCCCAGATGGACGAGCACCCGGTGGCGTTCGCGATGATAAGCCGATCGCCGAATAGCTGCGTGAGCAGCTTCACATGCGGCGTCTCGCCACAGCCACCGCAGCACCCGCTGAATTCCAGCAAGGGCTGTTGCAGCTGCGTACCGGGCACCGTGGTGGGCGGCACACGATCATCCTTGATGCTGATGTTGTCCTGCGCGAACTGCAAGTTGGCCTTCTGTGTGTCCAGCTGCGTTTCCAGCGGCTTCATGTGCAATGCCTTGCCAGGCGCCGGGCAGTTGAACGCGCAGCTGCCGCAGCCCACGCAATCCTCGGGGTATACCTGGATACGGAACTGCATCCCCGAGAGCGCTTTCAACTTGGCTGGCACCGTGCGATACGTTTCGGGCGCGCCGTGCAGCTCGTCGGGCTCGGCCACATACGGACGGATGGCGGCATGCGGGCACACGAGCGAGCACTGATAGCATTGCACACACTTCGAGAAGTCCCATTCGGGAACCTGGTAGGCCACACGCCGCTTCTCGTGCGCGGTGCCACCGAGCGGCACGAACCCGTCGGGGCTGAACGCGCTGGTAGGCAGGCTGTCGCCCTGCAAGCGCTCCATGGGCCACATGATGTCGCGCACGTAGGCCGTTTGCGGGTCGTAGGACGTGGCAGGCTGATCCGGCATGGCAGGCTGCTCTTCTTCCGCATGCGCCCAGCTCTTCGGATATTCGATGCGCTCGAGCGAATCCAGTGCCGCATCAACCGCACGCAGATTCATCTGCACCACATCTTCGCCCTTGCTGGCGTACATCGCGCGGATATCGTCCTTCAAGAAGCCCACAGCACGCTGGAAATCCACGCCGCCGAATAGCTTCAGGAACGCTGTTTCCATGATCATGTTGATGCGGGCGCCCAGGCCCACCTTCGCCGCCAGCTTCGCTGCGTTGATGTTGTACAGCTGCGCATGCTTGACTGCCAGCCCGCGCTTGAACGACGCGGGGAAGATGCGTTCCATATCATGCAGGCTCCATCCGCTGTTCAGCACGAACACACCGCCATCGCGCAAAGGCTCGGTCATGGGGTAGCCGCGCGTTACATAGATGTCCTTGTGACAGGCCACGTAATCTGCGCCGCTTATCAGGTACGGCGCATGGATGGGCGCATCGCCCGCACGCAGGTAGCTGATGGTCAACCCACCCGACTTCTTCGAGTCGAACCAGCTGTATTCCTGCACCCACTTGCCCGCATGATCGCCCAGGATGCGCGCCGCCTGCTTGTTAGCGCCCACCGTGCCGTCGCTGCCGAACCCGTAGAAGACGCTTTGGCTGACGCCTGCGGGCATGGTGGGCGGCTCGGTCCCAACGGGCAGGGAAAGGTCGGTCAGATCGTCGGTGATGCCCACTGTGAAGCGCGGCTTCGGATCGGGCGCAGCCATGTTGTCGAAGACGGCCACCGCCATGGCGGGCGTGAAGTCCTTCGACGACAGCCCATAGCGGCCGCCGATCACGCGCACGCCCGCGCGCCCACTGCTAAGCACGGCCATAGCCACGTCCTGCATGAGCGGTTCGCCCTGGCTGCCCGGCTCCTTCGTGCGATCGAGCGCACACACCACCTTCGCCGTGGCAGGGATGGCATCCATCAGCGCCTGCGCCGAGAACGGCCGATACAGGCGCACCTTCACCACGCCCACGTTGCGACCCTGCGCCACCAGCCAGCGCACCGCTTCGTCCATCACGTCGCAGCTGCTGCCCATGGTGACCACCACATACTGCGCGTCGGGCGCGCCCATGTAGTCGAACAGACGGTACTGCCGCCCGGTCAGCTTCGCCACCGCATCCATGTTCGCCTGCACGATGCCGGGCAGCGCGTCATAGAGCCGATTCGGCGCCTCGCGGTTCTGGAAGTAGATATCGGAGTTCTGCGCGGTGCCGCGCACCATAGGATGCAGCGGGTCCATGGCGCGGTCGCGGAAGCGCTGGACCGCATCCCAATCGACCAACGTGCCCATGTCCTCCTGACTGATGACCTGAATGGTGGCGATCTCGTCAGAGGTGCGGAAACCGTCGAAGAAATGCACGAACGGCAGGCTGCCTTGGATGGCCGACAGATGCGCCACCAGGCTTAGGTCCATGCACTCCTGCACACTGGCCGAGCCAAGCATGGCGACCCCAGTGGCGCGCGTGGCCATGAGATCCTGATGGTCACCGAAGATGGACAGCGCATGCGCCGCCAGCGACCGGCACGTCACATGGAACACGCCCGGCAACAGCTCGCCAGATATCTTGTACATGTTAGGGATCATCAGCATGAGCCCTTGGCTGGCCGTGAACGTGGAGGCCAGCGCTCCGCCCGACAGGCAGCCATGCAGCGCCCCCGCTGCGCCCTTCTCGGATTGCATCTCCTTCACCTGTACGGGCGCGCCCATCAGGTTCTTGCGGCCCGCCACCGACCACGCTTCGATCTGCTCGGACATGTGCGAGGCAGGCGTGATGGGGAAGATGGTGGCTGCATCCGACAGCGCATAGGCCGCATAGGCCGCCGCCTGCATGCCGGAGAGCGTGGCGCGGTCGCCGGTCTTCTGCTGCGGGCCGTGAGCGCTCTGAGCAACTCCGGAAACGTCGTTGGGCATGAGGTCCTCCTTCGCCTTCGCCATTCTCGCTCCGATGGTACGGGACGACGTCCCGCAGCATCGCGCAGGCCGCGCACTCGTAGAGAAACAGATACCTGAATGCTCGCGCTAGGGCGGGCGCAGGACCCGCCTTCGACAACCTGACCAGCAGCGATCCGGCGGTTCGCGAAAGCTGCTTCGATCATTCGCGAAAGGTCGCCCAACGAACGGAAAGCCCCCGAGCGGGGGCTTTCCTATAGGGTAGCAGCAGCACCAGAGGCTGAGAGTGCTGTCGCTCGGGGAAGTCTGCGTTCGCAGCGCGCTGGAGCCGAAGCGCCACGCGCTATGCCCAGAGCGTCGCGTCAGAAGATGTGCGTGATGATGGGCACCAACCACACCCACAGGATGCAGGTGGCGGCGAAGCACACGGTTGCCACAGCCGTGGTGGACGCGCCTTCCTTCACGTAGATATTGAAGCGGCTGGCTATGATGATGCCGCTGAACGCAGGCGGCAGCGCCACCGACATGACCAGCATGGACAGCTTGTCGCCATCGCCCGCCATGCCACACAGCAGCCCCACGATCAAGAACACCGCTGGGGTCAGGATCAGGCGGTAGAACGTGTTCCAGATGGTCTCGAGCCCCAAGCTGAACTTCACGGTGGAAAGCGCGATGCCCGCTGCCAGCACAGCCACGCCGCTGTTCGCCTTCGCGATCAGCTCGAACGTGGGATCGATCCAATCGGGCACGCGGATGCCGATGAGCACGAACACCACGGCTAGCAGCGGCGCCCAGCAGACCGGCTGCTTCAGCGCGTTCAGGATGGCTGCTACGTTCGGATTCATCTTCTTCTTGGCAGGCTTGCTGCCGTCCGCAGACGCCTTGGTCTTGTCGGGGTTCACCGCCGTGGAGATATCGATCTCCTTCGATTCGCCGGTGGCCTCCATGTGTGCCTTGGCCTCGTGCTCGGACACGGGCGCGGCCTTCACATCGGGATGCGTGGCATCGGCCCCGGCCGCCAGAGCAGCCGCCGCCTTCGCCTTCGCCTTCGTCTGGCCCAGATTGATGAGGTAGTAGCCGATGGGGATGGTGACCGCATTGACCACGATGGAGATGATGGCGATGACCAGGTTGGTGTCGATGGTGTCACCGTAGATGGGGTCCAGCACGGCGAAGCCGAGGAAGCCGATGGTGGGCGAGCCAGCGATCAACGCGCATACTGCCGCTTCTTGGATGTTGTGCTTGAACAGCAAGCGACACAGCAAGAAGCTGAGCATGAACATGACCACGATGCCCACGAACCCGAGCACCGTGAGCAGGATGTCCGCTGCAAGCATCTCCCGCGTCGCCTTCACGATGGAAATGAAGAGCGCTGCCGGCAATGCTATGTTCAGCACGACCTTGTTCAAACCTTGC
This sequence comes from uncultured Eggerthellaceae bacterium, assembly GCA_949450265.1. Lineage (GTDB taxonomy): Bacteria > Actinomycetota > Coriobacteriia > Coriobacteriales > Eggerthellaceae > Adlercreutzia_A. The sequence goes on along the minus strand of CASTMW010000015.1, from coordinate 10,737 downwards.
CGTTGGTCATCATCGAAGAACTTGAACTTACCGCAGAAGAAGCCCAGTGCCATGATCACCAGAATAGGAAGGATATCTTCAACGATGATCTTTTCCATGATGCCCCCTTTCCTTTTCTCTTGGTATCTTTCCGGTCGCCTTCCGGCCAGCCAGCCGCTCTGGCCAGCCGGAAGGCATTGCCTCTTACATATGTGCGCCGTCGGCGTAGGGATACTTGGTGCATTCGGATGTGGCAAGCGGGCCCACCACCGGCTTCGGGTTCAGGCTGCCAATATTGCCCGATTCCTTGCCAGCATATTCAGCCAGTTGCACGTGCACAAAACTGGGCTTGCCGGATGCCACGGCCTCGCCCACCATCTGCTCTACCTCGGCTGGCGTGGTGGCGTAGTAGCCCTTGCCGCCGAACGCTTCGATCATCTTCTCGTAGTGCACGTCATAGGACAGCGTGAGCGGGCTGGGGTCGCCATTATCGCCCAGGTTCTCGAAGTCGCCGCGGTAGATGCCGCCATTGTTCAGCACCACGAACGTGATGGGCAACCCGAACCGGCATGCCGTCTCCACTTCCATGCCATCGAAGCCGAAGCCGGAGTCGCCGCCGATATAGAGGACCTTCTGCCCGGTGGTGATGGCCGCACCGATGGCATAGCCCATAGCGCAGCCCATGACGCCCCACGTGCCGCAGTCGAGACGATGGCGCGGCTGGTACATGTCGATGACGTCACGACAGTCATCCAAGCTGTTCGCGCCCTCGTTGCACAGGTACATGTCCGGGTACTTGTCGTAGACCTTCTTGATGGCCCCCAGCGCGTTCCAGTGGCCCATGGGCACCTTGTCGGAGGTTAGGCGCTCGGCGAACTTCGCGTTGTTCTTCTCGGCGTCGGCGTGCAGCTCATCCAGCCACGCCTGCGACGCCTTCACCGGCGTGGTGGCAAGGCCGTCGATCATCATGCGCAGGCCCGCTTTCAGGTCGCCCACCACCGGACAGGCGATGGGACGGGCGTTCTCGATTTCAGTGGGGTCGATCTCCATCTGGATGAACTTCACATCCGGATTCCATTCGCAGCCTTGACCGAAGTTCAACATCCAATTCAGGCGCGCGCCCACCACCAGCACCACATCGGCCGTGCGCAGCGCCAGGCCACGGCAGCTGGCCGTGCAGTGCGAGTCGGTGTCGGGGATCAGACCCTTCGCCATGCTCATGGGCTGATAGGGGATGTCGGTCTTGTCGACGAACTCCTTGATCTCGGCTTCGGCCTGCGCGATGGCCGCGCCTTTGCCCAGCAGGATCAGCGGGTTCTTCGCGCCAGCCAGCAGCTTCAGCGCCGCGTCAATGCTCTCTTGCGCGGGCACCGGTGCGGGCGCCTTCACGGCCGTCCAAAGCGCGGCGTCGGCCTGCGCCTTGTCAAGCGTCTGCGCCACCGTGTCGTCAGGGAAGTCGATGTACACGCCGCCGGGACGTCCCGACGTGCTGATCTGCATGGCACGCGCCACCGCGAGCGGGATGTCTTCGATGCGATCGATACGGAAGGATTCCTTGGCAAACGCCTTCGCGTAGTTCATCTGGTCGAGCCCCTCGTACTCGCCTTCCTTCATGTCCACCACATGGCGCGTGGAGCTGCCGCCGATCATGATGACAGGCCAGCCGTTGTTCGTAGCCTCCAGCAGCGCAGGCAGCCCGTTCAGGAAACCCGGCGCCGATACGGTCAGCGCGATGCCGGGGCGCCCAGCGATGAACCCTTCGGCAGCAGCGGCGTTCACCGCATCTTCCTCGTGGCGCATGCCAACGAAGCGCACGCCCATGCCCTGGGCGATACGAGCGAAGTCGGTAACGGGGATGCCGACCACGCCGTACATGTTCTTCACGCCGCTCTTGATGAGCGTCTCAGCCAGATAGTGCGGGGAATCCGTCAAGGTCGTGGACGGAGCGGTACCTGTCATGATGAGCCTCCTTCATTTAGAAACACTGCCCCGATACTAGTTTCTGAATGCGGTGGCTATGGTGGGCGGCTGCGGCACGTTACTTCGGCGTCAGTGCATGTACCGTTTCGTTGCTTTGCGGCAACGAGAATGTGAAGAAGCCGACGAGAGGCCATTCATCAGGGACCGCACGAGCCTAGGTCCGTGCGAACTGATCTGGAGCCGCACGAGCTGATCTGGGTCCGTGCAAACTGATCTGGGTCCGGACGTACTGATCTAGACCCGTACGGCACTGGTCTAGGTCCGTGCGACCTCACCCGAACCGCTTGGCCAGCACCGCCTGCACGCAGGCAGGCACGAACTGCTCCACATCGCCTCCCAGCGACGCCAGTTCACGCACGATGGACGACGAGAGGTACATGAACTCTGGCGGGCTCATGATGAAGGTGGTCTCCAGATCGTAATCCAGCTGATGGTTCAACGCGTTCATCTGGAACTCGTATTCGAAATCGGTGATGGCGCGCAGGCCCTTCACGATCACCTTGGCGTTGCGCTCCTTCGCAAAATCCACCAACAGATTGTCGAAGGGCTCCACGGTGACATTGGGTAGATGACTGGTGGCTTCGCGCACCAGCTGCGTGCGCTCGGGCAGGCTGAACATGGGGTGCTTGCCAGCTGACGCGGCCACAGCCACGATGACCTCATCCATGAGCGAAGCGGCCCGCGTGATGATGTCCAGATGCCCGCGGGTGATGGGATCGAAGGTGCCAGGGGTTATCGCGCGTCGCGTCATCGTGTTCCCTTTCCGAAATGTGGCGGCGGCCATCCTGTTTGCGCCACCGTTGCAGCTATCATATAGGAAAACAAGGAGGTAGCGTATGTGCTTGGCGATCCCTGCGAAGATAACCGAGGTGCGGCCGGATGGGCTGGCCGATGCGGACATCCTAGGCGTGGCGCGGCAGATATCGGTGGACCTGACGCCTCAGGCGGCGGTGGGCGACTACGTGCTGGTGCACGCGGGCTTCGCCATCGAAGTGGTGGACGAGCAGTTCGCACAGGAGACCATCGACCTGATCCGCCAGTTCCCCGAATTGGCTGCCGATGACCTGGACGCTGCGGGCGGCGAAGGCGATGCGAGCGACGCAGGCATGGCGGGCATGGGAGCGACAGCTGGTCCTGGCATAGCCGGTGGCGGGCTGGCTGCGGAGTTCGCGGCAACGTTCGGCGACGTTCCCACGAAGGCATAGCCATGGATGCCATGCAGACCGAACTGGCGGCCTTCAAGGATCCTGAGCTGGCGCGCGGGCTGGTAGAGGCCATCGCCGATTTGGCACCGGCGGCGGGGGCCACGCTGATGGAAGTGTGCGGCACCCATACGGTGTCCATCGCGCGCAACGGTATCCGTGACCTGCTGCCCGAAGGCGTGCAGCTATCCAGCGGCCCTGGATGCCCGGTGTGCGTCACCTCGAACCACGACATCGACAAGGTCATCGCGCTTGCGCGGGTGCCCGGTGTCATCATCGCCACGTTCGGCGACATGACGCGCGTGCCGGGCTCGACCAGCAGCCTTCTGGCCGAACAAGCGGCCGGACGCGACGTGCGCATCGTGTATTCACCACTGGATGCGCTGATGTTGGCGCAGCAGAACCCCGATCGGCAGGTGGTGTTCGTGGGCGTGGGCTTCGAGACCACCACGCCGCTGACCGCCATGGCCGTGAAGCGCGCGAAGGCACTGGGGCTTGAGAACTTCACCGTGTACGGCGCCCATAAGAACATGCCGGGGGCGCTTGAAGCCATCGTGGCCGATCCGACGCTGCATATCGACGCGTTGATCCTGCCCGGACATGTGAGCACCATCATCGGCGCCGAGCCGTACCGGTTCCTGGCGCGCGAATACGGCATCCCCGGTGTCATAACCGGCTTCGAGCCGAACGACATCCTGCAGGGCATCGCCATGATCGTGCGGCAGCTGCGCGAAGGGCGCGCCGAGGTGGAGATCGCCTACGCGCGTGGCGTGATGCCCGAGGGCAACCCGGTTGCCATGGCGGCCATCGACGAGGTGTTCGAGACTTGCACTGCCACCTGGCGCGGACTGGGTCCCATCGAAGGCAGCGGCTATCGCCTGCGTGAGGCGTTCGCCACCTTCGACGCTATGGAGCGCTTCGACCCCCCAGTGGAGTCCACAGTGGAGCATGCTGGCTGCCGGTGCGGCGACGTACTGCGCGCGCACATGCGGCCCGATGAATGCCCGCTGTTCCGCACGGTATGCACACCCGAGAATCCGGTGGGCCCGTGCATGGTGTCAAGCGAAGGCAGCTGCGCCGCCTATTTCCGCTATTACTAAGAGAAGAAGAGAGGCCAGCGCTTAGGCCGGCCTCTCTACGATCATCCTATGAGCGGGTGCTTCGATCAGCTGAACGCGAAGAAGTAGTCCAGCTCGTCTTCCCAGCTGTCTTCGTCGACGACCCATTCATTGTCCACGCGATCCAGCGAAAGGGTCATGAAGCCCTTGTCGGTGGGCTTCGTGTTGTCGATGGCCTGCAAGAGCAGCTGACCGATCGCCTGATACGCCTGCTCTTCGGACGTGATGGCGTCGTATTCGCTGCTGTCCATGAAGTCGTCCAGCAGGTCATCGAACTCATCCAGCACGTCAAGGACGCTCACATACGTGATGTCGAAGTCGGCCTCGGCAGCATCATCAGAGCTGGCGCTGGTGTAGAACGGCTCGTAGTCGAAATCTTCCGTCAGCTTCTGCGCCACCACCATAGGGTCGATACCCAACGTGGCCAACGTCATGTCGCCCACGCCCGAGTAACCAGCGGATTCGTCGAAGCTGGACTGCACCAAGTCGGCGATCTGCTGCATGGTCTCAGGATCGGCATTCTTGATCTTGTCCAGCTGCTCTTCGGCCGCCTGCGTGATGGCCTCTTCCTCGCTCTCGGAGAGCGCAGCATAGCTGTACGAGGACGAGGATGCAGGGGTGCTGTAATTGCTACCGGGCGCATCGTAGGTGCTGGCGACCATGAAGGCTCCCACCACCAGCACGATGTTGATGATGATCATGACGATGGACGCCACGATGCCGATGATGCCGCAGATGCGGCCCGCCTTGCCCGTGCCCTGCGTGCCGCCCGCGCGGAAGTACTTGCCCGCCAGCACGATGGCCACGATGCCCAAGATGATGCCCACGATGGGCAAGAAGCAGAACACGATGGCCAAGATGCCGCACACGAGCGCGCCTGTGGCGCTGGGTTGCGGGGCGCCCGGTTGGGGGACGCCTGGTTGCGGGGTGCCCGGCTGCGGGCTGATCGGCTGCGGGGCAACGGGGGTGCCGGTCGGCGGCACCGTTGCGGTGGGCGCAGCAGTCGGGGCGGACGTGGTAGACGTGGTGGCAGCCGCCGCATCCGTCTGATACGCCTGCTGATATGCGTCAGCTGGCTGGGCGGTAGGCGCCGTCTGCTCCACCTCCTGCGCGGTCGTCGGCTGCGCGGTCGTCGGCTGCGCGGTCGTCACCGGCTGCTCCGTCGTCGGCTGCACCGTTGCCGCAGATGGCACCTCCACTGTGGACTGCGGCGCGATCAACGGCGATGACGTCTCCTGTGTTCCCGGAATAACCGCCGGCTGCGTCCCTTCCGGCTGCACGTTCAGCTGCACGTTCGGCTGCTGAGCGCCCAAACCCTGGTCGTTCGTTTCGTCAGCCATCTCATCCCTCCCTTTCATCAGAGTTCCCTTGCTCGAAGGCCACCACGGCCTGCCCGAGCGATATGCTGCCGTCATTGGGCGGCAGGTCCCGGTTGATCGCAACGGTGAATCCGTTGCGTTGCAACTGAATCAAAGCGTGCTCGGTCAGATAGCGGTTCATGAACACGCCGCCTGCGAGCACGATCGTGCGGATGTCATAGGTAGCAGCCACCAGCTGGGCGGCCATCACGATGGCAGATACCATAGCATCGTGGAAGCGCCGGGCGATCTGGGCCACGGGCACACGGGCCACCATATCGTCGAGCAGCGCGCGGAACGCTGGTTCGACGTCGAAGAGGACCACAGAGGTATCCTGCGCGGTACTCTGAGCTGTGGCCGTGTTCTTCACGACGGCCACCTCGTAGGTGCGCTCGGATGCGGTGCCATCGTGGATAGCTTCACCGGCGCCATCGTGGGCAGCTTCATCGGCGGGAAGATCGGCAAGAGCGGCCTCCAGCAGGATGGCCGGTTCGCCTTCGTAGGTCGGCTGCGTGCAGATGCCCAGAAGCGCGCTGGCGGCGTCGAAGAGACGCCCGACCGAGGATGTGTACGGCGTGTTCAGGCCGTTCTCGATCATGGTGTCGCACACCTGCTGCTGCTCTTCGCCCAGCTCGGCCAGCGCTGCGGCGGCTCCTGGATGGTCCAGCAGGTCGTATTCCCACAGCACGCCATAGGCCATGCGCAGCGGATGCTTCACGCACGCCGCGCCGCCCGGCATGGGCACATAGGCGAAGTTCGCGAACCGCTCGAAGGCACGGCGGTCGGAGAGCAACACCTCTCCCCCCCAGATGGCGCCATCGGTACCGTATCCGGTACCGTCGAACGCGATGCCGCAGACCGCATCGACAAGCCCATGCTCGGCCATGACCGACACGATGTGCGCATGATGATGCTGCACGCGCACAAGCGGCAGCTCCAACGCTGATGCCTGGTCGGCTGCCCATTTCGATGTGAGGTATTCCGGATGCAGGTCGCATGCCAGCATCTGCGGGTCAAAATCGAACAGCTTCTCATAGCGGGCCTTCGCATGCAGCCACGCATCGAAGGCCTCCGCGTTCTCCACATCGCCGATATGCTGCGAAACGAACGCCTCGCCTGCCCGCAGGAAGGCGAACGTGTTCTTCTGCTCGGGCCCGGCGGCGAAGCAGCAGGCAGCCGGGTCGGCATGGGGGTGATGGTCAGCCTGACTGGCGCCATCGGCCTGGCCGCACTGGTCAGGCTGGCTGGCTTGGTCGACCCCGCCGGTCGCGCCCGTTGCCACCGGCGGCGGCGCATACCCGCGCGCGCGACGGATGAACTGGATGGCCTGACCGTCGGGCGTATCCAACACGCGCACCACGCTGTCATCGAAGCGCGAGAGGATCTGCCGATCGTTGCCCAGGAAGGCATCCGCGATGCCCGCAAGACGCTCGTATGCCTCGTCGTCGCTGATGACGATGGGCTCGTCGTGCAGGTTCCCGCTGGTCATCACCAGCATGGGCACAACAGCAGCTGCCTCGGACGCGCCGTGCGCAGCCGTGAAATCGTGTAGCAGGATATGCTGCACGGGCGTGTAGGGCAGCATGACGCCCAGGTCGGGCAGCCCATCGGCGATGCCGGGCGGAGTGGGCACGCCAGGCAACTTGCGCAGCAGCACGATGGGGCGCTGGGCACCTTCCAACAGCCGCCGTTCAGCCTGGTCCACCTGGCAAAGCGCGCGCACATCGTCCAGACGTTCGCACATTACGGCGAATGCCTTGCCCGGACGGCGCTTGCGGCGGCGCAGCTCGGCCACCGCTTCCGCATCGTTCGCATCGCACACCAAGTGATAGCCGCCCAACCCCTTGACCGCAAGGATCTTGCCCGCGCGCAGCATGCCCACCGCCTCAGCGAATACCGTGTCGGTCTCTTCGCGGGTGCGCGCGGCAACCACAGGCCCCGTGCCCACGCGCCACGTGAGCGTTGGGCCGCACGCAAAGCACGCATCCGGCTGCGCGTGGAAGCGGCGGTCGGCCGGATCAGCGTATTCGGCAGCGCACGCATCGCACATGGTGAAATCACGCATGCTGGTGGACGCGCGATCGTACGGCAGGTCATCGATGATGGTGAACCGCGGCCCGCAGTTCGTGCAGTTGATGAACGGGTAGCGGAAACGGCGGTCGGCCGGATCGAACAGCTCGCGCTGGCAATCGGCGCACGTGGCAAGGTCGGGCGAGACGAGCGTGCGCTCTTCGGCAGCAGCCTCATCCGACAGGCGGATCTGGAACCCCTCGAAGCCTTCGAGCGGCACCTCGTGCATCTCTATCTCGGTCACCTGCGCGGCCGCCGGTGCTTCCTCGGAGATGGCCAGCACGAACTCGTCGACCAGCTTCTCGTCGCCTTCGGCATGGATATGCACGCCATCGGCCCCGTTCAGCACCCACCCGTCGATCAGGTAGCGCTTCGCCAGTCGATACACGAAGGGGCGAAAGCCCACCCCTTGCACGATGCCCTTGACCCAGATGTCCAGCGCGTCACGCACGCGCGTCCTCGCCTTCGGCGGCTTCGTTGGCCAGAGCATCAGCCCCGGCCACCTCAAGCGCTGCATCCAGCGCATCAGCGGCCGCATCCGCCGCATTCGCATCGTCTGTGTCCTCGGCTAGCTCCAACTCGCGGTCGATCATCACCTCGCCGATGACGTCCGCGATCACCGACGAGAGCATACGCAGCGTGACCGCCGAGTTATCCGGCAGATGCAGATGCACCATGCGCCGTCCGCGGTCGGCCAGCGTCAGCGCGTCGCCTACCGCCTGCGCCTTCGCCAAACTGCCCAGCGATGGCGCCTGCGACCCCTCGGGCAGCTGGATGTCCTTCAGCTCGTCGGCCGACAGCAGCAAGAACACACCGCACGCCGGGCCGCCCTTCTGCAGCTGACCGGTGGAATGCAGGTAGCGCGGCCCCACTTCCAGACACGACACCACGCCAAACGCCTCGGCCACATCATGGCGGATGCTCTCCAGCGCCTCGCGCCGCCCTTCGCCCGTGAAGGGTAGAAACGCATTCAGCGCGAAATAGTCCCCAGGCTGGATGCCGTCCAGCAGGCCGTATAACGTGCTGCGCAGATGCGTGCGCGCTTTCAGGTTGTGCGACTGGCGCACTTCCACCAGGCCCATGTCCACATCGGATGTGAACGTTTCCACGTAGTCGGGTTCAGGAATGCCCTGGCTCAGGATGCGCAGCACCTCAGCCTTCGTGGAGGCCACGTCGGGCTGGTCGAACGGGCACACGCGCATCAGATACCCGCACATGGCGATGGCGTATTCCCACATGACGAAATGCTCGGCCAGCTCGTTCACATTCTTGATGCGGTAGTTCTGACGCGGAATGTTGGGGTTAATGTAGGCCAGGCTCATCTCGAAGTTGCGGCTCTCGTCCCACAGGTCGGTGGCGGTCTGATACATGATGACCGATCGGTCGCCCGGGTCCTCCGTCAAGAGCAGCGTGTCCACTTCGATATTGGGCAAGATGCCCTGACCGGCCTTGCCCAGGCTCTCGGCCACCAGCTGCTCGATCCACAGGCCCAGCACGCGCCCACGCTTCGGCGTGAGGAAGCTGAACTTGTTGCGCCCTTGGCAGTAGTTGTCAAAGAGGAACGCCGCCAGGTTGATGGCCGGGTTGTCGATGGCATCTTCGCTGCAGCGCTTCTCCGCTTCGCATGCGTGCGCCAGGAATTCGTCCAGATGTATGCCCGCCAGCGCCGCTGGCAGCAACCCGAACACGGAAAGCGCGCTGAACCGACCGCCCACGGTGGGCTCGCCGCGGAAGATAGCGCGCCAGCCCTCTTCGGTGGCCAGGCGCTCAAGCTCGGTGTCAGGATCGGTGATGGCCACCAGATGCTTCGGGAAGTCGTCGCCCAGTTCGGGCTCGAAGTGCTGGCGGATGGCCCGCAGCTGCATGCGCGGCTCGATGGTGCCACCGCTCTTGCTGCTGACGATGAACAGCGTGTTACGCGCCTTGCACGACGCGAACAGCGCGCGCATACGCACCGGCGAGTCGCTGTCCAGCGTGCGGAAGGTGACGCGATTGCGATCTTCCTTGTTGTACTTGGTGATGGTCATGGGCGCCTGCGTGCTGCCGCCCTGGCCCAGCAGCACCACATGCGTGATGCCGTCGGCCACCACCGCATCGGCAAACTCCATCAGTTCGCGCACGTCGCATTGCGGATGGCTGCCCATCTGCGCCCATCCCATGAAGCTGCTCGCGCACGCTGCCGCATCGTCCGAGAAATCGAACGCACTGCCATCCTGATGGTAGATGCGGCTGGCGATATGCTCCTTCACCAGCGTCTTGGCCGACGGGTACAGCTTCTCCATATCGCCAGATATCATGACCTGCTTCTCTTTCTTGTCGATTGCTCTCGCAGTGAGGAGATTCTACCGCATCACGCGGGGTCGGCGGCCACCAGCGCAGCAAAGGTATCAGCGCCGTTGCCATTGCTCACGCGCAAACGCGGTAAGGCCATGGGATTATCACCAGGCTTGATACGCCTATTCTCTATGGTAAAAGCGCACTGAGTGTTCGCTTCCTCCAAGGCAGCCCATGCCGTTTCATTGTTGTCCCCGAAGGGATACGCAACAGCTTCAGTGGTTCCCAAGATATCCTGTGCAGTCTTGACATCATCAATGATCTGATCTTTCGTGAAAGCATGGATAAGACCACCGCGGCCGATACCGGAACCGCCGTTATGCATCTTATACGTATGCGATTGGAAGCTAATGTAGGGGTTCGCCTGACTCAGGCAAAGATCAGGGATATCCGCATTTTCGCAGATAAGGAACATGGTGGCGGGTACCTCGTATTGGCGAAACAGGTCGCCACCCGTGGTATAGACCTCCCAAGCCCCGTCGTCGAAGGTTAGCGTGGCGCTCTTCGCAGGAAGCGAATGTGTGCCCTCGGCAAATGCACGTATCTCCTGATACGAAGGGTAGTAGTAATCGTTCTTGGTAAGGTACTGAAGATGATCTTCAAGATCTTCGATACTCAAATAGTTGGCATCTATATTCGCTGGCGGATCGGCCGGATCGTAAAGATAGTGGTACATGAACACGGGAATGGTGGCTG
>CASTMW010000014.1 GCA_949450265.1 uncultured Eggerthellaceae bacterium | reverse complement strand
CATTCATACCAAAAAGCGGATAAGGGAATAAGAGCAGAAGAAAAAAGAGAGAAAGTAGAATATGCCAGCGAAGCACGCATCGTAGACTCATTTCGTGGTAGAGGCAGAAGGGAGAGTCGCAAAAGCCGTGATCGCATGTTGGTGCTATGCTGCTCCCAGGTCCAGTATCTGGCGCGGCTCGTCCACGATGGCATCCGGCAGCGCATCCGCATCTGCCCGCGGCGCCTCGAAATCCTCGCGATCGTGATACCCCCACGTGCACGCCACCGCGAACACGCCAGCTGCCCGCGCCGCGCGCATATCGCCCGGCGAATCGCCCACATAGACCGTGTTCTCCGGCGTGCCGCCCAGCGACGCCATCATCATCTTGATGCCGGTGGGATCGGGCTTGCGCGGCACCGCCGGGCTCTCGCCCAGCATGTCGTCCACTAGCCCCGGCAGCTTCATGCTGACGATCTGGTCCACGCCCGCTTGCAGCTTGTTGGACACCACGCCGATGCCCGCCCCGCGCCGTCGCAACTCTTCCAGCAACTCTACCACGCCTGGATACGGCTGGGTCAGCTTATGGTATTCCTGGAAATGGTTATTCCATATCTGCATGGCGCGCTCCACCACGTCCTCGGGCGCATCGTCGGGGAGTGCCTGGTACATCAGACGGCGAACCCCGTTGCCCACGAACGTAAGGATCTCCTGCTGCGTGCGCTCGGGATACCCCACATCGCGCAGGATGCGATTCGCCAGCTGCGTCAGGTCGGGCAGCGTGTCCAGCAGCGTGCCGTCCAGATCGAATATATAAGTAGTGAATCGACTTTCAGCCATGCTGCGCCTTTCTCTTTCACGATGCGGCCCCGCCGATGCGAACGCCGCCAGCCGTCACCATGAATGCGACCGATGGGACCGATGGGACCCATGCGACCATTCTAATAGTTCAAGTCGAACTCTGCGTATCGGTTACGGAACGCTTGCATTTGCATGCCACATACATGGCGGCACCGCCGAGCGCCGTTTGTAAGATGCTCACGCCTGCGCGTCAGCCATCATGCGCTATCTTGAACTCATGCGCACGATGTGGTGTGTGCCCAGCGCTGCCCATCCGCTCTGAAACATCATGCTACCATGGACTCCATAGCACACGTTCTTGCCCAACCAACAGACAGGACGTTCCTGAATAGAAAACGATACATACTTATCTTCACCGTTTCCATCGCTGTGGTGATCGCGGCGGTGTGCGTGTACCTTGAGCAGCTCTCCATCACCGTCTCCAGCGACCTGATGGCATCGGTCAACGAGATATCCAGTCACGACGTGGAATCTGTGGAAGGCTCGCTGGACAACGCCTACGGACGCCTTGATTCGGCGGCCAAGCGCATGGCGGTCTACGACGTGCAGACCGTCCAAGAGGCCCAGGAACAGATGAATCTGGAAGCGGCCTCGTCCAGCATGTTCAACGCTATCTACCTGCTGGACACCGACGGCATCCTGTACAGCAGTTCGTATGCGCGCTTCAACGCGGGTGAACACGCTTACGACGAGATGTTCGCCGACGGCCGCGATAACTTCGTCATGCTCTACGACGATGCGTACGGCAAGCTGGAAACCACTAAGGAATCGCTGATCTACGGCGTGCGCATGGACGGCATGACCATCGGCGACCACCAGTTCGTGGCCATGCTGGGCCGCAGCGATCTGTCGGCCATCCGCGATCAGTTGCTCATCGAGAGCTTCGACGGCCAAGGCATCTCTAGCGTCATCAACCCAGCCGGGTACTACATCGTCAGCGCCGCGCCTGCCACCGACCTGTCTGGCCGCAACAACTTCTACGATCTGCTAGATTCCAGCTTCATCGAAGACGGGCTGACCACCGCCGATGTGCGCCGCAACATCTCCGAGGGGCGTAGCTTCGTGATCCACTGTGTGACGGCCCACGGCGAGCGCCAGGTCATCAGCTTCGAGCCGATCGAAGGCACCAGCTGGTCGTTCATCATGACGGTGCCCACCTCGGTGTTCGAGCAGCGCTTCTCGCCGTTCATCTTCATGACCGCTTGCATGTTGGTGGCGCTGGTGCTGGTGCTGATCGTCATGATGGTCATCATCTATCGCTTCATGAAGCGGTCCATCCGCGCTAACGCGGAAGCGGCCGCGCGCGCGGAGTTCCTGTCGAACATGAGCCACGAGATCCGCACACCGCTCAATGGCATCATCGGGCTGAATCATCTGATGGAGCGCCATTTGGACGACAACGTGGCCATTGCAGGTTACGTGCAGAAGATGAACAAGGCGGCTCAATACCTGCTGTCACTGGTGAACGACATCTTGGACGTGTCGAAGTTGCAGGCGGGCAAGGTGGACCTGGCGCGCGAGCGGTTCAGCCTGCGCGCGGCTTTGGACAACGTGTGCGAGATGCAGCGCGAGCCCATCGCCGAAGCAGGCATCAAGCTGGACACCAGCGGCGTTGACCTGCCGCATCCGGAGGTCATCGGCGACGAGGTGCGCGTGAGCCAGGTGCTGATGAACATCCTGTCGAACGCGGTGAAGTTCACGCCCGACGGTGGCAGCATCACCATCACAGCCGACCAAACGGTGCTCAACAACAGCCGCAACGTGTTCACGCGCATATCCATTGCCGACACGGGCTGCGGTATGACGCCTGAGTTCCAGCGACAGATCTTCGATACGTTCACGCAGGAGCGCAACGCCATCAGCGAAAGCCAGAAGGGCACGGGGCTAGGCATGTCCATCAGCCACCTGCTGGTGCAGCAGATGGGCGGCCAGCTGTCGGTGGAGAGCAAGCTGGGCCGAGGTTCGCGGTTCACCGTGGCCGTTGCGTTGCCCATGGCTGCGGCGGACGGGCGGCTGCCTGGTGGGGCTGCGGCGAATGCGGGAGCGGAAGGGATCAAGAGCAAGGCGGCCAAAGCAGCGAGCAAGGAACGGCCGGATGATGCGGCAAGAGATGCGCAGGTGGTGAACGCAGCTAGCGTGCCTGCGGTGCCCGGCGAAAGCGCCACCGAAGCTACCGGGACTGCCGCGCCGAACAAAACCGCCACCGAAGCTGCCGCGCCTGACGATCGGCCCCTGAACCTGCTCATCGCCGAGGACAACGATCTGAACGCCGACATCCTGTCCAGCATCCTGACCGAAGAAGGCCACGAGGTGACCATCGCTACCAATGGGCAGGAGGCCGTGGATGCGTTCGCTGCCTCGGCCGAAGGCGCCTTCGACGCCATCTTGATGGACGCTCAGATGCCGGTCATGGACGGCTACGACGCTGCGAAGGCCATCCGACAGCTGGATCGCGCAGATTCCACCACGGTGCGCATCTTCGCCTGCACCGCCTCCACGCTGGTGGAAGATCGCGAACGCGCGCTGGAAAGCGGCATGGACGATTTCCTGCCGAAGCCGCTGAACATGCGCGTGATGCTGGAGAAGCTGGGCAGCGTGCGAAAGGAGCAACGCTGATGACGCTGAAGGAAGCTACAAGAGAGGCTCAGCGGGTATCGGAGCATGCGACGCAACGCATGGCGTGGCGGACGGCCCGCGTAGCCCGGCGCACGGCTCAGCGAGCGGCCGCCATCCTCTCTCCGAAGCGCCTAGGCGCGTTGCTGTGCGCCCTGTGCATGGCGGTGGCGCTGCTGCCCTTGGCGGCGTGCCAAGCTCCGCAGGAGCAAGCGGTCCATCTGACGGTGAAGGTGCCGCGCACGGGCCATGATGTGGTGTTCGACGATTCCATCACCCAGATCGACCAGGTGGTATCACGCATGGCTGCCGCGTTCGAGCGCGACTACGAAACTCCTGTCGTGATCGATGTGGAAGTGTTCGAGCAGAACCAATACGATGACGCGGTGGTGGACTGCTTCGACACCAATAATGCCGTTGACGTGCTGTACGGCGACTACTTCAACATCTCCACGTACGTCCACACCGGGCGCGTGGTGCCGCTGGACGACGCCATCACCGATGAGGTGCGCGACGACATCTTGGGCCATCTGTGGGACATGAGCACGGTGGAGGACCGGGTGTACCTGATGCCGTACCTCAGCCGCCAGAACGTGCTGGCTTATAACAAGGCGCTGTTCGAGCAGGCGGGGCTGGGGCGGTATGTGGAAAGCGATAGCATTCAGTCGTGGAGCCTGGACGAATGGGATACGATCCTGGACACTCTGGCCGCCAACCTGCCCGAGGCGACCTACCCCATGATGATGTATGCGGCCAGCTCGCAGGGCGACACGCATACCATGACGTTGCTGCGCGCGGCCGGATCGAACTTCTTCGACGAGAGCGGACATTTCAACCTGTCCACGCCCGAGGGCATTGCGGGGTTGCGGCGCATCCAAGACGGCGTGGCGCGCGGTTGGTTCCCGCCACACAGCGAGAACTTGGAGATAGAGGACTGTTCCAGCCTATTCCAGAAGGGCCAACTAGCCATCTACATGGTGAACAACGCATCCATAGATCGTTACGGCGACACCATTGGGCTGGTGAACTTTCCAGGGCCGACGGCTGCGGGCTGCGCCACCACGTTCGTGTCCGGCTTCGAGGTGTTCGATAACGGGGATGCGCAGAAGGTGCAGGTGGCGAAGGATTTTCTGGCGTACGTGTACGCGAACGAGGACCTGCTGTCGTATGCGGCGGGCACGCTGCCAGCGTCAAGCCGCGTGGCTGATCGGTACGGCAGTCAGATCACCGGGTTCGAGCTGTTCGCGAGCAATCGTGATAACGTGGTGGACTTCACGGGTAGCAATCCCGACACACGCGCCATCCGCGAGGTGTTCTACCTGCATATGCACGATCTGCTGATGGGCGTCATCTCTCCGGAAGAGGCGGCGGCGCACATCGATGCTTCTTGCAATGCTGTCATCGACGCGGGCATCGCCGCCAGCCAGCTCCACGAATGAGGTCGGAATAAGGTCGGAGGCCTTACGCCGCACTTGTCACGTGCGTGCCTCCTTGATGTTCGGTGTCAAAGAGGGCGGATACGGGTTCACATGGCCCGCGCGCCTATTTTCCCGATGCGCCGCTCTTGCCCGTTGGCGAGGATGCGCCGCGCGCTCCTTTGGAGCACAGAAGGAGAGTGAAGAACTAGTGCTCGATGGGCAGGCCCTTCGCTGACCAGTCGTTCATGCTGCCGGAATACAGCTCCACGTTCGAGAAGCCCTTTTGCGCCAGCGTATCGGCGGCAAGCCCAGCGTGAAGGCCGGTCTGGCAATACAGCACAACGTCATCGGTAGGCTGCACACCCGCTGTTTCCACGGCCGCCACTAGCTGGTCGTCGGGCACCATGGAGCCGTCCTCTGGGTCGATCAGTGGCACGTTCACGGCGCCGGGAACGTGGCCAGCCTCATACATGGATGTCGGGCGCACGTCGATGACGGGCAGCCCAACGCGCGCCGCTTCCTGGACGCGCGCGCTCTCTATCACGGTGATCGGATCGTTGTTGTCAGTCATAGCATCTCCTATCAACGCAAGATCGGGTGCGTGGGTGTTGAACCTGCAGGTGCGGGACCGGGCGCGGAGCCGGGCATTGGATCGGGCACCAAACCCAGTGCGGCCAGGCACGGGTTGGGCGCGGTACCGGGCCTCGGACCAGGTGCGGAACCCGCAAGTACGGTTCGATGCTACCGCTGATGAGCGGAAGAATGCGGTGTGGATCTTAGGCTGATAGAGGTTCGACAACTCGCTGTAACGGGGACGGATCATGTGTACTACGGATCATGCGTATTGGTAGGATCGTGTTGTAATCCGTTAGCCTTTCGTGTTGAAGAAGCGCAGCACGAGCAACGGATTCGTCCGTTGCGCTATTTCTCGTTCTGCGTTTCGCTAGGCCAGACGCGTCCTCTTCGTGACCGGGCAGACGATCTGGCCGCCGCGGTAGTGGAAGTGTACTAGGAATCCTACGCCTGCCAGCATGAGCGCTGTGCCCAGCCCGGTGTAGAAGAAGGCCACGAACCAATCCGGCACTACGCCGAACGCTCGCAGCCCGATGCCAGCGCTCATCATGAACGCCATGATGAGGTAGCCTTTCGCGTCGAAGAAACGCAGCACGAGCAGCCGGTTGTCGCCATAGCTGCGGATGCGGTCGGCATGTTTGCCCACCAGCTTGCTGAACATGATATGGAAGATAAGGAAGATGGCTGGTATGCCGATGAACAGCGCAAGGATCGGCGCCGTACCGGCAAGGCACCCGAGGATGCCCAGACGCACGATGTTGACGCCAGCGGCCAGCCAGACCGCACCGGCCACGATCAGCAGATTGCATGCGCGCACTTTGAACATGGCAACCTCCCTCGCGCTCGTTCGCTTCGTGTTCGCTCGCTTCACGTTCGCTCGCATTCTACCGCACTGCGCTACCGATGTGCTTGCAATGAACCCCGAGGGGCTCGGGGTTCATTCGGGGTCCTATCTATAAATCCTTGATCATGATCAGCGATATCTAGTGATAGCACAGCTTGCAGGCCGTCAGCCCCTGCCTTTGAGCTTGCTGTTGCGTGCAAGACAGTTTGGTCGTTGACTGTTTGAGGCTCGCGCATTCAGATGTTTTGTGATACTTCTGCCCAGTAGGAGTGTGATACACAAAACCGCCTTGAGAGATAGCGTTCGTAACGTGCTGGCGCAAAGCCGGGGGCACAGCGCTATCTCCCCCAGCAAATACGATGCGATCGATGGAACCAACATTCGTGTTTGAGAGAAGATGATCGTCAAGTGCGCTAGTCGCAGTATTGTCAGCCAGGAGAAGCGGGACACGGGCGCTTCCCGCAACCGCACCGGCGCTCAAGGCATCTGGGAAGTTACGCCCGGTTGCGATATAGCTGCCACTGTAGCTCAGCACTCCTGCCTTCACGGAATTATCCGCGATAACGCTTGAAGTCTGGTAACGGTTCTGTCCCCACCAGCGTGAGATGAAGGTCACGCCAGAGTTCCTCAGTTGGCTTTCGACGGATGCAGGGACAGCGCTTGTTCCGCCAACGATGATCGCGTTGGTCAGTCCCTGAGACTTGATCGTTGCTTGCGTTTCGGGTGTAAGCGTGTTCCGTTCGGTCAAGAAGATCGGTGATCTTGTTGCATAGGCATACGGTGCTATGGAAAGTGCATCAGGATAGGTTGTGCCGGTTACGATGATGGCAGTATTGGTATTTGACTGGACCGGCATTGCTTTTGCGAGCATATTCGCTGTCTGGGATCGTGCTGACCCAGCGATCCGGCTCGTTTGGATCCCAGCTGACTTGAGTTGCGTTTCAACGGTTGAGCTCAGTGCGGCTGTGCCACCGACCAAATAGACCTTTTTCACCTTGAGCCGATTGATCAGAACGGTTCGGGCCTGCGAAGAAAGCGACTTCGAATCGGTTATCACGACAGGGACGCTTCCTCCTTTGCTGGCTGCGAGCGAACCGGCGAAACTTGATGCGGCAAGAGCATCTGGGAAGTTCGTTCCTGTTGCCAAGATTGCAACGTCAGAATAGGGCGATGCCATATCAGCCGTGAGCTTCGCCATGGTGTCGTAGCGATTTGCCCCTGACATGATGCTATAGGTCGTTGATGCGAACGCGCTTGTTGATAGTACACGCATGGAAAATATGTTGAAAGCGCATCTTGCATCTTATTGACATGAAGCTAGGTTCAAGTACGAGAATGACAGAACGTGGAACTAGATTATGTACAACTAGGTTCAAGTACGAGAATGAAAGGGCGACCATTCGAGGGACAGGATCGAATGTGGCGCAGCAGGCATGGGCGCGTTGCCCAGAGCCCAAAGAGACAGGAGACGGCATGACCGAACAAGGCGCCACCCGAACGCTCGCTGAGCATGCGGAAAGCCTGATGTTCCCCGTTGGGCAGCCCAACGATGCGTACGCACAATACTTCAGCGGCCACAGCTGGCTGGCACCGATTTCCACCGAGCAGGTCTTTATGGCGAACGTGACCTTCGAGCCGGGATGTCGCAACAACTGGCATATCCATCATGCTGGGCAGGGCGGCGGGCAGATCCTCGTGTGCGTTGGCGGCCGCGGGTACTGCCAATTCTGGGGCGAGGACGCCATCGAGATGAAGCCGGGCGATGTGGTGAACATCCCGGCGGGCGTGAAGCATTGGCATGGCGCGGCGCCGGACAGCTGGTTCTCGCATCTGGCCGTTGAGGTGCCCGGCGTTGGCACCAGCAGCGAGTGGTTAGAGCCCGTTAGCGACGAGCAGTATAGTTCGATGAGCGCTTCCTAGTCCAAGCCACGGTCCGATATATTCGCGAAACCCTAGGTGGCGAGCCGGGTAGCTTTCCTGGCGAGCCACGGCATGCTGAAACCCTGGGCGGCAAGTCGGGAAACGTCGGCTTTTGCGACAGCTGTAGAAGGCCCGAAGGTCGGCAGAATGGCCCACGGCCGCTGGGATCCGTGCCCTGAAACTTCCCTGCTCAGAGGCCATGTAAAGCACTTTTGACACGGGAATTTCCCGGGGTTGCGCGGGTCGGGCCTCTCTGCGATGCTATGGTCTTCTCGTTTCGCATGTCAAACGAGAAGAAGGAGAGGCAATGGTTTCCGAACACGCGATGCTGATACTCATGCTGCTGCTGGCTGTGGCGGTGGTCATCTTGGCCACGGGCCTTGCGATCTATGCGCGGAAGATGGAAGCGCAGCTGAAGCTCATGGCGGATCGCATAGAGGAACTGGGCGCCTCAACGGATAGGGCACGTCTTGTGGGATAAGGTGCTGTGGAGGTAGGGGATCAGATCCGGCAGCGGCGCATCGAGCGAGGCCTGCTTCAGGACGACCTGGCAGCGGCGGTGTACGTGTCGCGCCAGACGGTATCAAGCTGGGAGAATGGCAAGACGTATCCCGATGTGCAAAGCCTCGTGCTGCTCAGCGGACTGTTCGGCGTGTCCATCGACGAGCTCATCCAGGGCGATGTGGCGGTCATGCGGCGCACCGTGCAGGAAGATTCCCAGAAGATGCGCTGGCTCAGTGTTGTCATGGTAGTGGCGCTGGCGCTGGCCGTGGCGTTCTTCGTGGGGCTGGCCGCAGCCTGGCGAGACCCCGTGGGCATCGGGAACCTGACGAAGGGCGACGTGGCTGGCGTTGCCGTGTTCCTGCCGCTATACGCTGTGGCCATGGCGGCCGCCGTGTGGGCGGAGCGTATCAAGCGCCGTCACAACCTGGTGGGCTACCGCGAGATCATGGCGTTTGCGGAAGGCCAGCCTGTAGAGGATGGCGAACGCCAAGGGCATGGCTTCACGCGTAGCCATCCGGTGGCGTCTGCCATCGTCAAGTTCGCCTTTGCGGCCGCCATCGGTGCGATGGTCGGGCTTATGGCCTACAAGCTGTTGGGCTAGCGGAAGCTCTCGCAAGCGAACAAGGGTGAGCAGCGTTCCGTTTTCTGCCCACCCTCTCTTGCTCATGCTCGCGTGTTCGTATCGCAGCTTTCGCGGGTGCAGGTGCCGGGCACGCAGGTCCCTGGCGCAAGATCGACGCGTTCGGCATGGTAGCGCTCCACGCACCAGTCCTTCTGCCCGCAACAGGGGCATGTGAGCTTCCGCGTGCGCGGGGTGTGGCCCGAGAACAGGTAGCGTCCATATGTGGTCATGAACTCTGCTCCGCACTCTGGGCACAGGAACGTTGCGTGGCGCAGGTTGCGCCAGACTATCCACACGCCCGCGATGGCCACGAACACCAGCGCAATGGGGAACGGCCACCACGTACCGGTCAGGATGCCCAGCACCAGCGTGCCTATCCAGGCGATGTCCATGAGGATGCCGACGACGATCATGGTCGCCCACCATATCTTCCGTGCTCTCTCGTCATTCATGCGATTCGCCATGGCCAGTTCGGTGGTTGCCATCATGCGCCCATACAGCTCCAGATCGGACCGCATCGTGTCGATCGCTTGCAGTTGCCGCTTGCGCGCGTCCAGCTCTTCTGCCACGCGCACGGCTTGCTCGTCCAGCAGCATTTTCAGGATCGTGTCGCGATTCGGGCTTTCCAGAACGCCTTTGATCTGCGCCAAGCCCAGCCCAAGGGATTTCAGCATGAGGATATAGCGCAGGCGCTCGGCATCGGCTTCTGTGAAGAGGCGGCGGCCGCCTTCCGAATAGCCGGATGGTGCGAGCAGCCCTTTGCTGTCGTAGTACTGCACGGTGCGTACGGTGACGCCGCAGGCTTCCGCAAGCTCGCCGGTGGAATATCGGGTGGCGATGGAATGTAGGCGCGCAGCACCAGAATGCAGGCTTGTGCTATCGGTGCCATTCCCGTGCACGGTGGCGGAATCGTTGGCGATGTTGGCGAAGTTCAGGTTGGTGCTTGTAGGGTTGTCAGCCATGGCTTTCACCTCCTTCGCCATCGTTCTACGACATGACGCTGCGTCACGAGCAAGCATTTCTCGGATTATTTTACGTGACGTGGGAGAAAGCTGGGTAACTGCGGATCTTGGATCCTTGGTGGACCGGGCTCTGGCGCGCAGGCGCTCAGGGCACCCAACGTTGGGACGGCTACCGCAGCCAGCGCTGCGCTCTTCAGGAACGATCGTCTTGAGAGGTGCGTGGGTTTCATAAGGGGAACTCCTTTCCTTGCTTCGGCATGCTACCGAGGCGAAGCTGGGCGCGGAAGTCTCCGTTGGTCAGCCTGCATGAACCCAAAGGTTGGATGCCCCTGCGCAACGGGAACTTCTCGCCCCGATGGCGCGCAACGTACGAAATGCCGCATATTACATGAGATTCGGCTATCCTAGCGCCCTTTTTGATCGATTTTCTGCAGAAAAACGTGCTTCGCGCGCCACGCCATACGACATTTCGTGCATTTTGTGTCACGTAGTCTTGTATATCGTGCTTTAGGTCAATGGAGGACAAGGGACAGAGTAGTGCTTGTTCTAGAGGCGCTTTTCATGTGTCCAATGCGGCCGCGCGCCACATCGTAGGTAACGGGTGGTCAATATCGCTTGGATCGTTCAGGCCTTGCGCCGCATTTTCCGTACGCTGTTCCCATACGCTGAGATCGTGCTGATACTTGCGGGATCATCTCCGAAAGTTCGTGGAAGACGATCGAAGGCGATCCTATTCCAACAAAAGCGAAAGAAGGCTGACCATGGGAGCAAAGGCAGACAAGAACATCCTGTTCATATGCGGTTCGCTGCGCGCGCCGTCGCTCAACCGCCAAGTGGGCAACGCTGCAACGCACATGCTCGGCGAGATCAGCGCGCATCTGCACACGCGGTGGCTGGACTATGCTGATCTGCCTTACATGAACCAGGACATCGAGTTCCCGGCTCCTGCCACTGTCAAGCGCGTTCGTGCAGACGTGATGGCAGCCGACGCGGTGTGGATCTTCTCGCCCGAGTACAACCAAGGCATCCCTGGCGTGCTGAAGAACTGCCTTGATTGGCTGTCGCGTCCGCTTGAGCCCGGTTCTGACGATACCGCCATGAAGGGCCGCTTGACGATGTTCAGCTGTGCGGGCGGTGGCGGCAAAGCACGTTATTGTGCGGCACGGTTGGAAGAGACGCTGGCGTTCATGCAGACCGATCTGATTGAGACGACGCACACCCAAGTAGCGCTCGATCGGCACGATTACACCACCAACGAACTGGTGATGTCCGAGGCCGAGCAGGAGGCGCTCCGCACCCAGACGCGCATCTTGGCTGACCGCCTGCTCGGGTGACGCGGTGTCAGCATATCGTCTTGGTCAGCGGCGCGGCGATCAGTTCGCTCCCGCCTCGGGCACCTTCAAATCCCCCCGCTTCTCGCGCCGGCGCAAGTCAAGGAGCATGGCCGCCGCAACCAAGATGAGTCCGCACCCTCCGATGATACCTGTTGGGGCTGGCCCGACGAAGGGGCTCACTCCGGCTACGGCAAAGATGGTCGACGCGCCGGCCAGTGCATTGATCGCACCATGTCCCAATGCAGCTGCCAAGCAGCTTCCCGTTCTGATGGTCACGTAAGAGAGGAAGATGCCGCAGACGACGCAGAAGCAGCACATCGCAAGCACTCCGGTCACAGGCCAACCCGGGTAGTCGAGTCCGTAGTTGTGACCGAGGGCTGTGATGGGAGCATGCCAGAGCCCCCAGACAACACCGCTGATCAGCAGGGTAGGGATAATACTCATGCGATTCGCCAGCTTCGGCATCAAGTACCCGCGCCAACCCCATTCCTCGCCGAAGGTGGTCGCGATGTTCAGCAGCGGCCCCAGGAAGATGCCCATCGCGATCTGGGCAACCGCCAGTACTACAACGTTCGGAAGCTCCAGTTCCATGCCTGCAGAAACCGCTTGATTTTCAAGCAGTGCCGCGAAGCTTGATGCCTGAGGATCAAGATCTCCTGGGAAGAGCAGGAAGTATACGACGGTTCCGAAGGCGATGAGTAACGAAGGGCCGAACCACGCCACCAAGAACCAAGGCAGAGACTGCTTCCAAGGATAAGGCTTGATCACGCAGTTCCGGAATCCCTCTTGCGTCACTAAACGAGTTAGAACCACGCCGATGGCCGGGACGAACATGACCGCGCCGATGGCGAGGGTCACCATCATGGAGCTACTTTGGAAGATGCTACTGTTTGCGAGCGGGTACACTACTGCGAATACGTATGCCCAAGAGAGCGCGAACGTGATGCTTAGAAAGATAAGGATCCTCTTCATCGATCCTCACCACTCTTCAATACGGGCGTCTTACGCTGATTCTTGTCTGCCATGGCATCGGCCATGGCAGGTCGGATTGAATTCGCTCCGCCTTTTGGCTGGAAGCGGTTGCTTTTGCTTGGCCCCGGGTCCTCCGGTGGCATAATGGCCATGGCCGCACCTCCTTTCTGCGACCATGAAACAACACGACGCTGCGTCACGAGCAATACCTTGTACGGGTTGATTTTCCAGGATCGGGAAAATCACATACTGTCTCTACGCTTGGAGGGCACCGCCGCAGGCATATCATTGCAGGCGCTGTAGGTAACGGCGTAGGGTCTGGCGCGCTATGGCGGCGGTACCAGGGGTGGGATCGGCTAGCAGGCGCAGTGTCAGGCCGTCGAGGAGGGCCTGCAGCGCGCTGGCCTCTACAAGTAGGTCAGCATCGCGTCGTACCAGGCCGCATTCGTTCAGGTGCTCGAGGCAGCTTCGGCAGAACTGCTCCATAAGGCCGTTCATCTCGGTGGCGTATGCGCGAAGATCATCGTCGAAGAGGGCCTCGTTTGAGAACATCGCCCACGCGCGAGCCTCCTGGCGACGTTCCTTATCGAGCGGCAGCAGCTGCTCGAGCAGCAGGACGACATGTTCTGGTTGATCGCTCGATATGATGGCGCGGGCGGCGGTGGCGCGGTTGCCAGCATCGCTTGCGCATTCGACGCTTTCATCGATCATGCCGTTACTGTCCGTCTGCGCCACGACCTCGATGCGCGTCTTCGCCTGTTCCACGAGAAGCGCCATCGCATGCCGCTGCAGCCTCGCCTGGCTGGCGAAGGAGTGCTGAATGGCGCCGACTGACAACTCGCATTGCGCCGCCACCGCTCGCATCGTTGCTGCATGCAGTCCGTGTTCGGCAGCGATTTCCCACACCGTCTTCGCTATGCGTGCCTTCCGTTCCGCCTCGTCCACGATCTTCGGCATAGTCCTCGTCTCTTCCTCGCAGTCTATTACTGTTTATAATACAACTGTATTATAATACAGCTGTATTAAAAAAAGGAGGAATCGTGGAGCGTGTGATCATGCGAAAGGCAAAGCCATCGGATGCGCTCTGGCGCGGTCTGTACGGCATCGAACGGGAAGGCGTGAGCTGGGTGGTGGAGGTCGACTACTTCGACTTCGCAGAGAAGGTGCGCATCTTCCGTGACAGCGTTCTGGCATTCGAAGGACGGTCACCAGCACGATTCGAGGTCGCACCAGGTGTCGAGATACAGGCTACCATGGCGCTTTACGGAATGAAGCGGATCCATCTCGTCGACAGCGCGACCGGCAGGGCCGAGATGCTGCAGCCGTTGCCGGGAACCGCCGAATTCGCAAGGGGCCGTTTCGGGCGAGAGCATCCTGTGGCCAGTGCTGCCATCGCGGTCGTCGCGTGGTGCACGTTGCTCGTTGCACTGGTGACGCAGGTGCCGAATGCGATCAACTCTCTTGTCGGGCTGATTGACTTGCTGCATATTCCGGTGTCCGTTGCGAAGGTGCCGGCGTTTGACCTTCCTGGCTGGGTGAACACGTTGCTGGGCGTGCTCGGCATCTGTGCTGGACTCGACCGTGGCCTGCGCATGAAGCACAACGCGTTGCTGGACGACTAGCGGAGCGAAGAGTATCGGTGATTGCGGCCTACTTGGCGGTCGATGCTGCATCGCGTGCGTTCGCGTTTTCGGCCGACGCTTCGGTTGCGGGGGTATCGAGCGCCCGCAGCGAGCGACAGAGCGAGAATGCCGCCATCGTCACGCATAGCGCCACGCCGATGACCACGAACCAGCGGTTGACGCTTAGCGCGTCGGCCGCCGGGCCGGCGACGAACAGGCCGACCGGATAGGCAAGTGTCGTCAGGGCGCCGAACAGCCCCATCACGCGTCCGAACTTCGCAGGGTCGATACGCTTCTGCATGAGCGGGATGACAGGCGCATTGAACGCTGCCACTGCGGCCATCGCCGCGCCGATGACAACGGTGAACGCAGGGAAGCCGTCACGCGGCAGCAGCCCACATATGATGCAGCACGCCCCGATAGCGACCCCAGTCATCACCAGCACGTGCACGAGCTTCTTCCCGCCGCCCCATGCCATCATGGCGACCGAGCCCACCAGAAGCCCGATGCCGCCTGCGGCCTCCACAAGTGACGCCGCGAACCCGTCGCCGCCGAACCAGTCGTAGGTCATAAGCGGGCTTAGGGTGCTGAGCGGCAAGAACAGCAGCATGGCCACCATCGCCATTCCCAGAAGCGCTCGCATGCCCGCATCCGACATGATGGCGGAAAGCCCCTCGCGCAGGTCGACCATCACGCCGTTGTGCACGGCATGTTCGCTGGCGCCGTGTGCGTAGGGGAGTTGTGCGATCGCAAGGCATGCGCATGCCATCGCCGCACAGGCGGCATCCATGACGAGCACTGCCGAGAAGCCCCAGGCGGTGTACAGTAGGATGCCGAGCGCTGGGCCGCCGATGGCCGACAGGCTGGAGAGTGCTTGGTCAAGCGTGTTGATGCGCACCATGTCGCGCTCCGGCACAAGCTCGGGCATGAGCGCCATGAGCGCCGGTCCATGGAACGCTTGTGCGGCCGAGCGTACGACCAAAAGTCCTAACAGCAGCCAGAGCGGCAAGGCCTCGGCGAGCGCCAGCACCGCCATGGCCAGCGAGAACGCGCCCGCGGCGCCGTCTGCAGCGATCATCAGGTGCTTTTTGTTGAAGCGGTCGGCCGCCACACCTCCGAAGGGCGACAGCAGCGCCGTGGGCAGCAGCGCCGCGATGCCCACGGCCGCAAGGGCAAGCGCAGAATCCTCCGACGTTGTGATGTGCCAGATCACCGCGAACGTCGCGGCACACGTGGCCAGCACCGAGGCCGCCTGGCCTGTCCATATGATCGCGATCGTCCTCTTCCAGTGGACGGGAAGTGTTTGTCCGTTCGCGTTCCGTTCGTTGCCGAATGCAAGCATGGCCTCCTCCTTCTTGCTGCTTCTGCAGCCATGCTAAACTGTGGGGTAACCACACGGTCAAGGGGTCACCATGCGTAGCCAAGAAACCAGCTTTGAAGTCCCCGCATCGCGTTATCTGCGAAGCGGCCAGTTTGCAGCGCTCTGCCGCACCACGAAAGAGACGCTGCGTCACTATCGTGACATCGGGCTGATTGAGCCCGCGTTCGTGTCGGAAAGCGGCTACGCCTACTACTCGCCGCTGCAGCTGGGTGACTTCATGCTGGTGAGCGCGCTGCAGCGGGCGGGCAGCTCGCTGGCGGACATCGGGAGCTACCTTCAGGACCCGCAAGGCGACCAGCTCGAAGCGATCATCGCCGAGCATGTGGAGCGGCTTAAGGTCGAGTGTCGAGCGTTGCGGGTACAGCAGCGCTTCCTGCAGAAGACGCTCGATCGTGCGCGGGCGCTCAACGGGTGGCGCGAGGTGCCGGAGGGCTGGCGCATCGTCGAGCTGCCCGAGGAGCGCTTCTTCGAGACTGACATCTCGGAGCTGTTCGCGGGTGATGACTTGGAACTTTCGATGCTCGATAGCGGCGCGATGAACCAGATGCAAGGCAGCTACCGCGTGGGACTGCAGGCGCTGCTCGACGGTCATCCCGAGCGCGACTTTCACCTCTGCGCGGCATCCGCGTCGTCTGGCGGGCGAGGCAGGCGGCACGTGCGACCGGCAGGACGCTATTTCCAGCGGCTGCGCTGCGCCAGCATCGACGAGCTGCTGACGTCGGAGGGCACGCTGTTCACTGCCTATCTCGAACTTGTGGACGAGCTTCGCGAGCGTGGCCTTGAGCCCTTGGGCGACCTCTACGAGCAGGAGCTTTCCCTCTACACCGGTGACATCGCTGCCGCAGCCTACACCGAGCTGAGCATCCGAGTGGGGTAAGGAGTAGCGGAAGTTGCATGAGGCGGGGACGTAGCCCGCTGATGCGAGAAAGCAGCGCATGCAGTTCGCTCACGCGCCACGCAGTCAGCGGCCGCACGCGTGGTCAAGGTGCCAACTTACAAATATGTCATGAACAGTATGGCCGTACCGAGCCTGCGCTATGATGGGCGCGCTGTTCTGAGAAGGGAGATCCGTGGGTGCGGTCCAGAGCTTTTTGGCCAACTACAGCGTCAACTTCCAGTTGGCTCTTTTGGCATGGCCGTTCTTCTCCGCGGCTCTAACGCTGCCCATCCTGGCGTATGTCTATCACCGCGACGGCAAGCTCAAGGTCCCGGTCGTTTGCGGCACCTACGTTGCGGTCCTGTATCTGCTCAGCATCGTCTGCTTTGCGTTCTACCCGCTGCCGACCACGGAGACGGGCCCTGGTATAACCTATGGCGTGGCGCCTCAGTGGAACCCGCTCGGCTTCATCGGGGATATCGCGAAAGATGGTCCGCGTGCGATCTTCCAGCTGCTCTTCAACATCGTGTTCTTCGTGCCACTCGGCTTCATCGCGGGGTATCTTCTGCGCATGCGCCTTTCGAGGGCGGTGCTGCTCGCTCTTGGTGTTTCCGCTTTCGTGGAGATCGCTCAGCTAACGGGCCTGTTCGGTCTTTACGACTACGCATATCGCTGTTGTGACGTGGACGATCTCGTGTGCAACACATTGGGCGGCGTGATCGGCTGGTTGTGCGCAAGAGCGTTGGGAAGTCGGACATCGCCCGATCAAGGTCGACCCGAGATAACGCGGAACCCAGGGTTTATCCGCCGGTGCGTTGCGTTCTGGATCGACACGAGCATCATCGGTCTTGTTGCGATGGTTTCGTGGATCGCCGTCGATCTTGGCATGGTGCTGACATCAGGACAACAGCTGCGGCTGTTCTCGCTGAGCGAAAGCGAGACCTTGATGCTTTGGCAGACATGCGTGGGAGCCCTGATGTTCATCGCGTTGGAGGTCGTGATCCCTTGGTTTCGTGGCGGGTCGACCCTTGGCGGCAGCTTCGTGCGCATGACGTGCGAGACGCGCGAGCGAAGTGTGGCCTACCGCGTCTTCTTCTACGTGATGAGAACCATCACCATGGCAATGGCACTGGTGTTCTCGCCGATGATGTTCCCGGTGCTCGGCATCTACTATCTCTTCAAGCGTCGCATGCCCTACGACAGCGTGCCCGGTGCCATCCAGCCCGAAGGGACGAAGTGAGCGGGCGGAGGGCAGCAACGCCCTTCTTCCGCGCTCCGCCTACATCAGCGGCTTGCCCGCATCCCAGGCGCCAGCCACTTCCTCGCCCACCACGCGGTAGATGCGGCGCGTGGAATCGTAGATCAGCGGCTCCATCTTCCCGAAGTCCACACGGCCTTCATCGTCTAGGATCGCTTCGTCCACGCGCGTGTTCACGATCTCGCCGATGAAGCGTTTCTCGCCGCCCCAGTCCTGCACGGCGCGCACCTCGCACTCCATGGTCAGCGGGAACTCTTCGATCACCGGCGCGTCCACGAACGTCGACTTCGTAAACGTCAGGCCCGAGCGCTCGGCCTTGTTCACCTTGCGGCCGGTGGCCATGCCGAAGTAGTCGGCCTCCACCACGTGCGCGCGGTCGGCCGGTGCCACGGTGAACGCCCCACGCGCCAAGATGTTCTCGGTGGTCTTGTGGTCGCCGATGTTGATGGCCACCTCGTTGCGCGTGCACTCGCCGCCCCATGCCACATTCATGGCGTTGGGCACGCCGTCCTCGTCGTAGCTTGCCACAATGAACACCGATTGCGGGAAGAGCTCGCCCGCCTGTCCCAGGTCCTTCTTCATGATCGATCCCTTTCGCTCGTGTGCCGCTGTGTGCATGTGCCGCCTTGTGCATGTGCCTTGCGGCTTTGGTATGTGCCTAGTATCTTGTAAGGGGATACGCAAGGAAAGTACCTACTTTCGAGATAGGTACTTTCTTATAGAAAAGCGTAAGCAACATGGGGCTAATGGGGTATGAGCAAAGGCGAGCTTCGCTCATCGACCGCGCGCATGAGCGGAGTACGACACATCCCCTGCTCACGCCAACGCACTGTCACACTAAGAGAGGGAGGGCAGCACTGTGACCGGCATCGAGAAAGCGGCGTTCGAGGAAACGGGCTACAGCTATACGCTGTCGCTCATCCAGGGAAAGCACAAGATGGTCATTCTCTATTGCCTGATGGAGTTCCAACCCGTGCGCTTCAACCAGATGCGCCGCTATCTGGGCCGCATCTCCGACAAGACGCTGGCGCAGAACCTGCGCGAGCTGGAGGCCGACGGGCTGGTGTCGCGCCGCGAGTACCCGCAGATCCCGCCAAAGGTGGAGTATTCGCTGACCGAGCGCGGCGCTTCGCTCATGGAAGTGCTCGACCAGCTGTGCATCTGGGGCAAGGAGCATCGCCCGCGCGGTCAGCAGGGGTGAACGCTGCTGGCTGCTAAAGTTTAAATAGATGCGGAAATCTGAATCTTCATCCTCGAAAACCCCAAATGAAATGGCTCGAAAATGCCAAATGAAATTCCTCGAAAACCCCAAACGGAGTGTTATGATGCGCTATCCTTCCCTCAACGTATCAGGCGAAAGGCGAACCGACATGACGCGAACGCTGGAAACCGAGCGGCTCGTGCTGCGTCCGTGGCGCGAGGAAGACGCCGAAGAGCTGTACCGCAATGCGCAGGATCCGCACATCGGGCCTATCGCTGGCTGGCCACCCCATACCAGCGTCGAGAACAGTCGCGACGTCATCCGCGACGTGCTCTCTGCGCCTGAGACCTATGCAGTGGTCCTGAAGGAGACGGATCTGCCCGTTGGTAGCGTGGGGCTGCTCTTCGGTGAGGCGGCAAACCTGGCGATCGCCGATGACGAAGCCGAGGTGGGCTACTGGATCGGCCTGCCGCACTGGGGACGTGGGCTCATCCCCGAAGCGGTCCGCGAGATCGAGCGCCACGCGTTCGAGGATCTGGGGCTGCGGGCGCTCTGGTGCAGCTGCGACGACACGAACGCCCAGTCCAAGCGCGTCATGGAGAAGTGCGGGTTCGCCTACCACCATACCGAAGAAGATGTGCCGTGCGAGCTGATAGGCGACGTGCGCACCGAGCATTTCACGTATCTGCCGAAAGAGCGCTGGGTGCGCTAGCTGGCCGTATTGCCGACGCAACAGTCATCGTGTTGGCATACGCTTTCGCCCACATGCTGCTGCATCCCTGCGCCCTTTCGCCCCTGCGCTTTGCCCCTGCGCCGCCGCCTCGCTGCATCCTACATCTGACGTTCGCCCGCGCGCGGCTTGCAGACTGGTAACGGTTTGAGCGTGCTGTCAGCTTCCGAGTATGCTGGGATGGTCGAACAAGCAACGCACATCGCCCGGTCGGCGGGTGCGGGCGCACGATCGGCGGGTGCGGGCGCACGATCGGCCACCGCTGCCGTTCGCGCCGCCGCAGAACGAAGGAGACACCATGGACATCAAGAACATCACTGTGGCGGGCGGGGGCGTGCTAGGAAGCCAGATCGCCCTGCAAAGCGCCTACAAAGGCTTCAACGTGACCCTCTGGCTGCGCAGCGAAGGCTCCATCGAACGTACGCGCCCGAAACTGGAACGGTTGCGTGGCATCTATGTGCAGACCTTGGAAGCGCTGAAGACCGATCCTTCGGCCTTCTGTCGCGGCCTGACGGATTCGCCCGACACGCCGCCGGAGCGCATCGACGAGTTGATCGCGAACGTGGGCCGCGCCTTCGACAGTCTGGTGCTCACCACCGACAAGCAGCAGGCATTCGGCAGCGCTGACCTAGTGATTGAGGCTATTGCCGAGGTTATCGACGAGAAGGATGCGTTCTACACCTCCATCAAAGACCTCCTTCCCCAGCACACCATCCTGTGCACCAATTCCTCCACGCTGCTGCCCAGCGCCATGATGGGCTTCACCGGGCGTCCGGACCGCTTCCTGGCGCTGCATTTCGCGAACAACATCTGGAAGAACAACACCGCAGAGGTCATGGGCACCGCGGAAACGTCGCCCGAAGCCTACGATACCGTCGTACAATTCGCGCACGCTATTGGGATGATCCCGCTGGAATTGAAGAAGGAGCAGCCAGGCTATCTGCTGAACAGCATGCTTGTGCCGTTCCTGAACGCGGCCGAAGCGCTGCTGGCGA
Source organism: uncultured Eggerthellaceae bacterium (assembly GCA_949450265.1). Taxonomy (GTDB): domain Bacteria; phylum Actinomycetota; class Coriobacteriia; order Coriobacteriales; family Eggerthellaceae; genus Adlercreutzia_A. The sequence continues at coordinate 787 of CASTMW010000014.1, read as the reverse complement.
ACGACGTGGCCGACGTGGAGACCATCGACAAGGCGTGGATGCTGGGAACGGGCGCGCCGCTGGGGCCGTTCCGCATCCTGGACATCGTGGGGCTGACCACGGCATACAACATCGTGGCGGCCAGCCCTGCCGCGCAGGAGCCAGGTAGCACGGCCGCGCGCATCGCTGCCATGCTGAAGGAGCGCATCGATGCGGGGCATACGGGCATCAATGCGGGCGAAGGTTTCTATAAATATTAAGATTCGGCAAGTCCGTCTCTGAAAGATAGAGCTTGTTGCTGCGCGGGAACTCCCGCTTGAACGCTTCTTTGATGACGCGTTTGGCGGCGGGACCGCCCACAAGCGGCGTCGTGGCATTCGTGAAGCCCTGCTCGTCCAGCGCCCAGCCGCTCTCTTCGCGTCGCAGCGTCAGGGACCTATCCTTCTTGAAGGTGGTCAGCGTGAGCGCGCCGATCCGCTGATCGGCCATGGCATTCAGGAGCCTCGCTTGCGCTTGCTTGAGAGGTATCAGCTTCATATGCGGATGCGCCCCCGTTCCAAGAAGTGTTCCAGCGCTGTGGTGAATGCTCGCTTGTGCAATTCAGACGAGATGAAAAGAACCGTGATATGCCTGTCTTGGACGGAGAAAGCGATACGGACCGAGCCTACGGATCTTTCATTGACGCGGCATTCCCAGATGGGTGCACCATGCCAGCGCATGTTCGTAGCGAACTTCGATCTGAAGAGGCTGTTGCCCATCTGACATGCGATGGTCTGCTCGATGCGCTCTTGAAGGTGAGGATGCTTCC
>CASTMW010000013.1 GCA_949450265.1 uncultured Eggerthellaceae bacterium | reverse complement strand
GGATCGCCATCTTAGCTGCGATCGCGGCGCTTGCCATCGCGCTCGTCGGATGCGGGCCGACCGAACAGGCGCAGGATCCTGCTGATGCGACGAGCAGCGCTGATAGCTCGTCGTCAGCAGAAGAGATCGCGGACGATACCAAGACCACAGCCGAGCAGCCCGAGCCCAAAGAGGTCGAGGTCAACCAGACCATCGTGGATGAAGAGCTCGGATACACTATCGTCTTCAAGCAAGCCATCGTCGATCTGCCCTTCGACAATGCCAACATCTGGGCAGACGGGTATCGCACGGGCGTTGGCGTTGAGGTAGAGCTAACGAACAACAGCGAATACGTAACCACGCTGTACGGCAGCGACCTCTGTCTTCTTGTGAACGGCAAGAAGGTGAACGCCATCGGGAACGGCATCACCAATTTCCAGACGTTCGCTGACAACAACGGACTCGTCGGATTGCCAACGACAGGCGCAGGCCAGGGCGAGAGCATCTCGGGCTGGATATTCTATTACTTCGATACCGGCTCGGGCGACAATGAGCTTGCCCTGCGGTATACCCGCGAAGAGACCAAGGTGGACGTGATCGGCGGCGCGAACGGTGGATCGAGCTACACGATCCCCGCTGAGAACTTCGACATCCCCTTCTAACCAACACGTCGTACAGGCGGTGCTACCGCACCCTGAACGCGACAGAACGAAAGGTCCTCTGCTGCACGGCACTCACGATCGCAGCAGAGGACCTTTTCTTGCGGAGGACCTTTTGGGTTCTGGCCCAAAAGCGTAGCTGGCAAAATAACGACAGCAGCGAAGGCCATAGACGCCGCTGCAGCGGCGCTACAGGTCGATCTGGCTGAGCACCTCTTTCAGCTGGTCAGCCGATGCCTTCAACTGCGCCTGCTCCTTGTAATTCAGCGATGGTGGCATGCGCACCTCGATGCCCTCGGCACCCACCACACACGGTGTGGACAGGGCCACGCCTTCGATACCGTATTCGCCCTGCATGGAGTTCGACACCGACAGCACCGATTTCTCATCGCGCACGATGCTCTCACAGATGCGCTTGATGGCCATGGCGATACCGAAGTACGTGGCCTTCTTCTTGTCGATGATCTCGTAGGCCGAATTGCGCACCATGTCGCTCACCTCGCGGCGGAACGTCTCATAGGACCCCGCGCTGCGCATATTGAAGAAATCTTCGAGGGGGATGCCTGCCACATGGGCGCTAGACCATGCGATCAACTCGCTGTCGCCATGCTCGCCCAAGATGCGCACGTGCACGTTGCGCGGGTCCACTTCCAGTCGCTGACTGATGATCTGCTTGAGACGGCCCGTATCCAACACGGTGCCCGATCCGATGACGCGCTGCTCGGGCAGACCCGAGAGCCGAGTGGCCGCATAGGTCAGAATGTCCACCGGGTTCGACACGATCAGCAAGATGCCCGCGAATCCGCTCTGGCGTATTTCGCCCATGATGCCCTCGTAGATGCCCACATTCTTGCTGACCAGGTCAAGGCGGCTCTCACCGGGCTTCTGCGACGCGCCCGCCGTCACGATGATAACGTCGGCATCGGCTGCATCTTGGTATGTGCCCGCGAAGATGCCCATCGGTCGCGCGAACGCCAGCTCATGCGAGATGTCCAGCGCTTCGCCCTCGGCGCGATCACGATCCACATCGATCAGCACCATCTCCGAAAACAGGCCGGATTCCATCAAGGCGAACGCGCTGGTGGCACCGACGAACCCGCATCCCACGATAGCCACCTTGCGCCCTATGATCCGATCAGCCATGTCTCCGCCTTTCCTTCGCGTGCCATGAGCGTCAGTCTATCACGCGAACATTTCAGATGCGTGAAGAAGGAACCACATCGACGAACCTGGCCTCCGCAGCCGCGACGCATTCCCGCTACCGCTCACCTGTCGCAGCGGCAACATGCTCTCCGAGCAGGCTCTGCATTCGCCCTATCGTCTAATCGTTGGCCCGTCGGCCGCGCTGCTCGTTCATACTTGACGCATTCGCACCCGAAGCTGCCCTGGGCGGCAGCCATCGCGTCATCACCGATTCCGATGAAGGAGAAGTATGCCACGCCTAGTGATAGAGAGCCCCACTGCAGCCGAGACCGAGCACGCCCGGCTTGCCAAGAAGGCCGCGGCCATGCTGGCTTCCACCCCATGCGAGCAATGTCCCGTTGAGTACACCGCATCGCTCAGCCGCATGTTCCTTGCCGATTCCTGCGGGAAGTGCACGCCATGCCGCGTGGGCCTGCGCACCTGCTGCGCAAAGCTGGACACCATCATCGCAGGTGAAGGCACCCCGCAGCTGCTGGACGACCTGCGCTCCACCGCGCAGGTGATGTATGCCGCTTCCGACTGCGCCATCGGCTTCACCGCTGGACGCATGATCTTGGATGCACTCGACGGCTTCGCGGAGGATTTCGCAAGCCATGCGGAAGACGACCTGTGCAGCCATCGCCCGAAGGCCCAGGCTACCTGCACCACCACCTGCCCGGCCCACGTGGATATCCCGGCCTACATCGCGTGCATCCGCGCCGGCCACCTTGACGACGCACTGCGTGTCATTCGCAACACCAACCCGCTGCCCACCGTGTGCGGATACGTATGCGAGCATCCGTGCGAGGCCACCTGCCGCCGTGCGCTGGAAGACGCGCCGGTTAACATCTGCGGCCTGAAGCGCTACGCCGCCGACAATGCCACATGGAGCCCCGCGCCCACCCCGCTTCCGGCCACCGGCAAGACCATCGGCATCGTGGGTGGCGGACCGGCGGGCCTGACCGCTGCATACTATCTGCAGCTGATGGGCCACGCCGTCACCATCTACGATCAGCGCGAGAAGCTGGGCGGCATGGTGCGCTACGGCATCCCCGACTACCGCCTGCCCCAAGACAGGCTGGATGCCGACATCGACTTCATCCTGAGCACCGGCATCGATGTGCGCACCGATTGCGCCGTGGGCACCGACACCACCTTCGAAGAGCTGATGGACGCCCACGATGCCATGTTCGTCTCCATCGGCGCGCATGATAGCAAGAAGCTGGGGTGCGATGGCGAAGATGCTAACGGTGTCATGTCGGCCGTAGAGTTCCTGCTGGCCGCCAGCAGCGGACGCGCGCCCGACTTCACCGGCAAGCGCGTGTGCGTGGTGGGCGGCGGCAACGTGGCCATGGACTGCACTCGCACCGCGAAGCGCCTCGGCGCGCTGTCGGTCGAATGCGTCTACCGGCGTCGCCTGACCGATATGACGGCGCTTCCCGAAGAGATCGACGAAGCGAAGGCGGAAGGCTGCCAGATCACGCAGCTGCAAGCGCCCATCGCCATCAAGACCGACAAGGACGGCGCCGTCTGCGCGCTGGTGGTGCAGCCGCAGGTGATCGGCGCCATCGGACGCGGCGGGCGCCCAGCACCCTACGACGCCGACGTGGCACAGCGCGACATTCCCTGCGAGGTGGTCATCGTCGCCATCGGGCAGGCCATCGACTCCGGCGCGTTCTCCAGCGTGGTGCAGACCGAGCGCGGCTGCATCGTCGCACAAGAGGACGGGGCCATCGCCGATGCGCCCACCCCGCTGTATGCGGGCGGCGATGCGGTCAGTGGCCCTTCCACGGTCATCAAAGCCATCGCCGCCGGACGCGTGGCGGCCGCCAACATCGACAACGCGCTCGGTTACACCCACGACGTCTATGACCATGTGGACGTGCCGCCCGCCCAGCTTTCCATCGGCCCTTGCGGCCGCATCGAGCTCAAGGACGTCATCTCCGCCGATGCGGCGCAGACCTTCGAGATCGCGAAGCTGGGCATGAGCGTCCAAGAAGCACATCAGGAAGCCAGCCGATGCCTGCGGTGTGACCATTACGGCTTCGGCGCAACACGCAGCCAGGAGGTGGCATCATGGTAACCGTGACCATCGACGGGACCGTCATCGAAGCACCCGAGGGCACCACTGTACTCGAAGCCGCCCGAGGCATCGGTATCGATATTCCTACACTGTGCTTCTTCGCACAGCTGAACAACATCGGATCCTGCCGGGTGTGCGTCGTCGAAGTGGAAGGCGAGGATCGCCTGGTGGCCTCCTGCAACACCGTGGTACGCGAAGGCATGGTGGTGCACACCGACACCGACCAGGTGTGCACCGCGCGCACCACTGCACTGCAACTGCTGCTGTCCCAGCACGACCTAAACTGCGCGTATTGTCCGCGCAGCGGCACCTGCCGCTTCCAGAAGCTGCTCCTTGATGCCGAACTCATCGCATGGGACCCGTTGGGGCTGTTCATGACCGAGCTTCCTTCCCCCTACCCTAAGCAGCTCGTACGGGGCAAGCGCGCCGAATGGCCCGCTCACAACATCATCCAGCGCGACGAGAACCGCTGTATACATTGCGGTCGCTGCATCGCTGCCTGCGACAAGCTGGAGAACATCGGGGTATGGGCGTTCATGGGCACGGGCAGCCGCTCTACCGTAGGCGTGGCCGACGGCATGACCATGCGGCAGGCCGGATGCGTCTCCTGCGGGCAATGCATCACCCACTGTCCTACGGGCGCCCTGTCGGAGCGGGACGACATCAGTTTGCTGCTGGATGCCATCGCCGACCCGACGAAGACCACCGTCGTACAGATAGCGCCCGCCACCAGGACCTCGTGGGGCGTTGGCCTTGGCGCCGATGATGGCGCGCTGGGGGTGGAGCGCATGGTGGCGGCCTTGAAGGCGCTAGGGGTCGACTACGTGTTCGACACCTCGCTGGCCGCCGACCTGACCATCATGGAGGAAGGAACCGAGCTGCTGAACGGTCTGTCCGAGCGCACGCCGGATACCAACGGCATCACCTGGCCGCTATTCACCAGCTGCTGTCCAGCCTGGGTGCGCCATGCCAAGGACCACCACCCCGATGCGCTGGCGCACCTATCCAGCGCGAAGAGCCCCATGATGATGCTGGGCGCCGTGACGAAGGCCTGGTTCGCCGAGAAATGCGATCCACCGCCCGAGAACATCTTCTCGGTGGCGCTCATGCCCTGCACAGCGAAGAAGGGCGAGATAACGCTTCCCATGAACTCGCACCCAGACATCCCGGATATGGATGCTGCCCTTACCACGCGCGAGCTTGCCCGCATGATAAAGAACGCCAACATCGACGTGAATGCGCTAGGGGACATGCCCCTGGACGATCCGCTGGGCACCTTCACAGGCGCGGGCGTCATCTTCGGCACCACCGGCGGCGTCATGGAAGCTGCGCTGCGCACGGCCTACTTCGTTGCCACCGGCCAGACCGCACCGCCCGACAGCTTCACGTTCGCTGTCAGCCCGCATGGCGCCTGGACCGAGGGTACCTTCGATCTGAACGGCACACCCATCCGATGCGCCGTCTCCCATGGCCTGTCCAACGCGCACGCGCTGCTGGATGCCATCCGGGCCGGGGTCGTGGAATACGAGTTCGTCGAGATCATGGCGTGCCCCAGCGGTTGCGCGGGAGGCGGCGGCCAGCCCATCGACGGCACGGACTGCGAGCAGGGCCTCAAGCGCGGGCAGACGCTGCGCGCCATCGACAAGACCCAGATGCCGCTGCGCTATTCGCATGAGAACCCGCAGATCCAGATGCTCTACGACGTGTTCTTCGGCAAGCCCTGCTCAGAGCTTGCCCACCATCTGCTGCACACCGTTCACCTCCCCGATGACGCGGGAGCCACGAAGGAGAAGACCGCATGAGAAGAATATCCATTCGCCTGATGGCAGCCGCGCTTGCCGCATGCTTGATGGCCGCCTGCCTGCTCATCGGATGCGCGCCGAGCGCTTCCCCGTCGGAGGCGGACCAGAGCTCGGCAGACGAGAGCGCATCCCAAGAGATCTCTGAGGCGGCCGCAGCTGCTGCGGATGCGCTGCGCATCGGCTCGCTGAAGGGCCCCACATCTATCGGGCTGGCCTCCATGATGGCTCAGGACCAAGGGCAGTTCACCATTGCTGCCACAGCCGACGAGATAGCGCCGAAGCTGCTGCAGGACGAGCTTGACATCGTGCTGGTGCCCGCGAACCTTGCTGCCACGCTGTACCAGCGCACCGACGGGGCCATCCGCGCTCTTGACGTGAACACGCTGGGCGTGCTCTATGCCGTGACTGCATCCGACGTGGCCAGCGTCGATGACCTGCGCGGGCGCACCGTGTACATGACCGGCAAGGGCACCGTTCCTGAATACACCGTGCTGGCGTTGCTGGAGGCAAGCGGCGTGGCCGTCGAAGAGCTGGACCTGCAATTCCGCTCCGAGCCAGCCGAGGTGGCCGCGCTGATAGCCCAGAATCACGAAGCCGTGGGCATCCTACCGCAGCCCTACGCCACATCAGCCACCATGAAGGATGATGCGCTGCAGGAGACCATCGATCTGACCACCGCATGGGAAGAGGCCACCGGTGGCGACCGCGGCAGCCTCGTCACGGGCGTGACCATAGCCAAGGCGAGCACCGTGGAAGCGCAGCCCGAGGCCATCAGCGCGTTCCTTGCACGCCATGCCGTTTCGGCCGCCATCGCACAGGACGACCCCGATGCCATCGTGGACGAGGTGGTTTCGCTGGGCATCATCGAAAATGCCCAGATCGCACAGCAGGCCATCCCGCGCTGCAATGTGGTGTGCCTGACTGGCGAAACGATGAAGGATGCCCTTGCGGGCTATCTGGATGCGTTGTACGCCCAGGCGCCCGATGCCGTGGGCGGCGCCGTGCCGGGAAGCGATTTCTATCTCATCTAAGGCACGTCATGCGCACCCGGACCGAGAAGCAAGATACTACGCAGAAGGCCGCCCGCACCGATGGTGCGGGCGGTTTCGCACTGAGCATCCTGTTCTGGGTGGTCATCTGGTGCGCGCTGGCCACTGTGATCGGCAACGACCTGCTCTTCGCCGACCCCTTCGCGGTGCTGGCCTCGCTGGGCCAGAGCATCGCCGATCCTTCATTCTGGATGGCCGTTGGCTACACGGCCATCCGCATCATCGGTATCGGGGCGCTCTCGGGGTTGGTCGCGCTGGGCATGGGAGCGCTGGGGTATCGCTTCCCTCTTATCCATAGGCTCTTCGCGCCGCTCTTGCAGGTCATGAAGAGCGCACCGGTGGCATGCGTCGTGGTCATCGTGCTGGTCATGTGGGGAGCACATGGTGCCTTCGCCACCATCGTGGCCTTCGTTGCCTTCCCGCCGTTCTACATTGCCATCCAGCAAGCGCTCGCAGAACGCCCGCGTGCCACCGAAGAGGTGCTAACGCTGCTGGGCGTCAGCCGATGGAGGGTCTTCTGCGTCTGCGCCTGGCCCGCCGCGCTGCCCTTCTTCACAGCTGCCAGCAAGACCGCCGTGGCCCTATCGTGGCGAGCGGGCATCACCGCCGAGCTGCTCTGCCTGCCCTTAGGCTCCATCGGTGCGGCGGTGTATGCGTCGAAACTGACGCTGGACAGCGCTGGACTGCTTGCCTGGACCATCGTGGTGATGCTACTCAGCTGGCTGAATGAGAAGACGGTGCTGGGATTGCTTGCCTGGTCGCGAAAACTCAGCACGCTGGCGCTGGCCGATGGCAAGCGCTCGGCAGCCGCAGCGTTGACCGTGGCAACACCGTCGCCGGCTTCTGCTCCTGCAGCACCGTCAGAATCATCGTCAACCGCTCAGCGCGATCTTTCCGGTGAAGCTGTGCACCTGACGCTCGATGCGGTGCACAAGCGCTACGAAGATACCATCGTCTTGGAGGCGTTTTCGCTTGCCATCCGCCCCGGTGAGCGCATATGCCTCATGGCACCCACCGGAAGCGGCAAGAGCACCGCGCTGCGCATCCTGGCGCGGCTGAGCATGCCCGATGCAGGAAGCACGCAGGCGCCTGCCCGGATCGGCATCGTCATGCAGGGCCCCACCCTGGTGAAGGACCTGACCGCGTACCAGAACGTAGCGCTTGCAGCAGCACCGCACATCAGCGCCACCCGTATCCGCCAGCATCTTGAGGGCTTGATCAGTGCGGATGCGGTCGATCGACCAGCTGCCGACCTGTCAGGCGGAACGCAGCGCCTGGTGGAACTTGTGCGCGCCATGCTCTCCGATGGTCAGGCCATCGTACTGGACGAGCCCTTCGCCGGTCTTGATGCCGCACGGCGCGAAGCAGCCTGCGCCTTCATCATGACCACGCTGAGCGATAGGCCGCTTATCATAGCCACGCACGATCCACGCGATGCTACGCTCTTAGATGCCGCTATCGTGCGACTCTGAGGCACGCTTCTCGGCGCGCACGAGCTCTTTCTCGGCCTTCACGACCGCCGCACGCTCCTCATCTTCCAGCTTCTCTTCTTGCACATCGGTCGCACGCTTGTCATGGCGCGCATTCGCGATGGCCAGAATAGGCGTGCTCAATGCGAACAGCGCAATGGCATTGGGGAGGACCATCAGCTGATTGAACATGTCCGCCAACTCCCAAACCAGTTCGTTGGAGAGCAGCGACCCGGCGAAGATGAACGCCAACGCGATGATGGTAAAGGGCAGCACAGCCTTCTTACCGAAGAGCCACTCCACATTCAGCTTCGCAAAGAGGTTCCACGACAAGATGGTGGAGAACGCGAAGAACAACAAGCAGACGGCAACGAACCAGGCCCCAAGATCGGCACCGAAGAACTGCCCGAATGCCAGCTGGGCGATGTTGGTCTTGGTGACCGTCTCGGTGGTGAGTGTCATATAATCGCCTGTAGCCAATATGCCATCGCCCACATACATGGTGGAGAGCACCACCAAGGCGGTCATGGTGACCACCACGATGGTGTCCACAAACACACCGATCATGGCTACGACGCCCTGCTCATGAGGTTCGCGCACCTCAGCAAGCGCATGCGCATGCGGCGTGGATCCCATACCGGCCTCATTTGAGAAAAGGCCGCGTTTGGCACCCTGACTGATGGCAGCGATGATGCCGAACGTAGCACCTCCGACCGAAGCCTGCGGATCGAACGCGCATTCGAAGATCAACGCAAAGGTGGCAGGCAGCGCGGGTGCATTCATGATGAGGATAACGATGGACCCGAGCACGTACAGGATGGCCATGATCGGAACGATCTTTTCTGTGACTGCCGCCAAGCGCGACACGCCGCCTACGAATACGAACCCTGCCAGCACCACAACGAGCAAGCCGATCGCCCAGGTAGGGATGCCGAACGCATTGTTCATGGTCTCAGCGATAGAGTTCGACTGCACCATGCACCCCATGAAGCCCAGGGCCAAGATGATGGCAACCGCGAAGAAGCCCGCCAGGAACTTGCCGCCCTTCCCCTTGAAAGCCGTAGTGATGTAGTAGACCGGACCGCCGTGCACCGTGCCGTCAGGATCGGTGATACGTGTCTTCTGCGCCATGACCGCCTCGGCATAATTGGTAGCCATGCCTAAGAGCGCGATGACCCACATCCAAAAGATGGCGCCTGGACCACCGATGATGATGGCGCCGCATGCACCCACGATGTTGCCCGTGCCCACCTGCGCCGCCACTGCTGTAGAGAGCGCCTGGAACGATGTCATAGCACCACCCTGGTCACCTCCGCGTAGCGAGAAATCGCCGAACAAGCGCCGCCAACCTTCGCCGAAGCAGCGAAATTGAACGAACTTCGTTCGAATGGAGAACCATAAGCCCATGCCTAGCAAAAGGATGATCAGGACGTAGTTTGATAGATAGTTGTTGATAGTGGTCACGATGCCAAGAAGTGCCTCTTCCACGTTCTCCCTCTCTTTCAGCGATCAAAACCCTGAAGAGCGCCCTGTGGTCAAGGCAGCTGTGCTCTGTCCGTTTGCCTGAGAGATTCAGCATCCGCCCTACACAAGCGATGGATGCCTTGCACCTTCGGCACTCACTTAAGAGTTCTCCAGAGTTTTCTCAGCTCCCGGTTTGCAGATGCATTCCGGAAACGTCATCGAAATAGTTGCATATGGGATTATGCATGAGTACACGCGTTAGTTGCAAGCGTTCGAGGGAACTTGAACTCTTCTTCCTGTGAGAGGCACATTCTTGGGAGGTGTCAGCTCGGCAGTGTTGATTCGATACTGCTTGATCGGGGTCACCAGCAGTGGCGCCCTCCACCATGATGGCCACCGCGGCGATGACCTTGCCCTGCTCCAGTAGAAGCGATCGAGTCCTGCGCAGAACCTTGGTGGGGACAAAGCGATGTGCCATAGTTATCGCAGATGCCATCGTCGTTCACGTCCACATAACCGCAACCGCTGCCGGTCCCGCATCCAGCAGCGTATGGATTCTGCCCTTGGTCTTGAGCTTGCGATCGAGCCACATGCTCGAAGCGATCACAAATGCCATTGCCATCTACATCACACAGCGGACAGCCTATCTGGGTGTGCTCGCCGGTGATGCATGGGAAAGCGGCCTTCATGGCCTGACCGACCGAAGCGCCAAAACAAGTTGCCCCGCCCAATGCGCAATGCCCGACCCCCCGGTATACAGGAGTTGCGAATGCAGCGATCGGCATCATAGCGAGCGCCACGATCATAACGACAGCAACGATGGCCCTCTTCATGTTCGTCCTCTTCGTTCGAAAGCTCATTCTTGACCTGCAAGAATCTACCAAACGCGATGCGGGAACGCAATGGCTTCGCCCCTTTTCCTAGCCTACCTAGCCTGACACCTTGCTGCCAACTACAAACACGGTGCAGCCGCGTCCTCGTCACCGAATAGCAGCGCACGTTCTGCACCGGGCAGAGCCTCACGCGCCTGTTCGCGCAGGTTGTTCATGCTGGCAAGGAACTGCCGGTACATCACCACCACCAGATAGCGGCCACGCGGCGTCAGCGTCAGCTCGTGCGCGTCATCGGTGGCGAACGCCCGGTTCAGGCGCAAGAACGCCATCTCCACGGGCAAGCCCACATCCACCGTGCAGCCAAAATCCCGCGCAAAGCGCTCCTTATCCAGGCGCAGCTTGTACAGATCCAGCAGCAACCGGTAGCGCATCAGGTCGTGCGTACTCATGGTGGCGCGACCCATGATGGACATACGGCCAGACGCGATGGCCTCGTTGTAATCGGAGATACTGAACGTGTTGACGTAGAGCGCGTTTCCCAGATGCGTGATGGACCCGCTGCCGATGGCGGGATAATCCACATAGTTCGTCTGATACTCGTCGATATGATCCGGATCGTGGTCGCAACCATGGTGATCCTTGCGCGTGAACGTCCACAAGGTCGAGCGATCGAAGAGGGCATCTTCACCATCAGCCAACACTCCATCCACAATGCGATAGAAGCGCTCTTCGCGACCGCGGTCCAACTTACCCAGTGCTGCCTGCATCTTTCGCATCGTCCCGTTCGAAGCATACAGCGGCGAGAACGTGACCTGTCGCGCACCGCTTTTCGCCACCTTCTCCAAGTCGGCGAACAGAATGTCCTCAGTCTGCGACGGGAAGTTGAAGATCATGTCCACGTTCAGCGAATCGATGTAGCCCTGTGCCTCAGCGATGCGTTCGAGCACTTCCGCGCCCGATCCGTACTTCTTGTAGCGGTCCATCTGCTTGAGCAGCCCGTCGTCAAAGCTCTGCACACCCACGCTCAGCCGCTGCACCCGCCCTGCCATCTTCTTTAGATACGGCTCGATCAGATGGTTCGGGTTCGTCTCCACCGCCACCTCGGTGGCCCCGAAGGTATCACGCGCCAGGTCGATCGTCTCGCACAGCTCGTCGATCATGATGGTGGGCGTGCCGCCGCCTACGTACACGCTCTCGATGCGGTACCCCAGATCGGCCAGCATCATCATCTCTTTGCGCATGCTGGCGAAATACGGCTTGGCCACCTCTTCGCGGAACGGATACCGATTGAAGCTGCAATACGGGCAGAGCACCTGGCAGAACGGCACGTGCAGGTACAGCATGTAACGCCTGTTCGGATCGGCTTCAGGAAAATGCGTCTCCTGCGTCGGCGACAGCGCCAGTTCGCGTTTCGCGGCGGCCTTCACCACCGCGGTAAGGATGCGCTCTGACAACATGATGACCCCTTTCGAACGTTGCATACCGCCAGCATGCAGTCGCCACGCCTTTCATATCAGGAAGATTCTACTCAAGATGCGCCGTGCGCGGTAGGCGTTTCCGCAATGGCGGAGATACGGCGGGTCGGCACGTGCAGCAGGCGGTCGAACTGATAGAATCTGATGAACGCAACACCCCGACGGATGGAGAGCCATGCAGCTGACACCTGCCGAGATACACGAAACGCTGGCGATGGTCAGCAAGCAGCATCTGGACATTCGCACCATCACGCTGAGCTTGAACCTGCGTGGGTGCGCCGATGCCAGCATCGATGCTGTTTCGAAGAAGGTCTATGAGCGCATGGTGCGCGCAGCCGAGAAGCTGGTTCCCACCGCCGACCAGCTGGAGCGCGAATTCGGCATCCCCATCGTGAACAAGCGCATCTCGGTCACGCCCATCGCCGAGGTGTGCGCAGCCACCGAAGCGCACGATCTGTCGCCGGTAGCGCGCGCGATGGACCGCGCAGCAGCCGAGGTGGGCGTGGACTTCGTCGGCGGCTTCACGGCGCTCGTGCAGAAGGGCGCCAGCCGCGGCGACGAGAAGCTGATGGATTCCATCCCCAGCGCCTTGGCCGAAACGCAGCGGGTGTGCTCGTCGGTGAACATCGGTAGCACGCGTGCGGGCCTGAACATGGAGGCCATCTGGCGCATGGCTGGCGTCATCATCGATACAGCGAACGCCACGGCCGATCGCGATTGCATCGGTGCGGGCAAGCTGGTAGTGTTCTGCAATGCTGTGGAGGACAACCCGTTCATGGCAGGCGCCTTCCATGGATCGGGCGAAGCCGACGAGGTCATCAACGTGGGCGTTTCCGGTCCAGGCGTGGTGCGCGCGGTGCTGGCCGACATGCCCGTCGATGCCGACATCACCGCGGTGGCCGAGGCCATCAAGGCAACCGCCTTCAAGATCACGCGCGCAGGTGAGCTGATGGCGCGCGAGACAGCACGACGCCTTGGCTACTCGAAGGGCATCCTAGACCTGTCGCTCGCGCCCACGCCCGCCGAGGGCGATTCGGTGGCTGAGATCCTAGAGGCCATCGGCGTGGGCACCTGCGGCGGTCCGGGCACCACCGCAGCACTGGCTATGCTCAATGACGCCGTGAAGAAGGGTGGCGTAATGGCATCATCGTCGGTGGGCGGCCTTTCGGGCGCATTCATCCCTGTGTCAGAGGATGCGGGCATGATCCGCGCTGCCGAGAACGGCGCGCTCACACTGGAGAAGCTGGAAGCCATGACCTGTGTGTGCTCGGTGGGACTGGATATGATCGCCATCCCCGGGGACACCAGCCGCGAGACCATCTTCGGCATCATCGCGGACGAGGCGGCCATCGGCATGATTAACAACAAGACCACCGCCGTGCGCATCATCCCTGCCATCGGCAAGCGGGTGGGCGATACGCTGGATTTCGGTGGCCTACTAGGCCGTGCGCCGGTCATGGCGGTGAACCAACATGCGGGCACCGTGTTCGCACATCGTGGCGGCCGCATGCCCGCACCGCTCAATTCGCTGAAGAACTGACGAGGCGATCAGGCGCGGTACACACCCTGCACATTTGATCCACCCGCCGGATCCCCTTCCTTGAAGACCTACAAAGAAGAAGAAAGGCCGCCCGAAGGCGGCCTTGACAGTACCCATATCAGCGGGGCTTAGAACAGCGCCACCACCGATCCATTGTAGTTGTCCTCGATGAACTGCTTCACCGCATCGCTTTGCAGAGCATTCACCAGCGCCTGGATCTTCTCGGAATCCTGATCGCCATCCTTCACCGCTATCACGTTCACGTATGCCTCAGCAGCCTGACCCTGATCGGACTCGGTGGCCAGCGCATCGGCCACCTGCAGGCCCGCCTCCAACGCATAGTTGCCGTTGATGACAGCCAGATCAACATCATTCAGCACACGCGGCACCTGAGCAGCCTCCACTTCCTGGATGTTCAGGTTCAGCGGATTCTCGGCGATGTCCACCACGGTCGCCGACAGTCCCGCGTCGTCCTTCAGCGTGATCAGGCCCTCCTGCTCGAGCAGCAGCAGCGCACGCGCCTCGTTAGTGGCATCGTTGGGCACCGCGATGGTAGCACCATCAGCCACCGCCGACAGATCGGTGGTCTTGCCAGCATAGATACCCATGGGCTCGAAGTGGATGCCAGCAGCATCGGTCAGATGCGTACCATTCTCAGCGTTGAAGTCGTTCAGATACGTGATGTGCTGGAAGTAGTTCGCATCCAGTTCGCCATCTTCCAGAGCCGTGTTAGGCAGCACGTAGTCGTTGTACTCCACCACTTCCAGCGTGTAGCCTTCCTCGGCCAGCACGTCGGCCACCTGGTTGAGGATCTCAGCATGGGGCGTGGGACTGGCGCCCACCTTGATGATGGTGTCTTCGGTATCCGCGCTCGCCGAGCTGCTCGCGCTGGTATCGGAACCGCAGCCAACAAGGCCCGCCGCCGCAAGCGCGCCGACCACTGCCACTGCGCCCAGTTTCTTCACAAGAGATGATTTCATGGTACGTTCTTCTCCTTTCGGGGCTGCGCGTCTAACGCAGTCGTTTATCCACTTTGCTCACCAGCTTCAATCCACCCTCTTGGAAGATCTGCACGATCACGACCAGCAGAGCCACCGTGATGAGCATCACATCGGATTGATACCGGTAGTAGCCATAATTGATGGCGATGGCGCCCAGGCCGCCGCCGCCGACGAAGCCAGCCATGGCCGAATAGCCCAAGATGGTGGCAAGCGATATGGTGGCACCCACCAGAAGCGAGGGCTTCGCTTCGGGCAAAAACACCTTCCAGATCATCTGCCATGCCGAGGACCCCATGGCGCGCGCCGCTTCGATCACGCCGCCGTCTATCTCCTTGAGCGACGACTCGACCATGCGCGCCACATAGGGCGCAGCTGCCACCACGAGCGGAACGATGGTAGCGTTCGAACCGATGGTGGTACCCACTACCAACCGCGTGAACGGCAGGATGGCCACCAACAGTATGAGGAAGGGCACCGAACGCAGGATGTTCACGATGATGCCCACGATCAGGTTCACGGCGCGGTTGCGGCGGATGCCGCCATCTCCGGTGATGTAGAGGATCACGCCCAACGGAATGCCGATGATGTAGCTGATGACCGTGGAAACCACCGTCATGTACAGCGTTTCCCAAACGCCATTGGCGATAAGGGCTACCAGTTCAGGTGACATCTTAGAGCGCCTCCCCTTCGATCCGTGCCTGTGCGGACAATCGCGCGCGTTCTGCCTGCGCCGTATCGTCTGCGGAAGGGGCGGACGCCGGGTTCGGCAGCGCGCTCTCCGCGGTTTCGTAGAAGATGTTGCGGCCATCCAGGTAGGCCTTGATGCGCTGTTGGGCTGCTGGGTCCTCAGGGAGCTGGATCAGCATCTGCCCGAACGTCTTGCCACCGATGTTCTCCGTGTTCGCGGCCAGGATGGATACCATCACATCGCACTTCACCGTCATGTCCGATATGACCGGATCGCCCGATTCCTCGCCCGTGAACGCAAGGCGCAGCGTGTTGGGCGTGTTGTAGACGCTCAGCTCGCTCTGGCCAGGATCGATCAGACGCTTCGCCGTTTCGGACTGCGGCTTCAAGAACACGTCGCGCACGTTGCCCTGCTCCACGATGCGCCCCTCTGCCATGACGGCCACGCGGTCGCATATCTGCTCAACCACCTTCATCTCGTGCGTGATGACCACGATGGTCACGCCCAGCTGCTCGTTCAGGCGCTTGAGCAGGTCAAGGATGGAGCGAGTGGTGATGGGATCAAGCGCGCTGGTGGCCTCGTCGCACAGGATGATGCGCGGGTTCGTTGCCAGCGCACGCGCGATGGCAACGCGCTGCTTCTGGCCACCGGAAAGTTGCGCCGGATACGCACGCGCCTTCTCGGTGAGATCCACCATGTCCAGCAACTCGGCCGCACGCTCGGCGGCTTCCGCCTTCGGCACTCCCGCTATCTCCAAAGGATAGCGAACGTTCGCCTCCACCGTACGTTGGGAGAGCAGGTTGAACTGCTGGAAGATCATGCCGATGCTACGGCGCTCGGCGCGCAGACGCTTGCGGTTCAGGGCACATAGGTCAACGCCGTCGATGATGACCTGCCCGGAGGTCGGCCGTTCAAGCAGGTTGATGCAACGCACCAGCGTTGATTTGCCCGCACCCGAGAACCCGATGATGCCGAAGATATCGCCATCGTCGATGCGCAGGTTCACATCGCTGACCGCATCCACGCGTCCCGCAGCGGTACGGAAACTCTTGTTCAGGTCCTTCAGCTCGATCAAGGCATATCCCCATCAGTCGTTTTTCGCACGGTGAATGATTCTAGGATATGCCTCCATATTCTCAAAATACCCGTATCGGATGAACGGCCATCGGTTTTGCCTATGGCACCAGCCGCCAAGATGCGCCAATGCACGCTGCGAGCGTTAGCGCACCTTCCATACAGCGCAAACCAGCACCGCCACTGCCAGCACGGCCGAGAAACCGAACGCCAGATCGTAGGCGAGCACGCTGGCACCAGCCGCCGCAATGATCAACATCATGATGGCGGTGCCCAGCGATGCGCACGCCTGACGCACCGTGGTGAAGAAGGCACTGCCGTCCACCATGTGCTGCGGTTCGAGCTGCCGCATGCCCCACGAATTGAGCGGCCCGATCAGCGAGCTGACGCCCACGCCGCGGATGGTCTGGAAGAGCGTTATGGCCCATAAGGGCAGCGATGCGTCCATGAACGCCATGATGATGGACCCTACGCACAACAGGATGGCGCCCCCGATGATGACCGGACGCGCACCAAGGCGGTCAGAAAGGATGCCTGCCAGCGGGTTGAACACCACCGCTAGGATAGTGGCAGGGATGAACACCATACCAGCATCCAGCGCGGTGCCGCCGCACATGTTCATCACGAACAGCGGCACGATGAGCGTGATGCCCATGAATGACGCAAATAGGCAATTCTGCGCGAAGAAGCTGGCGCGGTAGTTCGCCGATGCGAAGATACCCATGTTGATGAGCGGATGGGCGATGCGCTTTTGCCGGCTGACGAATGCGATCAGGAAGGCGATGCCCAAAAGCCCCGGCACCACCACTTCCACCGAGGCAAGGGGCGACACAGCTGCGTTGGTGAAGCAGAGCAGTAGCCCCCCGAACCCGAACGTGGATTGCACGAACGACACGATATCAAGATGCGCGTCGCGCGCAGCGGCCTTCTCGCGCGGGATGAAGATGATGGCACATACCAGCAGCACGACGAGCAGCACCAGCAGCATGATGAAGAAGCTGCGCCACCCCAGCGTTCCCACCAGCGCGCCACCGATGAGCGGCCCGATATTGGGTGCGAATCCCATGGCGATGCCAGCGATGCCCATGGCCGCCCCCGTGCGCTCCTTCGGGAAGCGCGTCATGGCGATGGTCTGGAGCACCGGCAACGTGATGCCCGTTGCCACCGCCTGCGGGATGCGTCCGATGAGCAGCACGGCGAAGGTGGGCGCCAGCCAATCGATGATGGCGCCTATCGCGAACAGCGCCAACGAGAGCACCATGAGTTGCCGGACGCTCATGCGACGGGACAGATGCGCCACCAGCGGCACCGTGATGCCGATACACAGCATGAAGATGGTGGTGAGCCATTGCCCAACGTAATCGTCGGTGCCGAAATCGGCTTGCACGGCACCCAGCATGGAGTTCATCACGGTCTGCGTGAGCGATCCGAGCGCGCACGTCAGGACCACGATGGCGAAGGTGGTGTACGTACTGCGCGCGACACCCTTTTCCATAATGCCCCCTACACAAAAGGCCGCCCGAAGGCGGCCTGGATTCCTGGTCGGGTCGACAGGATTTGAACCTGCGGCCTCTGCGTCCCGAACGCAGCGCTCTACCAAGCTGAGCCACGACCCGTTGAAAGCAGACGATATGGTATCACAGATACGCTCGTCTGTGGAACATCATCTACGGTATGCGGTCTAATGGCGGAAGTGACGGTGACCGGTGAACACCATGCACACGCCCTGCTCGTCAGCCGCAGCGATGACCTCTTCGTCACGGATGGAGCCGCCCGGCTGGATGACCGCCACCACACCAGCCTGCGCCAACACGTCGAACCCATCGCGGAACGGGAAGAACGCATCGGAGGCTGCCACAGCACCGCGCGCCTTCTCTCCCGCTTGCTCCACCGCGATGCGCGCCGAGTTCACACGGTTCGGCTGGCCGCCGCCCGCCCCTACGCTCGTATGATCCTTCGCGATGATGATGGCATTGCTCTTCACCGACTTCACTGCCCGCCACGCGAACATAAGCTCATCCATCATCTCGGGGGTGGGCTGCACCTTCGTAGGACACGTGAAATCGGCCGGATCCTCGGCCACCCCATCGCTCTGCTGGGCCAGCAGGCCTCCCTCCACCGAGCGAAACTCGATGCCCTGGCCCGCCAGGTTTACGCCGCCCGTTGCGACCAGACGGCAGTTCGGCTTGGCGGTGTACATCTCGCATGCATCGCCCGAGAACGCCGGTGCCACGATGACTTCCACGAACTGCTTGTTGTCGAAGATGGCCGCCACCGTCTCACCGGTCACGTCGCGGTTGAACGCCATCACGCCACCGTAGGCGCTGATGGGATCGCATTCGTGCGCACGCTTATAGGCGGTCGTCACATCCTTGTCCTCGCACACGCCGCACGGGGTCAGATGCTTCACGATCACGCAGGCCGGTTCGTCGTATTCGCGCACGGCGGCCCATGCCGCATCCATGTCCAGGTAGTTGTTGTAGGAGAGCTCCTTGCCTTGCAACTGCATGGCATGCGCCAGCGAATGCTCAGCGCCTGGGAAATCGTTGCGCTTATAGAACGCTGCCGCCTGGTGCGGATTCTCGCCGTAGCGCAGCGCTTGCTTCTTCGTCAGGCCCAGCTGCATCTGCTCGGGGAACGCCAGCTGATCAGCAGCCGGATCGGTCTGGGCGCCCAACCACGTGGCGATAGCGCCATCGTAGGCGCTGGTGGTGCGGAACACATCGAGCGCCAAGCGCTGGCGGGTATCAAGCGTGGTGGCGCCATCGTTCGCGCGCATCTCTTCCACGATGCTGTCATAACTTGCTGGGTCAGTCACCACGGCCACGTCGCGGAAGTTCTTCGCCGCGCTGCGCAGCATGCTGGGACCACCGATATCGATATTCTCGATGCACGTGCCGAAGTCCGCACCGCTCTCCACCGTCTTCTCGAAGGCGTAGAGGTTCACCACCACCATGTCGATCATCTCGATGCCGTGCTCGGCCGCCTGAGCCATATGCTCGGCATTGTCGCGCTTCGCCAGCAGACCACCATGCACGCGCGGGTGCAGCGTCTTCACGCGCCCGTCCATCATCTCGGGGAACTCGGTCACCTCATCGATCGGTGTAACCGCGATGCCCGCATCAGCGATGGCCTTCGCTGTGCCGCCGGTGGATATGATCTGTGCTCCGAATTCCTCGGACAGCGTCCGCGCGAATTCAACGATGCCCGTCTTGTCGGTGACCGACATCAGGACGCGCTTCACTTTCGGATTGGTCATGCCGCTCTCCTATCGTCCCAGACTGTTCTCATGCTTGGCTCGTGCTTCTTCACTATAGCGCTCCTGATAGCGAACATCTATCAGCTCCGCCACGATGGCGATGGCCAGCTCGGCGGGCGTCTTCGCGCCGAACTTCAACCCGATGGGCCGCTTCACGCGCTCCCAGTCCTCTTCCGTGATGCCAGCTGCCAGCACCAGGTCGTGCACGGTGGAGTTCTTGCCCGCGCACCCCATCATACCCACGTAATGCACGCCGTTCTCCAGCGCCCATATGCAGCTTTCCGGGTCGAACATGTGCCCGCGCGTCAGCACGCACACGTAGTCGCTCGGGCGCGCTGGCATGTTCTGCAACTCATGGAAATCGCCGCCGTGCAGCAGGATGCGTTCGGCCGTTGGGAAGCGCTCTTCGTTCAGGAACGCAGGGTCGTAGTCCACTGCGACCACCTGAAATCCCACGTGATCGGCCAAGCGCGCCAGCTCCACCGCCACATCGCTGGCACCGAGCAGCCACACGCGCACCTTCCCGAACAGAGGCTCGCTCGCCCAGGTGAGCCCGTCGAACTGGTCATTGTGCATGGACGGACCGCGCGTGGCATCCTTCATCTGGAAGATGTCGCGCGGGCTTGGTTCGCGGGCGCTCACGATCTTCTTCGCGTCATTACAGAAGAAGACCATGTCCTGCCCATCCGCTGAACCTTGGTCGCCGTACTTCTTCGTCACCTCGTTGTCCACGTTTGCCTGCGCCGCTTCGCCGTCGTAGACCACCTTGAAGCCGAGCCACGCAAGGTCGCCCTCATCCATGGCGGTCAGCGCGCGCTCGAACGTGGGGATGTCAGCCTCGGTCAGGCTGACTGCGATGCGGGAGAGCGCCTCCGGTCCAATATGCGCGTCGCCCTCGGTGGCGGCTTCCGAAAACGCCGGGAAATCCTCCACAGAAAGCCGCGCTGGGCGCCCCGCACGTAGGTCGCTTATGATGCCTTCGATCACCTCACGCTTCATGGACATGTACCTTTCTGTTCTCATCCATGCTCATCCGTCCTTCGGCGATGGCGCGCAGCACCTGCGGATACAGCTCGTGCTCCACCGCATGGATGCGTGCTTCCAGTGTCTCTTCCGTATCGTCCTCCAGCACCGCCACCGCGCGCTGCGCGACGATGGGGCCCTTGTCGTATTCCTCGTTGGCCAGATGCACGGTCACGCCCGTCACCTTCACGCCCGCATTCCATGCGTCCCGTATGGCATGCGCGCCCGCGAAAGACGGCAAAAGCGCCGGATGCAAGTTCAGCACGCGATCAGGGAAGGCCTCCAGCATGACCGGTGTCACCTTGCGCATGTAGCCCGCCATGACCACCCACTGCGCCCCCACCTCGCGCAGCGCTGCCACGATGCGCGCATCGGCAGCGCGGGGGTCATCGTATTCGCTGCGCTGGAGCACCAGGGTAGGAATGCCCGCCGTGCATGCCCGTTCGATGCCGAACGCATCCGGATTCGACGCCACCACCAGCCGCACGTCCACCGGCAGTCCCCGCTGGATACCATCAAGGATGGCCTGCAAGTTCGTACCGCTGCCCGAGAGCAACACCCCACACTCAAGCCTGCGCATAGCGCACCGTGCCGTTGCCGTCCACCACATGCCCGACCTCATAGACCGCTTCGCCCGCCGCTTCTAAGGACGCCTTCACCTTGTCGGCTTGCGCAGCATCCACCACAAGGACCATGCCAAGTCCCATATTGAAGGTCTTCAGCGCCTCGGCCGTGTCAAGGTTGGCCGCTTCGCAAGCATGCTGGACGATGTCGGGCACAGGCCACGAATCCAACGTGACCAGCGCATCCAGGTTGCCCGGCAGCGCGCGGTCCAGATTCTCCGTAATGCCGCCGCCCGTGATATGCGCCAGCGAATGCACCGCATCCGGCGCGCTGCGCAGCACCGAGAGCACCGGCTTCACGTAGATGCGCGTGGGCCGCAGCAGGGCTTCCAGGACACTCTGGTCGCCCAGCGCGGGCACGGGAGCGCATAGCTCTTCGCTGCTCTTGCCTTCCACCAGTACCTTACGCGCCAGCGAATACCCATTTGAGTGAATGCCGCTTGACGCCAAACCCAGCAACACATCGCCCTGGCGCACCTTATGGGGGCCGATCATGCACGGGCGATCAACGATGCCCACACAGAAGCCGGACAGGTCGTAGTCGTCAGGGTCCATGACTCCGGGATGCTCGGCCATCTCGCCGCCGATGAGGGCGCATCCAGCCTGCTTGCAGCCCTCTGCGATGCCGCCCACGATATCAGCCATGGCCTCAGCGGAGAGCTTGCCCACCGCCACATAGTCAAGGAAGAACAGCGGCTCGGCGCCCGTGGCCAGGATATCGTTGGCGCACATGGCCACCAGATCGATGCCCACGGTGCCGTGCTGGCCCAGCAGTTGGGCCACCTTCAGCTTCGTGCCCACGCCATCGGTCCCGCTGACCAGGATGGGATCCTCCATGTCCTTGGCCGCTGCGATGCTGAACAGGCCGCCGAAGCCACCGATGTCGCCCACGACCTCTGGACGGTACGTGGCACCCACGATATCTTTGATGGCGTGCACCGCACGCGCGCCCTCGGCCGTGCTGACCCCCGCTTGCTCGTACGTTACCGACCCAGCCATATCGCCGCCTTCCGGGAAGAGAATGATGATGGGTCCATTCTATCGGATGCAGCTATCAATACTGAGATGTTTCACGTGAAACATCTCACACCTTCCCATGATCCATTGCTGTGTGAAGTCGTTACTGTCCAAAATGTTTCACGGTAACTTCTCAAAGTAACTGCGACTCCAGAGAACCTTAGCCTCTCTTTCAGGGT
>CASTMW010000012.1 GCA_949450265.1 uncultured Eggerthellaceae bacterium | reverse complement strand
CGCTGTTTAAGCAGTTTCTCCAGATATCCCGCCCGCGCTATTTCCATACGAACTCCGAGAAAGGTGACATTTGACAAAAAGTTCGGAGTTCATTGTAACGGTGAAGACCTGCCAATGGATAACTAAATTCCGAGAAAGGTGACATTTGACAAGAAGTTCGGAGTTTCTTTGTGGGGCGATGTGGCGGCTGTCAGGGTTTCCCAACGGCGCAGGTGCGGCGTTGGAGGGAAGCCAGCCCGATCAGAAGATGATCTCCTCATAGGCGAACCCGTTCGCTTCAAGGCGGGAGAAGAGCTCTTCGGGGGATATGGCTTCCACCGTTGAAGCGGTGAAATCCTTTGCGTTGCGGGTGATGATATAGTCGGCAGCGATCCTCTCGGCGCATTGAGCCACCATGCAATCTTCCAGGTCGGCCCATGCGCGTGAGAGCGCGGTGGCGGCATCGTCAGCGGTGATGCCGACATATTCCAAAAAGGACAGGTCGTTCTGTATCATCTCTTGAGCGCGCTGCGACCCAACAGCTTTCCGCAGGATATAGTAGATGTCAGTGAACATGTTCACGCTGATGTAGGTGGTTGCTTCCCCGGTGATCCCTAGCAGGCAGACCAAGCGCGATGTTTCTGCATGCGGCTGGCGATCAAGGATATGGTCCAAGATGATGTTGTTATCCAGCATCAAGTCCATAGCGCTCGCGCAGCCTTTCGTTGCGGATCTGATCGTCTGTCATGTTCGCCAGTGTTTCCATGCGCAGTGCGTCGAAGGCAGCGATCCTCTTCGCCGCTTCGGCCTTGCTGGGCTTGCGCTTCTCTTGGAAGGGGAGCGCATCGTGCTGTATGGCGTAGTCGAACAGCTTTCGTACTGCTTGCGACGGAGAATAGCCATGTTCGCGCATGACCGCTGTTCCGCGTTCCTTCACACTTCCATCCAGGCGCACCGTCAGCACAGATTCCATGGCGTTCTCCTTCTGTATGACATGTAATACAGTATATCATAGTCGAACCGTTCCGCACGCTGGAAAGCGAGAATCTATGACACAGCATCTGACCGAATCCGATGTGCGCGGCATCGCCGAATATGTGCGCATCGGCATGACCGAGGACGAGGTGGCGCAGATGACGGTGGATCTGAACGCCATCATCGATAGCCTTGCGCCCATCACCGAATACGATCTGGAAGGCGTCGAACCCACGTTTCATCCCATCGGCGCGCTGACCAATGTCATGTGCGAAGACCTTGAGCGCGGCAGCTTCACGCAGGAAGTGGCGCTGCTGAACGCGCCCAAACAGCAAGATGGCTGCTTCCTGATCCCGTCGGTGCTGGGGGATGGGGGTGATCGTTGATGGCAGCTGTTGGAAAGCCGTTCGGCGCCATGAGCATCGCCGAGATCCAGGCAGGTTTGGCTGCCAAAGAGTTCACGGCGGCAGAAGTGGCATCGGCAACGATCAGCCGTATCGAACGCGATGATGCCCAGATGCACGCCTTTCTGGAACTGACGGCGGATATGGCGGCCGATGCGGCGGCGAAGGTGGATGCGGCCATCGCGGCGGGCACATTCGCCGAAGCAGGACCGCTCGCTGGTGTGCCGGTGGGCTTCAAGGACAACATGAACCTGCTCGACACGCATACCACGTGCTCGTCGAACATGCTGGCGAACTACGTTTCTCCTTATACGGCCACCTGCGTGGAATATGCGCTGCATGCCGGCGCGCTCCCCATGGGCAAGCTGAACATGGACGAGTTCGCGTTCGGCAGCTCCACCGAGACCAGCGCGTTCGGCCCCACGCTGAACCCGTGGGACTTCCAGCGCGTGCCCGGTGGCAGTTCGGGTGGCAGTGCGGCAGCGGTGGCAGCGGGCTTGGTGCCTGTGGCGTTGGGCTCTGACACGGGCGGATCCATCCGGCAGCCTGCCAGCTTCTGTGGCATCGTTGGCGTAAAGCCCACCTATGGCGTGGTCTCGCGCTATGGTGTGGTGGCGTTCGGTAGCTCGCTGGACCAGGTGGGACCGTTTGCGCGCAGCGTGGAAGATGCGGCGCTGGCCCTGAATGCCATCAGTGGCTTCGACGAGCGTGACTGCACCAGCCAGCGTGCCGACGTGGATTTCACGGCGAACCTGGCCGAGGGTGTGCAGGGCATGCGCATCGGCGTGGTGCCCGCGTTCATGGAAGCGGATGGTCTGACCGAGGAAGTGCGCGCCCGAGTGGCCGAGGCTGCGCAGAAGCTGGAGGGCCTGGGTGCCACACTGGTGGATATCGAACTTCCCAATGCGAAGGCTGCCATGAGCGCATATTACGTGCTGGGTCCCTGCGAAGCGTTCAGCAATTTGGCCCGATTCGACTCGGTGCGCTATGGCTATTGCGACCCGGGACATGCCGACCTGGGAGCCCAATATGAAGCCAGCCGTGCGAAGGGCTTCGGCCCCGAGGCGCGCCGCCGCATCATGCTGGGCAGCTATCTGTTGTCGGCAGGCGTCTACGACACCTACTACTACCCGGCGCAGCAGGTGCGCACGCTGATCACGCAGGACTACGACCGCGCGTTCCAGCAGGTCGACTGCATCTTGACGCCCGTTAGCCCGCGCACGGCCTTCAAGTTCGGCGAGATCGGCGACCCGACACAGATGTACCTGTCGGACATGTTCACCATCTCTATCAACATCGCCGGGAATGGCGGCATGTCGGTGCCGGTGGGCCTGGGTGCCGATACGCAGCTGCCCGTGGGCGTGCAGCTGATATCCCCCGCGTTCAAGGATGTGAACATGTTCCGTGCGGCTGCGGCTTTGGAGTCGGTGTATGGTCCGGCTCCGGTGGCTCCGCAGTTCGCGAAAGAAGATTGAAGCAGGCGAACGCAAGGAAGGGTTTATCTGAATGGTCGGGATGGTGCTCACAAAGCGAGTTCCGCAGCGAATGAGAATGTCCGGCGGACATTCTCACCGAGCGAGGACTGCCGAGCGACTGAGCATTATCCCGGCCATCCCCAGAAGCCTCGAAGGAAGAAAGCAAGCAACATGAAGAAGCTGGAAGAGATCCTGAGAACATGGGAGCCGGTCATCGGCCTTGAGATCCATGCCGAGCTGACCACGCTGAACACGAAGATGTTCTGCGGCTGCAAGCTGGAGTTCGGTGCGCCGCCTAACACGCACACCTGCCCGGTATGCCTGGGGCTGCCCGGTGCGCTGCCCGTGCCCAATCGCGCAGCCATCGAATCCATCGTGCTGGCGGGCCTTGCTACCAACTGTGACATCGAGAAGCATTCGATGTTCTATCGCAAGAACTACATGTACCCCGATATGGCGAAGAACTTCCAGACCACCCAAGGCCCCATCGCGTTCTGCATGCGCGGGCATCTTGACCTGGACGTGGACGGCGCCAACGCCAGCGAGCGCTATGGCCTGGCCGACCTGAAGCCGGGCGAGAGCACGGGCAACATCACGCGCACCGAGGACGGCTATGTGGCGCATGTGGGCATCACGCGCATCCATATGGAAGAGGATGCGGGCAAGATGGTGCACATCGGCGGCGGCGAAGGGCGCATCGCGGGGGCCACGCATAGCTTGGTCGACTACAATCGCGCCGGAACGCCGCTGATCGAACTGGTCACCGAGCCCGACCTGCGCACGCCCGAAGAGGCGCGCCTGTTCATGCAGAAGCTGCGCCAGATCTACCTGGCCCTGGGCATCTCTGACTGCTCCATGGAAGAGGGCAGCCTGCGCTGCGACGGTAACGTGTCGCTGCGCCGCCGCGGCACCACCGAGCTTGGCACTAAGACCGAGCTGAAGAACATGAACTCGTTCAAGAACCTGCATGATGGTCTGCTCTATGAGATATGCCGTCAGGCGCAGGTGCTCGAAGAGGGTGGCACCATCTATCAGGAGACGCGCCATTGGGACCCCACGGCCAAGCGCACCATCGTCATGCGCGTGAAGGAGTCGGCGGATGACTATCGCCTGTTCCCCGAGCCCGACCTGGCGCCGTACGACCTGTCGGACGAGTTCATCGAAAGCGTGCGCGCCAAGCTGCCCGAGCTGCCCGACGACAAGGCCGCGCGCTTCCAGGAGCAATTCGGCCTGTCTGCCTACGATGCGCGGCATCTGGTGGAGCATCGCAGCACCGCTCAGTTCTTCGAAGCCTGCATGAGCGATGCAACGCACGAAGCGGGAGATGCGGCCATCAAGCTGGCGAAGCCCTTGGCGAACCTGGCCATCAACGACGTGGCCGCGTGGCTGAACGCGAATCCCGATGTGGTGCTGGATGAATCGCCCCTCACGCCGAACCGTGCCGTGCAGCTGGTGCAGCTGGTGGCCGATGGCACCATCTCGTCCAAGCAGGGCAAGGAGGTGTTCGCGGCGGTGCTGGCCGATGATGCCGATCCGAAGGCCATCGTAGAGGATCGCGGCATGCAGCAGGTGAGCGACACAGGCGCCATCGAAGCGGTGGTGGATGCGGTGCTGGCCGAGAATCCCGATAAGGTGGAGCAGTATCAGGGCGGCAAGATCGGTCTGATCGGCTTCTTCGTGGGTCAGTGCATGAAGCGTATGCAGGGCAAGGGCAATCCGCAGATCATCAACGAACTGCTGGCGAGTAAGCTGGACGCATAAGGTTCAGTGTAAGTCTCTGGCCATGCGAAGGGCTAGAAGACGAAAGGCTGTCGTCTCCGATCGCGCAGAGCGAACGCGTGCTGTCTTGATTTCGGGATCCTCTAGATTATGCTTGAAAGTATTATACTTCACGGTATAATACTTACCCATACATCGAATAACTTCCGGAAGCGAGGGCTCCCTATGCAACGCTTCATCGATCGCACGGATGACCTTCGCACGCTCGAAGAGCAATATGCTTCTGATGCGGCCTCGTTGGTCGTCATCTATGGGCGCCGCCGCATCGGCAAGACCGCGCTCATCACGCGATTCCTTGAAGGGAAGGACGCGCTCTATTTCCTTGCCACCGAGGAATCCGAAGAGCAGAACAGGAATGCTTTTCAGGAGAGCGTGGCGCGCGTGACCGGCGATGCGCTGCTCGATCAGGCAGTAGTGGGGTCGTGGGATGTCCTCTTCGATCGGCTGACGCAGCAGTCAGGCCGCATGGTGATCGCGCTCGACGAGTTCCAGAATCTTGGGAAGGCGAATCCGGCGTTCCCGTCGGTATTCCAGCGGATCTGGGACACGCTGCTATCCAAGCGCAACGTCATGGTCATCCTGTGCGGTTCGCTCATATCCCTGATGGAGAGCCAAGTCCTGTCCTATAGCAGTCCGCTCTACGGGCGCCGGACCGCACAGATCCGTATGAAGCAGATACCGTTCGACTTCTATCGGGAGTTCTTCACGGCACCGCTCACGCGGCGACAGCTGGTCGAGCGCTACAGCGTGACCGGCGGCGTTCCCAAATATATCGAATCATTTTGCGACCGCGGCAATATCTATCGCGCTATCGCGCAGAATGTGCTCAACGCGAACAGCTACCTCTACGACGAGCCGAACTTCTTGCTGTCGAAGGAGGTCAGCGAAGTGGGGACCTATTTCTCCATCATTAAAGCCATAGCGGCTGGCAATCGCCGATCGGGCGAGATAGCGGCAGCGCTGAACACCAAGCAGACGAGCCTGGGGAAGTACCTGAAGGTGCTTGAACGGCTGGACCTTGTGGAGCGCATGGTGCCGGTCACCGAGCACGACCCGCAGAAGAGCAAGCGTGGCCTCTATCGCATCAAGGATAACTATATCCGATTCTGGTTCAGGTTCGTGTTTCCCCAGTTGGGCCTGCTGGAAACGGGGCGGCGTGACCACGTGGAAGAGCAGATAAGGAAGAACTTCATCGACGGCCATGTTTCGTATGTCTATGAAGAGGTCTGCCGGGACCGCCTGTGGGCTTTTGCCGAGCAGGGGCAGCTTCCATTCATGCCTGATCGAGTAGGGGCGTGGTGGGGCAGGCGCGATGTGGAGATAGATGTAGCGGCGGTGAGTAGCGCTTCTGCGCGCCCGATCTTCGGGGAATGCAAGTTCTGGAAGGAGCAGGTGGGTGTCAATGTGCTGCGTAAGCTGGAAGGACAGGTTGAGCGGGCGCTGGCCGATCCTTCGTTGCGACCTTATGATCAGCCACCGTTCTACGTGCTGTTCAGCATAGGCGGTTTCACGGAAGAGCTGAAGAGGATCGCCAGCGAACGCGATGACGTGCTGCTCAGTGAATAGTGCGATTGGGACTATCTTCTTCAAGGTGTTGCTTTATTACTCTACTGTGATAAAGTGATGATCTGATGAGAGAATGGAAGCACATGGTATGCATGGCTCCATGCCATGTGCGTAGCAGCTGAAAGGGAAGATGTATCCGTTGGTTCCTTCGATCCAGGGCGGCGGATGTGCAAGAGGTGATGAACGAAGATGAATCTGGTAACGCCATTGGGTTTCCGCGACGTGCTGCCCGCCGAGGCGGGCGAACGCGAGCGCATCACGCGCGCGGTGCAGGACCTGTTCGCAGCGCGGGGATACCTGCCCATCGAAACGCCCACTCTTGAGGTGATGGACGTCATGGCCAGGGGCGGTCGCATGCCCGCATCGTCGTTCAAGTTCTTCGATTCGCAAGGGGACCTGCTGGCCATGCGCCCCGATGTGACCTTGCAGATCGCCCGCATGGCAGCTACGCGCATGGGCGCTGATGCCGACCAGTTGAAGATGCGCTACACCCAGCGCATCTTCCGCGACGTTGATGCTCAGGGCGCGGCGCAAGCGCGTGAGATGACGCAGATCGGCATCGAGGACATCGGACCTGTCACCGATGCGCACCCCGACCCCGATGTGGTCGCGCAGGATGTCGAAATCGTGCAGCTGTGCGTGGGGGCGCTGGCGGCCTGCGGCGTTCCGCAGGTGGTGCTGGCGCTGGCAACGGTGGGTCCGCTGCGGGCGCTGCTCGATCGGTCAGGTGCGCCTGAAGGGTGGAAGCACGCTGTCCTGAACGCTTATCACGCGTCTGACCTGGTAGAAGTGGACCGTCTGTGCGATCCGGCGAACCTTTGCGAGGGAACGGCTCCAGCCTATGCACAGGCCATCCAGCGCCTGGCGCGCATCCGCGGTGGGGCAGAAGCGGTGGCGGCCGCGCGCGCCTTGCTGGCTCCGCTCGGGTGCACTGATGGGCTGGATGTTCTGGCCGATACGTATGGTGCGCTCAAGGATGCGCGCATCCAGGCCAACGTGCTCATCGACTTCTCGGTGATCAGCTCATTCGACTACTACACGGGCCTCGTGTTCGAGGCGTTCGCGCCGAACCTGGGCAACCCCCTTGGCAGCGGCGGTCGTTACGATAACCTGCTCGGCGCGTATGGCTCCACCCGCCCGGCAGCTGGCTTCGCCATCTATCTGGAACATGCCATGGAAGCTGCGGCAGCCCCGCGCGAAGCGGAGCGACCCCTGCGCATCGCGGTGCCCAAGGGTGCGCTGCATGCGCAGGCGGTGGAGTGTTTGCAGGCAGCAGGGCTTGCCACGGCCGACCTGGACGACCCTGGCCGTCAGATGATCATCCGCGTGCCTGGTATCGAATACATCATCGTGCGGCCTTCCGATGCACCCGCCTTCGTGGCGTCCGGCGCGGCCGACTGCGGCATCTGCGGGCGCGACAGCCTGGACGAAGCGGCGCTCTCCGTGGTGCAGCTGACCGATCTGCGCTTCGGCGGCTGTCGGTTCGTGGTGGCGCAGCCAGCGGGCGCCCAGGACCGCATCGCCGATCGCTATCGGCGCCTGGGCTCCATCCGCGTGGCCACCAAGTATCCGCGCATCGCGCATGGCCACTTCGCGCGCACCGGCATGCAGGTGGAGATCGTGAAGCTCAACGGCAACATCGAGCTGGCTCCGCTGACCGGCATCGCCGATTGCATCGTGGACATCACCGCCACGGGCACCACGCTGCGCGAGAACGACCTGTGCATCGTCGAAGACGTGCTGGATTCCACCGCGCGCTTCTTCGCCAACCCCTGCGCCCTGCGCACCGACGAGCGCATAGTAGAATTGGCCCGCGCCCTTGCGACGAACGCGGAGGGCAGCGAATACGACCCCATAGCGGGAGGAACGAAATGATCCGACGCATCGAACTCAAGCCATGCGAGCCGTTCCAAAGCTCGCTGATAGACCGCACGGGCGCGTTCAACGCGCAGGCGCTCGCGGCGGCCACGCAGATCGTGGAGGACGTGCGAGAGCGGGGCGATGCTGCCCTGATCGAGCTGACGGAGCGCTTCGACGGCGTGAAGGTGGGTGCGCTGCGCGTGCCCCAAGAGCAGATCGATGCGGCGGCAGCCAAGATCGACCCAGCAACGCTGGAGGCGCTTCAGCACGCCGCGCGCCAGATACGCGACTTCCACGAGCGCCAGCTCCAACAAAGCTGGATCTTCGCGCGCGAGGATGGCGCGGTGGTGGGCGCGAAGGTCACGCCGCTCGATTCGGTGGGCATCTACGTGCCCGGCGGCCGTGCGCTCTATCCGTCCACAGTGCTCATGAACGCGCTCCCGGCCAGCGTTGCCGGTGTGCCGCGCATCGCGTGCGTGACGCCTCCTGCGAAGGATGGCCAGGTAGATGCGGCCCTTCTAGCAGCGGCGAAGATAGCGGGCGTGACCGAGGTGTACACGGTGGGCGGCGCGCAAGCCATCGCCGCGCTGGCCTACGGCACCGAGACCATCAGCCCCGTGTGCAAGATAACCGGCCCGGGCAATGCGTACGTGGCGGCTGCGAAGAAGATCGTGTCGGGCGATGTGGGCATCGACATGATAGCGGGGCCTTCCGAGGTGTGCGTGGTGGCCGACGGCACGGCCGAGCCGTCGTTGGTGGCCATCGACCTGATGGCGCAGGCCGAGCATGATCCGCTGGCGGCGTGCTACCTTGTTTGCGAGGATGCGGACTATGCCGACGAGGTGGAGCAGGCCATCGAGGCGCACCTTGCGCACTCCCCGCGCGCCGACATCACGCGCCGCTCGCTTGAGGACCATGGGCTGGTCGTCATCGTGAATGATATGGACCAGGCCATCCAGACCGTAAACGTGATCGCGCCCGAGCATCTGGAACTGCACGTGCGCCACGCCATGGACTATCTGGGTCAGATCAAGAACGCGGGCGCCATCTTCCTGGGTGCGTGGACACCGGAAGCGGTGGGCGACTACGTGGCTGGTCCGAACCACACGCTGCCCACGGGCGGTACGGCACGCTATGCAAGCCCGTTGTCGGTGGAAGAGTTCGTGAAGAAGAGCTCCATCATCCAGTATTCCCGCCGCGCGCTCGAGAATGACGCGAGGCACATCATGCAGATCGCCCTTCACGAGGGGCTTTGGGCGCATGCGCAATCGGTGGCGCTGCGCATGAACGGCGCGACAGGCGCCATCGGCGAGCACGCGCAGGACGCCTGTGGCGCATCCTCTGCCGGGGGCACCGCAAGCGCGCCCGCCGCTGCGCAGAAGGCTGATGCGTGATGGATCGCGTGATCGCCGCGGCGCCCCAGCTTGCGGGCATCGTGCCCTATGACCCCAAGTACCTGCCTGCGCACGCCTACCTTTCGGCGAACGAGAACCCGCGCGATGTGGACGACGCCATCCGTGTGCAGATCGAAGAGGAAGTGCGCGCCGTGGCGCTCAATCGCTATCCCGATCCGCTGGCGAACGACCTGCGCGACCTGATAGCGCAGGCGAACGGGCTGGATCGCGATTGGGTCCTAGTGGGAAACGGTGGCGATGAATTGCTGTTCGACACGGCGCTGGCCTGGGGCGGCCCGGGACGCACGTTCCTGAACATGCCGCCCACGTTCAGCGTGTACGCGGCGAACGCGCGCCTGACCAACACGCCCATCATGGACATCCCGCGCATCGACGGGTTCGCCATCGACGAGCTGCGTGTGCTGCAAGCGCTGGCCGACCCGGACAACGGCATCACCTTCACCATCGTGGCAAGCCCGAACAACCCCACGGGGCTCATGGTGCCCACGGAGTTCTTGGAGCGGCTGCTGGATGCCACCGATGCGCTTGTCATGGTGGACGAAGCGTACTTCGAGTTCAGCCGCCAGACCATGCGCCCGCAGCTTGAGCGCCACAAGAACCTGGTTATCCTGCGCACGTTCAGCAAGGCGTTCAGCCTGGCCGGTGTGCGCATCGGCTACATCCTGGCGCATCCCGACGTGATCCGCGAATACCTGAAGGTGCGCCAGCCTTATTCAGTGGATGCGGTCAGCCAGGCCATCGCGCGCGTGGTCTTCCGCAACCGCAGCGCGTTCGAGCCACGCATCCAAGAGATCATCAGCGAACGCGGGCGCCTTGCTGATGCGCTGCGCACGTTGCCCGGCGTGGTGCCGCACCCCAGTGAGAGCAACTGGGTGCTGTTCGCTGTGCCCGATGCGCCTGATGCGTGGCAGTTCCTCTACGACTGCGGCATCCTCGTGCGCGATTTCAGCACCGCGCCCGGCTTGGAGGGCACGCTGCGCGTCACGGTGGGCACGCCGGAGCAGAACGACGCATTCATAGCGGCGCTGCGCGACTTCGTGCTGAAGCCTGCTGTCGCAACGTCTTGTACGGAAGGAAGCGAAAGCCATGCGTGAAGCCACCATCCATCGCGCCACGCGCGAGACCGACATCACCGTAACGGTGAACCTTGACGGCACGGGCAACGCCGACATCAGTACCGGTGTGGCGTTCTTCGACCACATGCTGGACGCGTTCTGCCGCCATGGCCTGTTCGACCTGCACGTGCGCGCGAAGGGCGACCTGGAGGTGGATGCACACCACACGGTGGAGGATGTGGGCATCGTGTTAGGGCAAGCCATCTGCCAGGCGCTCGGTGACATGCGCGGCATCACGCGCTTCGCAAGCCCGGCGGTGCCCATGGACGAGGCTCTGGTCATGGCGGCCATCGATATCTCGGGCCGCGGCGCGCTGTACTGGCGCATGGACATCCCCATCGACGCCATCGCCACGTTCGATACGCAGCTTGCTAAGGAGTTCTTCGTGGCGCTTGCCACCAACGCGCGCATGACGCTGCACATGGAGCAGTTCGAAGGCGAGAACGCACATCACCTGATCGAAGCGTCGTTCAAGGCGTGCGGGCGCGCGCTCTGCCAGGCGGTGGCCATCGACCCGCGCAATGCAGGGAACTTGCCCACCACGAAGGGGAAGCTGTGAGCGAGGGTGCCGCATGATCGTCGTCGTTGACTATCAGAAGGGCAACATCCGATCGGTGGCGCGCGGGCTTGAAGCGGCCGGAGCGCAGGTGGTGGTATCGCAGGATGCGGATGCTATCGCGCGGGCGGATGCCATCGTGCTGCCGGGCGTGGGCGCCTTCGCCGATGCCATGCAGACCATCACGGAGCTGGGCCAGGACGACGCCATGCGTGAGGCGGTCGGTCGCGGCGTGCCCTTCCTGGGTATCTGCCTGGGGCTCCATCTCATGTTCGCGGCGGGCGACGAGCATGCCGAAGGCAACGCTCCCACCCCCGGCCTGGGCCTCATCCCAGGCATCGTCCGGCACATGCCGAGAACGGGCACGGAAGGTACCCCCTACAAGATCCCCCACGTTGGTTGGAACA
This sequence comes from uncultured Eggerthellaceae bacterium, assembly GCA_949450265.1. Lineage (GTDB taxonomy): Bacteria > Actinomycetota > Coriobacteriia > Coriobacteriales > Eggerthellaceae > Adlercreutzia_A. Next base: position 11,814 of record CASTMW010000012.1, on the reverse strand, counting down.
CGGTATGCCTGCTAGAGGGTGGAAGCGGGGGTGTGGGCAGAAGCGATGGCGCGGCTACGGGTGAGAGCGAAGGCGCGGCTATAGGTGGGAGCGAAGGTGTCCATCAAGCGAGTTCCGCACGAGCCGGAATGTCCAGTGGACATTCCGAGCGAGCCAGGACTGCTGAGCGACTGGACGCTTTCGCTCCCACTCTCACCTCACCGCACGAAAGCGCCGCTTGCCCGCTCTTCGACGGCATCGGATCGGGCGAACATTTCTACTTCACGCACAGCTACATCGCGCCGGAAAGTGATGCCACCATCGCCACCACCACGCATTCCGTCACGTTCCCGTGTGCTGTGCAACAAGGTGCGGCGTTCGGCGTACAATTCCATCCAGAGAAAAGCTCGGATGCGGGCCAACGGCTGCTCGCTAACTTCGTCCGCTTTGCGAGAAAGGCATGACCATGTACCTGCTCCCCGCCATCGACATCCTTGATGGGAAGGCCGTGCGTCTTGAGCGCGGCGACTACTCGAAGGTGACCGTCTATCACGACGATCCGGCGCTCCAAGCGCAGCTGTTCGAAGAGGATGGCGCCGATTGGGTGCATGTGGTAGACCTGGATGGCGCGCGCAGCGGTGAGCCGCTTAACATCGAAGTGGTCAAGCGCATCTTGCAGCGCACGAAGTTGAAGGTGGAGGTCGGCGGCGGCGTGCGCACGCTGGATACCTGTCGGCGCCTGGCCGATGCGGGCGTCACGCGCATGGTGCTGGGCACGGCGCTGGTGAAGGACCCGGACATGGCCCAGGCGGCGCGCGAAGAGTTCGGCCCGGATATGCTCTCGGCTGGCATCGACGCCGATCGGCACGACGTGAAGGTGGAAGGCTGGGTGCAGGGGGCGGGCGTTGACGCGTTGGAGCTTGCTTCTGCCATGCGCGACCTGGGCTTCGAGCACATGATGTACACCGACATATCGCGCGACGGCATGCGCACCGGCATCTCCACGGCGGCCTATGTGGAGATGGCCCAGGCGTTCGGCAACCCCGTCATCGCCAGCGGCGGCATCGCAATGCTGGCCGACATCGTGGAGTTGGGACGCGTCGCCAACGATATCGAAGGGGTCATCGTGGGCCGCGCCATCTACGAGGGCGCTTTCAGTGTGAAGGACGCGGTGGCAGCCTGCGCGGGCACGCTCGTGCAAGAGCCCGATTTCCTGCAAGAGCTTGAGAAGCCGATCGAGCTGTAGAAGAAGGTTCCGTGGAAGGTAAGCTCATCGGACAGGTCAGCGGCGCCCGCCCATCCTATCGTCTCGCAAGGAGTGCGGAATGCTAGCTAAGCGCGTCATACCCTGCATGGACGTGCGCGACGGGCGCGTGGTGAAGGGCGTGAACTTCGTGAACCTGCGCGATGCGGGCGACCCGATCGAGCTGGCTCAGCGCTACGATGACGAGCGCGCTGACGAGGTCATCTTCTTGGACATCACGGCCACCAGCGACGATCGCGCCACCACCGTGGATCTGGCCAGCCGCGCCTCCGAGCAGCTGCGCCTGCCCTACACGGTGGGGGGCGGCTTCCGCAGCGTTGCCGACATCCAGCGCATGATAGCGGCGGGCGCCGACAAGGTCTCCGTCAATTCCGCTGCTGTGAAGGACCCGGCGCTCATCACGCAGGCGGCGCACGCGTTCGGCACGCAGGCCATCATCGTGGCCATCGACGCGAAGCGGGTCAGCGGTTCGGTCAACAAGTGGGAGGTCTACGTGTCGGGCGGGCGCACGGCCACCGGCATGGACGCGGTTGCGTGGGCATGCGAAGCTGCGCGGCGCGGTGCGGGCGAGATACTGCTGACCAGTATGGACCGCGACGGCAGTCGCGAAGGGTTCGACTGCGCGCTGACCCGGGCGGTGGCGCGCGCGGTTGACATCCCGGTCATCGCCAGCGGCGGCGTGGGCCGCCTTGAGCATTTCGCGCAGGGCATCCTGGAGGGGGAGGCCGATGCGGTGCTGGCTGCAAGCGTGTTCCATTTCGGTGAGCTGACCATACGGCAGGTCAAGGAGGATATGGCCCGCCACGGCATCCCGGTTCGCCTGTAAGAAGGGAGAGCATCATGCCCGAGCAGGATCGTCGCAACGTTCCCATCATGCGGGCGGCAGGGGCGCTGGTCCTTGCTTTGGCGCTGGCGCTCTGCACGGGATGTGCGGCTGGGCTGAATGGCGCAGGTGGCACACTGTCGGCCGCCTCAGTCGCGCAGGAGAGCGCGGCACCGGCGCTGCCCGCCGAGCTTCGCCACATCCAAACGCGCACCTTCGACGAGACCACGCTCATCGACGGCATCACCGAGCGGGTGGCGTCTCTTGCCGAGGTCGGCGAATACACAGGGCAGCCGGGTGTGTATCTCAACGACAACAACCCCGTCTTCTCGGAAGAGGACCTGGCGCAGCCCTACGGCACCGAAACGTATGGCGAATTGGATCGGCTGGGTCGCACCGCCGAGGCGTTCGCTGTTGTGGGTCCCGAGACCGAGCCGACCCAGAAGCGGGGAAGCATTTCGGCCATCCATCCAAGCGGATGGCAGCAGGCCAGCTATCCCAACCTGGGGCTGGACCATCTGTACGAGCGCAGCCATCTGATCGCGCATTGCTTGACGGCCGAAGATGCCAACGAGCGCAACCTGATGACTGGCACCGGCTACATGAACCAAGGCGTCATGCAAACGTTGGAGCAAAGGATGGACCGCTATGTCGACGCGACGGACGGCCATCTTCTGCTGCGCGTCACGCCCATCTACCAAGGGGACGAGCTGGTGGCGCGCGGCGTGCAGATGCAGGCGTATTCCCTAGAAGACGAGGGAGAGGCCATCTGCTTCAACGTATACCTCCATAACGTGCAGCCGGGCGTGCAGATAGACTACGCCACGGGTGCCAGCAGCCAAGCGCCAGCCGATCTGGCTGGAACAGGGCCAACCGACGCGGACGTTGCATCGGCTGCGGCTGCTGCTGCGTCCACGGCAGCAGCTTCGGCTGCGTCCGCACAGCCCGAAGAGAGCGCACCCGTAGCGCAGACGCATACCTACGTGGCCAATACGAACACGAAGAAGTTCCACTATGCCACCTGTACGTCGGTGGCGCGTATGAGCGAGAAGAACAAACGCACGGTAGAGACCACTCGCGACGCCCTGATCGCCGAGGGCTACATTCCGTGCGCGAACTGCAATCCCTGATCAAGACCGAAGGACGGACCAGCATGCCGCTTCCAGAATTGGTTTATGACGAACGTGGCCTCATCCCGTGCATCGTGCAGGATGCCGACACGCGTGAAGTGCTCATGATGGCGTGGATGAACGCAGACGCGCTGGAACGCACGCTGGACACCGGCCAGATGTGGTTCTGGTCGCGCAGTCGCAGCGAGCTATGGAACAAGGGTGCTACCAGCGGAAACGTGCAGGATCTGGTGGAGCTGCGCTACGATTGCGATGCCGACACATTGCTGGCGCTCGTGCATCCGGCAGGGCCTGCTTGCCACACGGGCAACTGCACCTGCTTCTATCGGCAGCTCTCCTGAGCTGCGTCGTCGCTGCCGGTTACATCGGCCAGCGTATGGCTCTCCAGATAGTCCGTGATGGCGTTCTGCAGCCCGTCCCACACGGTACGGGAGGCGCATCCGTCCTCGCGCGCACAGGTTGACGGGCAACCCAGGCATTCCAGCAGCTCGATGCCGCGCTCGCTGGCATCTACCACCTCAGCCAGCGTGATCTCGTGGGGAGGGCGCGCCAGGCGGAAGCCTCCCCGCTGACCGCGCGTCACGTCCAGCAGACCGGCCTGCGCAAGCGGCGATACCACCTGCTCAAGGTACTTCTTCGAGATGCCCTGCCGTTCGGCCACGTCCTTCATGGCTATGCAACCGCTGTTGTAGCGCTCGGCCAGGTCTATCATGAAGCGCATGCCATAGCGCGTTCTCGTGGATAGCTTCATGGGGTCCTTCCCCGCGGGCGATCCGTCCGCGCGATCGTTGTTGAAACGAAAGTGTTTTCCTTGACGCCTTGACAAGGTATATCACAGCAGTATATTAATGTCTACTATATTGCTAGACATTGATGAACGAGAAACCCTCATAACCAAGGGTCAGCGAAGAATGGCAGGGAAGACCATGAAGCGAATATATCTTGACAATGCATCCACCACGCCGATGCGTCCCGAGGTGCTCGACGCCATGATGCCGTACTTCACCGAAGAGTTCGGTAATCCGTCGGCCATCTATGCACTCGGCCAGACCGCCTCCGATGCGGTGGCGGACGCCCGGGCTGCGCTCGCGGGCTTCATCGGCGCCAAGCCCACCGAAATCTACTTCACCTCGGGCGGCTCGGAGAGCGATAACTGGGCTATCAAGGGCTATGCGCACGCCAACCAGCAGCGCGGTCGGCACATCGTCACCAGCGCCATCGAACACCATGCGGTGCTGCATACGTGCCAGGCGCTCGAAAAGGAAGGCTTCGAGGTAACGTATCTGCCCGTGGATGCGGAAGGGCTTGTCGACCCGGCCGCCTTCAAGGACGCCCTTCGCCCCGACACCATCCTGGCAACCATCATGTTCGCAAACAACGAGATCGGCACCATCGAGCCCATCGCCGAGCTGGCGTCCATCGCCAAGGAGCACGGGGTGGCCTTCCACACCGATGCGGTGCAGGCGTTCGCGCACGTGCCCATCAATGTGAATGAGATGGGCATCGACATGCTGTCGGCCAGCGCGCACAAGCTCAATGGCCCCAAGGGCGTAGGCCTGCTCTACGTTCGCCGTGGTTGTAAGGTGGACAACCTGATCGACGGCGGGCAGCAGGAGCGCGGCCGTCGTGCCACCACCGAGAACGTGCCCGGCATCGTCGGGTTCGCGAAGGCGGCCGAGTTGGCGTTCGTCGAACTGGACGAGCAGCATGACCGGCAGCTCAAGATCCGCGACCATGCCATCCGGCGCATCCTGGACGAGATCCCGCATGCCAAGCTCAACGGCAGCTGGGAGAACCGCCTGGCGAATAACGTAAACATCAGCTTCGAGTTCATCGAAGGCGAGGGCATGCTGCTGCAGCTTGCGGCGCGCGGCATCTGCGCCTCGTCGGGCAGCGCGTGCACCTCCGGCTCGCTCGACCCGAGCCATGTTCTCTTAGCCATCGGACTGCCGCACGAGATCGCGCATGGGTCGCTGCGCATAACGCTCGGACGCGATACCACCTTAGAAGATGTCGATTTCGCCATCGACTCGCTGAAGGGCACGCTGGAGAACCTGCGCAGCATGAGCCCGCTCTACGAAGACTACAAGCATGGCAACTACGTTGGCATCATGGACGGCTACAAGGCCGACGGCATGCCGTACGTGAGCTGATCGGAAGGAACCCATCATGGCTATGAATTACAGTGAAAAGGTGATGGACCACTTCACCAACCCGCGCAACGTGGGCGAGATAGAGGGCGCCAGCGGCTGCGGCACCGTGGGCAACGCGGTGTGCGGCGACATCATGCGCATCTACCTTGACATCAACGACGACGGTGTGATCCGCGACGCCAAGTTCAAGACGTTCGGCTGCGGGGCCGCCATCGCAACTAGCAGCATGGCCACCGAGCTGGTGCGCGGCAAGACCGTCCAGGAAGCCCTGGAGGTAACGAACAAGGCGGTCATGGAGGCGCTTGATGGGCTGCCACCGGTGAAGGTGCACTGCTCTTTGCTGGCCGAAGAGGCCATCCATGCGGCGCTGTGGGACTACGCGGAGAAGAATGGCCTGACCATCGAAGGCCTGGAGAAGCCCGTGAGCGACATCGGCGAGCACGACCATGTGGAGATCGTCGAGGATGAGGACGACCTGTAGGCACTGCGCGGCCCTGCGCTGCGGTTCGCTGTCGGCGATCCTTCGAGGGGGCCGCGGCTTCGTAGGCTGTTCCGCGTCTCTATCGACCGCACATAAATGCGATACGCTGATTGCGTGAACGGCGGTTTAGTGTAGAATTGCCTATTACGTATGCTTTGCGCACAAGGCGCGGGCACAGAACACGAAAACGCAGCACGCGAACGCAGCAGCTTGGAGGAAGTCACATGCCGAACTACACAAGCGATCATCTGGCGGTCATCAAGGTAGTGGGCGTCGGTGGCGCCGGCACGAATGCGGTCAACCGGATGGTCGAGAGCGGGGTGCGCGGCGTTGAGTTCATCGCGGTGAACACCGACCGTCAAGCGTTGCTCATGTCGGATGCCGACAAGACCATCCATATCGGCGAAGAGTTGACGCGCGGCCTGGGCGCGGGCGCGAACCCCGAAGTGGGCTGCCAAGCTGCGGAAGAGAGCCGCGCCGAGATCCGTGAGGCGCTGGCCGAAGCGGACATGGTGTTCGTCACGGCGGGCGAAGGCGGCGGCACGGGCACCGGTGCGGCGCCCATCGTGGCTGAAATAGCGCGTGAAGAGATCGGCGCGCTCACGGTCGGCATCGTCACTAAGCCGTTCGGCTTCGAAGGTCGTCTGCGTCGCAATCAGGCCGAACAGGGCATTGATCTTCTGGGCGGCAAGGTGGACACGCTCATCATCATCCCGAACGATCGCCTGTTGGAGATCGTTGACAAGAAGACCTCCATGGTCGACGCATTCCGCATCGCGGATGACACGCTGCGTCAGGGCATCCAGGGCGTCACCGACCTCATCACCATCCCGGGCCTGATCAACCTTGACTTCGCGGACATCCGCACGGTCATGAAGGACGCGGGCACCGCCATGATGGGCATTGGCCTTGCCTCGGGCGAGAACCGCGCGCTGGAAGCGGCCCAGCAGGCCACGAATTCCAGCCTGCTCGAAGCGTCCATCCAGGGTGCCTCGCGCGTGCTGTTCTCCATCGCGGGCGGCATGGACCTCACGCTCACCGAAGTGAGCGACGCGGCCCGCACCATCGAGATGTGTGCCGACGAGAACGCTAACATCATCTATGGTCAGATCATCGACCCCGAGATGAACGATGCGGTGCGCATCACCGTCATTGCCACCGGCTTCAAGAGCTCGCCTTCGCAATCCGCCATGGATTTCTCGGCGCGCCCGGCCATGCAGGACATGTTCAGCTCTACCGAGCCGCCGGCGGCTCCGGCCTACGAACAGCCGCAGCTGTCGCAGACCTCCTACGGTCGCAGCAATGGCAGTTTCGCTGACGACGACTATATCCCGGATTTCCTGCGTCGCTCGTAGCGCGCATCTGCGCCTGATAAGGCGGCGTATCCCATGCAGCAGGATATCTGCGATCCCTCAAGCCTTCCGATGCCCCAGCTCGCTTCGTGCGCAGCGCGGGGCATCTCCTTTTTGACCGACGATGCGCTCTATGCCGCTTGTGGAGTGCGCATCGCGTTCACAGGACGCGCGGGCGGCGCGAGCGAAGGCGCGTTCGCGTCGCTGAACCTGGGCAGCCATGTGGAGGACGACCCGGCTGCGGTTGCGCAGAACCGAGCGCTCTTGTTGCAGGCGCTCGATGCGCCGGACGCGCAGCTGCTGACGCTGAACCAGGTGCACGGGGATACGGTGCTGGCGGTGAAGAGGGGGTCCGCTGACGAGTTGGCTGCGGTGGCAGCCCAAGCGCGTGCGGGGGCCGACGCCATCGTGGTGGCGGCGTGCGAGGTGGCTCCCATCCTGTGTTTCGCGGATTGCGTTCCGGTCATCATCGTATCGCCTACGGGCGCCTTCGCCGTTGCGCACGCCGGATGGCGCGGGGTGATGGCGGGCACGGCGCGGGCAGCAGCAGAGCAGCTAGCGCACTTGGACGTGCAGGCGGGTGCGGCCGCATCGCCGCATGAGGCGCTTGCTGGCTTCAATGTCTACCTTGGTCCGCACATCGGCCCGTGCTGCTTTCAGACCGGAGCGGATGTGCGCGCCGCATTCGCCGAGCGGTTCGGCAACGATGTCCTGACAGGAGACGATCGCGTCAACTTGGCCGCGGCATTGCGTATAGATTTAGAAGCAGCGGGCATATCGGCGGCGCGGGTGGCGGAAAGCGGCATCTGCACCGTGTGCAACGCGCAGGAGTATTTCTCGTACCGAGCGTCGGGCGGCGTATGCGGCCGACACGGCGCTGCGGCGGTCAGGAGGTGTGCATCATGTCCATAGCGACCCGATATGACGAGGTCCTCTCGGATGTCCACGGCGAATGTCGACGTGCTGGACGCGCAGAGCAGGACGTCACGTTGGTAGCAGTATCGAAGACGGTCGGGATCGACGGCGTACAGCAGGCCATCGACGCGGGCGCGTGCGACTTGGGGGAGAACCGCCCCGATCAGCTGGTGGCCAAGGCGGAAGCGTTCCCGCAGGTCAGCTGGCATTTCATCGGCAACATCCAAAGCCGTCAGATCTCTAAGATCGTGCGGCATGCCCATCTGATCCATTCGCTCTATGAGGATCGGCATGCGGCAAAGATCAACGATACTGCCGCCGAACTCGGCAAGGTGCAGGACGTGCTCTTGGAAGTGAACGTGTCGGGCGAGACGTCGAAGAGCGGTGTGACGCCTGGCCTGCTCCCTGCGCTGGTCCAGTTCGCGAGCGGCCTTCCCAACCTGCGTTTGCGCGGTCTGATGACCATGGCGCCCCAGGGTGACCTGGATGCGGCGCGCGATGCGTTCGCAGGACTGCGGCGCTTGGCCGATGAGATGCGCGGCGGCATGGACGAGCAGCAAGCTGCGGCGTTCGATCAGCTTTCCATGGGCATGAGCGAGGATTGGCGCATCGCCATCGAGGAGGGCGCGACCATTGTCCGCATTGGACGTGCCATATTCAGTGACGATTTCGAGTGATCTGAGCAAACTGGACCGTTTTAGGGTTTAATGGTATCTACGTGTGCGTAAGACCAGAAGACGCCGCAGGGCGGCGCTGATCTGAGGAGACATGATCGATGGCGAATGTCAGTGAGCTGTTCGGCGACCTGAAGTCAAAACTTGGCATAGGCGGTCGTAATGCCCAGTCCGAATACGATGAATACGATGAGTATGACGGCTATGACGACTATGAGGGTGAATACGACAATTACGAGGATTATGACGATTACGACGATGGGTATACCACGCGTGGTGGCTATGGCAACCGCAACACAGTGACCACGCGCGAAGCGGGCTCGTCGCCGCGTCTGGTGTCGTATTCGGATGTCCGCGAGAGCAGTCGCTCCACCAGTCTGTCAGGTACGGTGCCGCGTCGCTCGTCGGGCGGTCGCACGCTCATGGATTCGTCGCTGCCGCGTTCCATGACGCCAGAAGGTGCCGCTGAGGTATCGGCAGCAGCTTCGCGCAAGCACGCGGGTGGCCTTGATTCGCTCTTCTCGCCGACCACGCAATCCGATGACACCTCCGAGGGTGGGCGTCTGCCCGTCATCGGCGCTGCCAGCGCTGCGCGCGTTTCGGCATCCTTGGCCGGGCCGCGCGGTTTGCGCGTCATCCGTCCCACAGACTATGCGCAGGTAGCCGATGTGGCGGGCATGCTGCGTGCGGGTGATGCGGTGGTGCTGGTGTTCAAGCAAACCCCTGCGAACCTGGAAAAGCGCCTGCTCGACTTCTCGTTCGGCGTTGCCAGTGCGCTTGATGCCAGCGTGGATTGCATCGCTAACAAGGTGTTTGCCATCACGGTGGGCAACCCCTTGAGCGACGCCGAGCAGACCAGCCTGCGCACGCAGGGCATCCTGTAGCGCGGAGGCACCATGACCATAGGCATCATCGGTTGCGGGAAGATGGGCGAGGCCATCCTGACGGGATGGATCGGTGCGCGCACAGGTGTGGCGGCCGACCTGACGCCTGCCGACTTCCTGATCGTTGGGCATAGCCAGCAGCGGTGCGAACAGTTGCGCCACCGACATGGCGTGCGCGTGCAGACCGATATGAGTGGTATCCAGGCGGCGGACATCATTGTGCTCGGCGTGAAGCCGCAGGTGCTCCCGGAAGTCCTGAGTCAGCTTGCCCCGCATCTGGAAGGCGCTCCGCATCTGGTCGTTAGCATCGCCGCGGGCGTTGCGTGCGCCACCATAGAAGCCGCGCTGCCTGCGGGCGCACGCGTGGTGCGCGCCATGCCGAACACGCCCTTGCAAGTGGGACAGGGGGCCACGGCGGTGGCCGCTGGTGCCACCGCCACCCCAAGCGACGAGCAGTTGGTCTGCGATCTGTTCGACTGCTTGGGTCTGGCCGTCAAGGTGCGCGAGGATCAGATAGACGCGGTGGCAGCGCTCAGCGGCGCGGCACCGGCGTACTTCGCTGCCTTGATCGAGGCGCTCGCAGTGGCGGGCGAGCAAGCAGGGCTTCCTGCTGCGGTGGCCGAGGCGCTGCTCGTGCAGAGCGGGTTCGGCACCTTCGACATGATGCGCGCGACCGGCGCAAGCCCTGAGCAGACGCGCTTGGCTGTCTGCTCGCCTGGCGGCACCACGCTCGCCGCGCTGGCGGCCATGGACCAGGCTGGCTTTGCGGCATCCATCCAGGCGGGCGTCAAGGCCGCCATTGACCGTGCGAAGGAGTTGGCATAATGCTCTCATGGATATTGGGTCAGCTTATCAACGTCTACACCTTCATCATCTTCATTTACGTGCTGATGTCGTGGATCCCCAATCGGGGCGGCGTCATCGGCGATATCGAGGCGGCGTTGGGCAAGATATGCGATCCGTACCTCGATCTGTTCCGCCGTTTCATCAAACCCATTGGGGGAATGGTGGATATCTCGCCGATTGTCGCGATAATTGTTTTACAATTACTGGAGATGCTTATATATTGGGTGCTCTAGCACCTGCGTTCATCTGATAGGCGCGCAGCGATACGAACATCGAAGGGAACGAACATGGCCATCACCTCGGAAGACATCCAAAACCAGAGCTTTTCCATAGGACGCAAGGGCTATGACGTCGACGAGGTCGACGTATTCCTTGAGCATGTCGCCGACGAGATCGATCTGCTGAACGATCGTATCGCCGAACTGGAGGATCAGTTGGCCGAAGCCGAGGCCAACGAGCATGTGGTCGCTGTGGAACAGGTCGAAGCGGTCGAAGTGGATCGCGGCGCTGTTGCCGATGTCGACGAAGGCGATTACGCGGCGCTCTTGGCCGAGAAGGACGACATCATCGCCGATCTAGAAGCGCAGCTCTCCGACAAGCAGGCGAACGATTCGGCCATCAGCCAGGCGCTCATCATTGCGCAGCGCTCCGCCGACGAGATCATCGTGAAGGCCAACGCGCAGGCCAGCGAGACCATGCAGGATGCTCGCGACGAAGCCGAGCGCATCCTGGCGCGTGCGAACGCCGACAAGCAGGATGTGGTGGATGCCATCCGCAAGCTGGAAGACGATCGCGAAGATGCGCGCACCGAATATGCTGAGATGCTACGCGACATGATCGACGATGCCACCAGCAAGTTGAACAGCCTTGGGTTCGATGACGATATCGACGCCATTCCGGATGCGGGCGACATCGGCATCGTCTACGAGGAAGACGTGGCGGTCGAATACGAGACACCCGAAACGGTGGAGCCTTCCGTGACGGCAGCCCCGGTGGCTAGCGCCTATGAGAAGGACCTTTCAGGCTTCGGGGATGTGGAAGACGACTTCGAGGACGTCGACTAGGTTTCTCCTGCCGGAAGATATCAGAGCGAAGAGCCCCCGCGCATCAAGATGCCGGGGGCTTTCTTGTGGCGCAATGCTGCCATGTCTGCGTGTGATGTTCTTTACGCAAGAGCAGGAGGGCCGATAAGCCGGGTTCTGTCGTGGGCGATCATTTATCTGCGATGCACGTCACCGTGCACCTCTAGCACGCTACCCGAACGCACGGCAGGCGGACCGTATCGCGTTCCTATTCGCGCTTGCTCGGGATGG
>CASTMW010000011.1 GCA_949450265.1 uncultured Eggerthellaceae bacterium | reverse complement strand
GATGCAAGCTGCTAAAGGAAGATGATGGCGCTGTGGTGCTCATGGAACAGCTTGGCAACTTTTCTAAAAAGTTAGCAATCTCGGTATGAGAGTGCTAATTGGCGTGCTACCATATTCGATCGTGCAAAGAAAATGAAGACTGCACGTACTTGCACCGGGCGACCCTACCGATGCGCCGATCGTACTGACGCGGGCGACTGCACCGCACTGATGTGATCGACTGTATCGCTGGATCGACCGACTGCACCGACCGAAAAGGAGCGTAAGCATGAATCTGAAGCCGCTGGGCGACCGCGTCATCATCAAGCAGGACGAGGCCGAGACCACCACTGCGTCAGGCCTGTTCTTGGCTGGCGACAGCAAGGAGAAACCGCAGACCGGCACCGTGCTGGCCGTGGGCGAGGGCCGTCTGGACAAGGATGGCAACAAGGTGCCCGTGCCCGTGAAGAAAGGCGACCGCGTGGTGTACAGCAAGTACGGCGGGAACGAGATCCTGTGCGACGACGAGGAAGTGCTCATCGTGCGTGCGGACGATATCTACGCGGTATTCGCTTAAAGGAATAGCAACCAAGGTAATGAAAGAACGTCTTTGTCGGAGCAGATTGCTTTGAAGGTTTTGAAGGGTTGAGCTAAGCGGCCTTCGTGCCGTGTGCGAGATCCTTCAAGTTCTGAAATGCAAGCTGCCCGTCAGAGACGATCGTCAGGAGGAAAAATGGCAAAAGCTATCACATTCGATCAGGACGCGCGCGCCAAGCTGGGCGAAGGCGTCAAGAAGCTCTCCGACGCCGTGAAGGTGACGCTGGGGCCGAAGGGCCGTTACGTGGCGCTGGAGAAGAGCTACGGCGCTCCTACCATCACCAACGACGGCGTGACCGTGGCCAAGGAAGTGGAGCTGGAAGACCCCATCGAGAACATGGGCGCTCAGCTGGTGCGCGAAGTGGCCGTGAAGACCAACGACGTGGCTGGCGACGGTACCACCACCGCCACGCTGCTGGCTGATATCATCGTGAGCGACGGTCTGCGCAACGTGACCGCCGGTAGCGATGCGCTCGCCATCCGCCGCGGCATCGAGCAGGCCACCGAAACGGTGGTGGAGGCCATCAAGAAGGCATCCAAGAACGTGTCCACCAAAGAGCAGATCGCCAATGTGGGCACCATTTCCGCGGGCGACCCGATTATCGGCGAGAAGATCGCCGAGGCCATGTCCACCGTGGGCAATGATGGTGCCATCAGCGTGGAAGAGAGCCAGACCTTCGGCATCGAGATGGACATCGTCGAGGGCATGCAGTACGACCGCGGCTACATCAGCCCCTACATGGCCACCGACATGGAGAAGATGGAAGCGGTCCTGAAGGATCCCTACATCATGCTGACCGACCAGAAGGTCTCCAATGTGCAGGACTTCATCCCACTGCTGGAAGAGGTCATGCGCTCCGGCCGCCCGCTGTTCCTGGTGGCCGAGGACGTGGACGGCGAAGCGCTGGCCACCCTGCTACTGAACAAGCTGCGTGGCACGCTGAACGTGGTTGCCATCAAGGCGCCGGGCTTCGGCGATCGTCGCAAGCGCATCCTGGAGGACATCGCGGCGGTCACCGGCGCACAGGTGATCGACAAGGATTTCGGCATGACCCTGGCCGATGCTACCATCGACATGATGGGCACCGCCAAGACCGTAAAGGTCACCAAGGACAACGCGCTCATCGTTGACGGCGCAGGCAAGAAGGCCGACATCAAGGCGCGCATCGCTCAGATCAAGGCCGAGCTGGACCGCACCGAGAGCGACTTCGACCGCGAGAAGCTGCAGGAGCGTCTCTCCAAGCTGTCCGGCGGCGTGGCCGTGCTGAAGGTGGGCGCTGCCACCGAAAGCGAGCTGAAGGAGAAGAAGAGCCGCATCGAAGACGCCCTGCAGGCAACGCGTGCGGCTGTGGAAGAGGGCATCGTGCCCGGCGGCGGCGTGGCGCTGGTGGATGCTATCCCGGCGCTTGACAAGCTGAAGGTGGATGCCGACGAGCAGGTGGGTGTGGATATCATCCGCCGTGCCCTGGAGGCTCCGCTGCGCGCCATCGCCGAGAACGCTGGTTATGAGGGCAGCGTGGAAGTGTCCGAGGTCAAGAAGGCCAAGAAGGGTACCGGTCGCAACTACAAGACCGGCGAATGGGGCGACATGATCACCATGGGCGTGAACGACCCTGTGAAGGTGACCCGTACCGCGCTGCAGAGCGCAGCTTCCGTGGCCAGCCTGATCCTGATTACCGAAGCCACCATCAACGAGATCCCCTCCGAAGGTCCGGATCTGTCCGCGCTGGCTGGCGCCATGGGTGGCGGCGGCGGAATGTACTAAGCTCTAGGTTCCGTGTGCCTTGACGGCGCCCGGAACTCCTAGGCGCTACGAAGCCCTGGATGCACCCGCATCTGGGGCTTTCTTGTTCTCTTAGGAAGCGGCCTCTGCGATGGCAGCAAGGTAGTCGTCGACCTCTGATAGCGCGCGTTCTAACTTCCGTGCTTCGATGGCATAGTCCAACACATAGCGCGATCTTGCCTCCCACATCGAGAACATCTCAGCATGATCGGTAAGGTATTCGCTGAGGCGCAGATCGACCCCTCTCTCGTTCCCGATCCGGATGAGCTGATCGATATCGTGCGTTTTGGGGTATTCCACCCCGTCTTGCTCAAGGAGATACTTCAGCGTTAGCTCCAGTGCCTGTTGAAGATGGTATCCCGCCAGGTTCAGCTGCTCTTCATCACCGTTCGCGTGGTCAAGGAGCAGCTTGGCGCTTCTGAAGTTAGCAGCCGCCTTGCCGTAGAGCGTCCTTGCGCTAGCCATATACTTTGACCCCTTTTGACATGATCTCCGCTTTCAGGCGGTCATCCACCGTGGCAGGTGTCCATAGATCGTATTCGAAATCGTGGCATCCTTCTGTGACGCTGGAGCCGAAGACCCACATCTCTTTCAGCGTTGCCGATCTGGATATGTCGTCGAGAAGTTCTCTGACCTTTCTCTGCTGGATAGGGTAGATGCGCTCGCAATTCTGGAAGGGGTCTTCAATACACACTTTCCACGTGGTCTTTGGGGGGATGTAGTGGCGCTTCGGGGTTCCCTGGGCTTCCAAGTATGTTCCAACAGCGCTTGCGAGCATGGTCAGCACATACGAAGGGGGAGAACTCACCTGTTGCTCCCATTGTTGCAGAGTGCGTACGGGGATGCCGAAAGCGTCAGCGAAGCTCTTCTGGCTGAGACCGGTGCGTGCGCGCATATTCTGTACGGTGCTCATGGCGGATCCTTGTGAATCGGTCAGGTCATTCAAGACTATACGTTAATAACGTATATTTTATGCGATACAGAATCGGCTCGCAAGACAGCGCTGCTTTCACACCAAAGAGATGACGTTTTCCATGCCGAGCCCTCCTTGGGGCTCCTGTTTTCGCTACCATGGGCGCATGGAAGGATTCTTACACATAACCGAGCACGTGTTGGGCCATGCTATTGCCGATACGCTGTATCTGATCCCGTTTCTGTACCTGACCTATCTGTTCATGGAATGGTTGGAGCACAAGACCGGCAATAAGACGCAGGAGGCCATCAGGCATGCGGGCGCAGCGGGCCCCATCGTGGGCGCGCTTCTGGGCGCGGTGCCACAATGCGGCTTCTCGGCGGTGTCGGCCACCATGTATGCGGGCCGGGTTATCACGCTGGGCACGCTGTTCGCCGTGTTCCTGTCCACCTCAGATGAGATGCTACCCATCTTCATAGCGGAGCAGGTGCCGCTGCCCACCATCCTCTACATCATCGGCACGAAGGTCGTTATCGGCATGGTGATGGGATTCATCATCGACGCGGTGTTGCGCTTGGTGCGCCGCGATAAGCAGGACCTGCGCATCCACGAACTGTGTGAGCAGGATCGTTGCGGCTGCGACGGCGACTGCCGGACGTGCAAAGAGAACCCGCAGTTGGCCTACCAGCATGCCGACGATTGTTGTCAGGGGTGCGATCACACCCACCATGCGCACGACCATTCCCACGACGAAAGCTGGAAGGGCATCGCGCTTTCGGCCCTCAAGCATACCGTGCAGGTGATGGTGTTCATCTTCATCATCACGGTGGCACTGGATGCCATCATCGAGGTGGTCGGCGAAGATGCGCTCGGCGACATCATGCAGGCGAACCCCATCTTCAGCGTGTTCACTGCAGCGCTGGTGGGCCTTATTCCGAATTGCGCGGCCAGCGTGGTTATCGCCGACCTGTACATCGAGGGGATCCTGGGCGCCGGTGCGATGTTAGCGGGCCTTCTGGTGTCGGCGGGTGTGGGCTTGCTGGTGCTGGTGCGCGCGAACCGCCCCATGCGGCAGAACCTTGCCATCATCGGTCTGCTATATGTGATAGGCGTTCTGTGGGGCCTGGTCATGAATGCTCTTGGCATCGTGTTCTAGCAGTGGTTGGATGCAAGCAGCGGTCGGATAGGGAAGATAGGGAAGCGCCCCTCGGGCGTCTGCATGCGTGGCGTCTGCGCGTGTGGTGTCTGCGTGCGTGGCCCGCGCTTCGATTTCGAGAGATGAAGAAGATGGCTGGGGTACCAGGATTCGAACCTAGATAGCTGGCACCAAAAACCAGAGTCCTGCCGTTGGACGATACCCCAGCGATACGATGTGCGCGTGGTGGGCCGTGAGGGAATCGAACCCGCGACCTTGGGATTAAAAGTCCCCTGCTCTACCAACTGAGCTAACGGCCCGTTCAGCGCGAACCTATCCATTTTATATGCGCGTTTGCCGCTGGTCAATCGTGAAGATGCGAAGCGAACGAGCGACGCAAGGTGGCTGGCTTGTGTGTATGCGGAGATATGCGGTCGCATGCCCTGATCGCCCATGATAGAATCGGCATGAGACACAACGCATCCTGATAGGAGAGATATATGTTGGATAAGGAAAAGGTTTCCGAGGTGCTTGATCAGATCCGCCCCAGCCTGCAGGCGGACGGCGGCGATGTGGAACTGGTGGACATCACCGATGATGGCTATGTGGTCGTGCAGCTGCAAGGCGCCTGCCATGGCTGCCCCATGTCGCAGATCACGTTGAGCAACGGCATCGAGCGCATCCTGCGCGATCGCATCCCCGAGGTGCAGGGCGTGCGCAGCGCAGATATGCCGGAGGATTTCGACATGCAGGCGTTCGTGGGCGGCCAGCCTATGTAGGCACCTGCTGGTGCACGGCGCCCGGCACGCCCGGGCGCTTTTCTTTTTCGAGCACGACAAGCCTTTGGCATGGTTAGCCTTCGGCACGATCCGTCCTTCGGCACGATCCGCCTTCAACGATCCGTTGCGCAACGGGTACGGTGAAGAATTTGGTCGCAGCCATGATGAAGGCGATGCGATGTGCAAGGCGCAAAGGAAGAAGGGAGAGGGGAGCATGACCGCCTGTTGGGAGATACGCGGTTGCGACGATGAGATGCAGGGCAGATGCCCTCATAACACGCCGGGCGAACCGTGTCCGGCCGATTGCCACTTCGCTGCCTGCGTGCGGCCTACCCATGTGGTGTGCGGCGACTTCGATCTCTTGCTCAACCCCGATCGCGACTACGATGCCGCCAACAAGGAGATATGCCGCTTCTGTGAGTTCTTCCTGACGAGCGGCCCCGACATTGCCGATGCGCCGCCCGACCGCATCCGCAAAGGGAACCCGAACCGTTTCATCCTGTAAACGCATGGAGTGACGGCGGCTTTACGGATGCGCATGCGCGCACCGATGCTCAGGTGCTCTGGTAGAATTGGATCATCGACCGATCAAGGAGGTGCCCATGCAGCGTGATATGTACTCGTTCATGTGCCCGAATTGCGCCTCCACCATCTTGAACATGCTGGACTACGAAAGCCTTATGGTGCTGCGCCCCGACCTGGGCCTGTTCACTATAGCGTGCCCGGCGTGCTCGGCGAAGACGTCCATGCTGCGGCCCATTCCGCCCACGCTGCGCGATGATGTGCATGCGGCGGCTGCCGAAGTGCATGCTGGCATGGGTCGCAAGCTGGACGCATGATGGAGCAACCTACATGCTAGATGCGCTGTACCATTCTCTTGATCCTGTGGCGGTGCAGTTAGGCCCGGTGGCCATCCGTTGGTATGGCATCGCGTACGTGCTGGGATTTGCGCTGGCTGCGTTCATCCTCTATCGCATCGCTAAGCGCTGGAAGCTGGATTTCACCGCCGAAGACGTGCTGACCATCATGCTGTGCGTGATGATCGGCATCATCGTGGGTGCTCGGTTGGGGTATTGCCTGTTCTATGGCGATGGCTACTATCTAGCGCATCCGGCCAGCATCCTGGCCTTCAACGAAGGCGGCATGAGCTTCCATGGCGGCCTGATCGGCGCGCTGCTAGCGGGCATCGTGGCGGCGAAAGTGACGCATATCCCGTATCTGACGCTGGCCGATATCGGGGCCATCGCGGCCGCGCTGGGGCTATTCTTCGGGCGTTGTGCCAACTTCATCAATGGCGAGCTGTGGGGCGCGCCGACGGACTGGCCCATCGGGGTGGTGTTCGGGGGCGCAGCGGGGAACATACCCCGGCATCCCACGCAACTCTACGAGGGCGTACTGGAGGGGTTGGTCATCTTCTTTGTGCTGTTCGCGCTCTCGCGCAAGGTGCCGCCACGTCCGCGCGGGACGTTCTTGGGGTGGTTCCTGGTGCTCTACGGCATCTTCCGCTTCCTCATCGAATTCGTGCGCCAGCCTGACGTGCAGCTGGGATATCTGTGGGGCGGCTGGCTGACCATGGGCCAGGTGCTCAGCGTGCCATTGGTGCTCGTCGGGGTAGGGCTGCTGGTGTTTGCGCATGTAAAGGGGCTTCCACAGCAAGGTAACGAGCGTGCTGAGGTGCCTTGCAGTGATGCGCCGCGCGATTAGAATGGGCGCAGCAGTAAACATAGAGTGAAAAGAGGTTCCCATGACGGTCAAGTTCTATCGTTGCGAGCATTGCGGCAACATTGCGGTGAAGGTCGTGGATAGCGGCGTTCCGCTGGTGTGCTGCGGTGAGCCCATGGTCGAGTTGGTGGCGGACAGTACCGATGCGGCGTTGGAGAAGCACGTGCCCGATGTGCATATCGAAGGCAACCATGTGCATGTGAATATCGGCAGCATCGACCATCCCATGACGCCCGAGCACTACATCCAGTTCATCTGCTTGGTGAAGGATGCGGGTTATGAGATTCATCCGCTGCAAGACGATATGGCGCCCCGCACGGATTTCTATCTGGGCGAAGGCGAGAAGCCCCTTGCGGTGTACGAGTTCTGTAACATCCATGGCCTGTGGGTGAAGGAGCTGTAAGGCACAAGCTGGCACGGGCCATCATGTGCGCATCATCAGGATCGGCGCGGCATCTCGAGGGGATGTCGCGCCGTTGCGGTTTCTGGTGCTATGCGATACCGGATACCACGTGATATCAAATGTGACATTGGGTGCGCGATCGCACGAGGAACGTCCAAGGATACTCGGACGTTTAGTGATATCGAGCGCTTAGCGATGCTTAGCCTGAGCGCTTGACGAGCCGTCGCACCTTCCGGTAGATGCCGGTGGCGAAGGCAGCTTCGGGCCAGTTGCCCTTGATGGCTGGTGCGAACGTGACGCCCATGGCAAGGGCGCCTGATACCAGCAGGTAGACCAAGGTGAGGGGTACGCTGCCGCTTGCATCATGCAGAAGGGTCAGTCCCCAGAACGCCGCCGCGCCCACCGCAGCGCCAGCCAGCCCGACGACGGTGGCTCGCAGGCACGCCTTCGTCAAGATGCCCAGCTTGAACGGGCGTCCGTAGCGCTTCTTCAGATAGATCAGCTCCAGCACATCTCCCAGCAGATATGCCGCGATGGTGCCCGCGGCGATGAAGTCCATGGTGGTGGCGCCCCCCGCATCATGGATTGCCACCGCACCCACGATGATGCCCACCTGCGCCAGGCTGGCTACCAAGGTGAAGATACTGAACGCCTTCATGCGTCTGATGCTGCTGAACGCCATCTGTAGATACGTGTTCACGCCATAGAACGGCAGCGCCACGGCCATGACGGCAAGGTAGCGCGCGATCTGGCCAATGGCATCTTCGGTGAATGCTCCGATATGGTACAGCGACACGAGGGGCTGCCCGAACGCGATTAGGTACAGCGCGAAGGGGATCATCAGGAAGAATATCTGCGATGTGCCGCCGATGATGCCGCGCACCACGCCCTCGGTGTTCTCGCGAGCCTGCATATCCGACAGCTCGGTGAACATGGCGGTGGCAACGGGGATGGCCAGGAAGCTGTAGGGGAAGGTGAACCACAGCCTGGCATAGGCGATGACGCTAGGGCCGTTGTCGGCGAAGGTGTAGGATGCGGCGTTCGCCACACTGACCGTGACGAACCCGATGATGGTGACGATGAGTGCGGGCACGCCCAGGCGCACGGTCTCGCCAAGGCCCGGGTCGCGGAAGTTGATGCGGGGCGTGAGCAAGATGCCGTTGCGGCGCAACCCTGGCAGCTGGATGACCAGCTGGATGGCCGCACCCGCCGGATTGCCGATGGCGATGATGTAGAGGGCCAGCTGCGGGTCGCTGGGCGCCACGTAGGCATAGGCGATGAACGTGGCGATGACCACTAGGTTGTTGAAGACCGGGGCGATGGCGCCCCAGATGTAATCGCGATTGGCGTTCAGCAGGCCGCTGATGATGGATGACGCACCATAGAAGACCAGCTGGATGGCGAAGAAACGGAACAGCAGCACGGAGGTGCCCATCTGCTCCTGGTCGCTGAAGAAGGTCTGGGTGTAGATGACCTGAGCAGGGAACAGGATGCAGATCAGGCTGAGCGCACCTAAGCCCAGCACCACGATGGTCAGTAGGTTCGAAGCGTAGCGACGGCTGGCAAGCCGTCCGGCATTGCGCTTGAGCGATAGGTAGACCGGCAGGAACGCCGTTGAGAGCATGCCTCCCATCACCAGCTCGTAGAGCATATTGGGCAGGTTGTTGGCCACTTGATAGCTTGAGCTGAGGAACGTGGCGCCCAGCGCGAAGGCCATGGCCCAAGTGCGCGCGAAGCCGGTGATGCGGCTGATGATGGTGCAGATGCTGATGAGCGCTGCCGAGGCGCCCACATTGGGATCGGCGGTGGTGGCCTTGCCTCGGACCGGTGTCTGCGCAGGCGCTTGATCGGCCGGAGCCGTGATGTCCGCAGCTTCCAGCGCTTCGGCGCGGGAGTCGGGCCGTATCGCGTGTTTCGGTTCAGATCCCATGGTGCATATGATACCCGAGCGGCGGCGATGCGCTGCGGGAGCCGTATAATGGGCACATATCGACGAAGGGAAAGCCATGCGCGCATTGATCGTTCAGAACAGCAACAACCGCGAAGCGGCGGATGCCGCTATGTTGCTGACAGCGTACTTCATGTCGCAAGGCGTGGAATGCGAGCATGTGTCCTCTGATGAGCTGTACTGCCCCGAGTTCGCCCAGAGCGGGCATCTGCCCGCGCGCGACCGGGTGCGCGGGGCGCAGCTGGCGGTGGTGCTGGGTGGCGATGGCACCATCCTGCGCACAGCGCGCTTACTGGCGGGCACCGAGACGCCCATCTTGGGCATCAACTTCGGGCACTTGGGCTTCTTGGCCAACGATGCCGCGGCCGGTGTGGTGGAGCTGACCTCTCGCGCGCTGGCGGGCGAGCTGTTGGTGCAGCGCCGGACGAACCTGGAAGCGTGCATCGTGTGCGAAGGGCAGCGCGACCCGTATAGCGACGAAGCGGAGACGGGCAGCGACCCCCAGCGCTTCTTTGCGCTGAACGAGTTCGCAGTGACGCGCGGTGCCATGGGACGCACGTTGCAGTTCGGCTTGGACATCGGAGGAAGCCATATCGGCGACTTCGGGGGAGATGGCATCGTGGTGGCAAGCGCCACGGGCTCCACGGCCTATGCGCTGGCAGCGGGCGGTCCTTTGGTGGCGCCCAGCTTCACCGGGCTGATCACGCAGCCCATCGCGCCGCATACGCTGAGCGCGCGAGGCGTTTTGAGCGATCCTAACGATGTGGTCTGCGTGCGGCCCGTGCGCCCTGCCGATGCTGAGGCGGCCACCGTCTTCACCGATGGGGACCTTCTGACGCTGGCAGGCCCGATCCGGTGCATCTACGTGAGCCGGGGGGCGCAACCGACGATCCTGCTCTATGCTGAGGCCGACCATTTCTACGAATACGCCGCGCGCACGTTCTTCGCGTCATAGGGTGGGCGGCCCATCGTTTGGCGAAGCGCCTTCCGGTGGGGCATCGTCGGATGGCGTATCCTCGCGCAGCGCTTCCTCATATAACGCATCGTCGAGCGGCCGTTCGCGGCGCCACGGACGGAAGCGGCGCGCATAGGCGCATCCCTCGGGCAGCAGCGGATCGGCCAGCGCCGTCCACAGGCTCACGTGCCCGCAGCGCTCACACGTCTCGAAGCGATGGTCGTAGACGGTGCACAGGCGCGTGTCGGGGTCGAGGAACTCGCACGGCGCCGCATAGTCGATGATCACCTCGCCATCGTCATCCATCGTGCGCTCGAAGCAGCAGCGCCCGCAACGGTCGCAGAGGCTGTCCCACCAGGTTCCCATGGTGCTACTTGTGGTAGTAGCGATGCTGCTCGTACTTCGGCTCGCAGCACAGATTGATGCCCAGCGTGCGATAGAGCTTCTGGTCGGTGGGGCTGATGATGACGCTGAAGAACGCGTCGCAGCCGCGCAGGTCGTCCACATGCTCGATCAGGCGTTCGGCCAAAGGCTCGGTGACGCTGGAGATGGATAGCGCAATGAGCGTCTCGTCGGAATGCAGGCGCGGGTTGCGACTGTGCAGATGGTCTATCTTCAAGTGACAGATCGGCTCGATGGCCTCGTCGGTGATGACGTCGATGTCGTCGTGGATGTTGGCCAGGGACTTCAGCGCGTTCATCAGAAGGCTTGAGGCGGCGCCTAGCAGGTTCGAGGTCTTGCCGGTGACCACCGTGCCGTCGGGCAGCACCATGGCGCCCGCCGGGCCGCCGGTCATCTCCTCTTTCAGCAACGCGGCGCTGCGGGCGGGGAAGTCGGTCGTGCTGATGCCCGATTGGTTCATCAGCACCTCTAGCTTCTTCAGTGCCTCTTCGCCCGCGCCTGTCTCCTTCACCTCCACCGCTTGCTTGAAGTAGCGGCGCATGATCTCCAGGTTGGCCGCTTCGCGCACGGCCTCATCATCGACGATGGCGTATCCGGCCATGTTGACACCCATATCGGTGGGGCTTTGGTAGGGGCTGGTGCCCATGATGCGTTCCATCATGGTCTTCAGCACGGGGAAAATCTCGATGTCGCGGTTGTAGTTCACCGTGGTCTCGCCGTAGGCTTCCAGATGGAACGGGTCGATGGCGTTGTAGTCGTCCAGATCCACCGTGGCCGCTTCGTAGGCGATGTTCACCGGATGTTGCAGCGGCAGGTTCCAGATGGGGAACGTCTCGTACTTCGCATAGCCTGCGCGGATGCCGCGCTGGTGCTCGTGGTAGATCTGGCTGAGGCAGGTGGCCATCTTGCCCGAGCCGGGCCCTGGTGCGGTGACCACCACCAGCGGGCGCTTCGTTTCCACGTAGTCGTTCTTGCCGAAGCCCTCTTCGCTGGCGATGTGGTCGATGTCGAACGGATAGCCCGCGATGGCGGAAGGCATCCACCGAGGGTTGGTTGGCGTAGTGGGTGATGACCACGGTGCTGACCAAAAAGCCCATGTCGCGCAGCACATCCATCAAACGCAGCACGTCCTCGTCGTAGGTGATGCCCAGATCCCCGCGCTTCTTGCTCTTCTCGATGTGGCTGGCGTTCACCGTGATGAGGATCTCCACATCGTCGGCCATGCTTTGCAGCATGCGTATCTTGCTGTCGGGCTCGAAGCCGGGCAGCACGCGGCTGGCGTGCAGGTCGTCGAAGATCTTGCCGCCGAATTCCAGATAGAGCTTGCCGCCGAACTGACCGATGCGCTCGCGGATGCGCTCGGCTTGCATCTGGATGTAGGTGGCGTTGTCGAAACCTTCGCGCATGGCATCTCCTGTGATCGAATAAGCGGCCGCTTTTGGCCATCCATGACGGCTTTCGCGCTGGAGAAGAAGCGGCATTGCGGCATTCGTGTTGGATTTTGCCGACCTCTTAACATCCACGCAACAAACTGATGAGAGTATAGCGCAGAGCACGCGTGCGAGCACAGGGCAGCGGCGTTGCTGCAAGGCGGGAGGACGGTTCATGGCAAAGCACATCTTCGTGACCGGCGGGGTGGTGTCCTCGCTGGGCAAGGGCATCACAGCGGCCAGCCTGGGACACCTGTTGAAGGCGCGCGGCTACAAGGTGACCATGCAGAAGATGGATCCGTACCTCAACGTGGACCCGGGCACCATGAGCCCGTTCCAGCACGGCGAGGTGTTCGTCACCGAGGATGGCCATGAGGGCGATCTGGATCTAGGACACTACGAGCGCTTCATCGACGAAAACCTGACGCGCGAGAGCAACTTCACGCAGGGCAGCATCTACCAGACGCTGATCAGCCGCGAGCGGCGGGGGGATTTCCTGGGCGGCACCGTGCAGGTGATCCCGCATGTGACCGAAGCCATCAAAGAGCGGCTGCGCCGTGCTGCCGAGCAGTCGGGTGCCGACATCGTGATCACCGAGATCGGGGGCACCATCGGGGACATCGAGGGATTGCCCTTCATCGAGGCCGCCCGGCAGTTCAAGATGGAGAAGGCGCCGGGCGAGGTGCTGTTCGTGCACGTGACGTTGGTACCTTATATCGCAGCGGCGCACGAGGTGAAGACCAAGCCCACCCAGCACAGCGTGAAGGAGCTGCGGCAGATCGGCGTGCAGCCGGACTTCATCGTCTGCCGCTCCGACCACGAGATATCAGACGAGGTGCGCGCGAAGATCGCGCTGTTCTGCGATGTGAGCCCTGAAGAGGTGCTGGCGTGCGTGGATGCCCCGAGCATCTACGAGGTGCCCATCGGTCTGTATGAACAGGGCTTCGACGCTATGGTGCTCAATCGCATGGGGCTCTCGCCGCATCGCGCCGACCTGACCGACCTGCGCGGATATCTGGATGCGGCTGCACACTGCGAAGGTGCGGTGGACATCGCGGTGGTGGGTAAATACGTCAGCCTGCCCGATGCGTACCTGAGCGTTGTGGAGGCGCTGGGGCATGCAGGCGTAGCGAATGGCGTGCAGGTGCGGGTGCATTTGGTCGATGGCGAAGAGCTCACCGACGATACCTCCCAGGCGCTTCTGGGTGAGATGGATGGGGTGCTGGTGCCCGGCGGCTTCGGGCAGCGGGCGTTCGAGGGGAAGATAGCGGCCGCGCGCTACGCTCGCCAGACGAACACGCCGTATCTGGGGATATGCCTGGGATTGCAAGCGGCGGTCTGCGCGTTCGCGCGCGATGCGTGCGGGCTTGCGGGCGCCACGTCGGCTGAGTTCGCCGATGAGGCAGCAGGCGAGGTGCGCGACGGTGTCGATGGTGCTTCGCCGCCATGCGTGATCGACCTTATGCCCGAGCAGGAGGATGTGGAGGACAAGGGTGGCACCATGCGCCTCGGCGCCTATCCGTGCAAGGTGGTGGAGGGGACCAAGGCCTTCGCGGCCTATGGCCAGAACCTGGTGTACGAGCGGCATCGGCACCGCTTCGAGGTGAACAACGCCTACCGCGATGCGCTGTGCGCCGCTGGGCTGGTCATCAGTGGGCTCTCGCCTGACGAGCGCCTCGTGGAGATGGTCGAGCTTGCCGACCATCCATGGTTCGTGGCAAGCCAAGGCCATCCGGAGTTCAAGAGCCGCCCGCATCGCCCGCATCCGCTGTTCCGTGATTTCGTGGCCGCTGCCATCGCGTAATCCCTGCTTGACGCATTTTCGCTACTATAGTGGGCATGCGAACGCAGGAGCTCATAGAGGAATACCTTGCGCATCTGCGCGTCGAGCGCGGCGCCAGCCCGCTCACGGTGGAGAACTACGAGCGCGATCTGCGGCTCTATGAAGAGCATCTGGCAAGCCTTGGCATCTCTGAGGTGGGGAAGGTGGACCGCGCGGCCGTGCTCTCCTTCGAGCGCTCCATCATGGAGCAAGGCTATGCTCCGGCAACCTGCAAGCGCCGCATGGCGGCGGTGCGCGCCCTTCATAGGTTCGCGGTGCGGGAGGACCTTGCAGCAAGCGATCCGGCGCGCGGCGCGCCGCTTCCGAAGATGCCGGACCGACTGCCCGATGTGCTGACCATCGATCAGGTAGGGCGGTTGCTCGACCTACAGGACGATCCTTCACCGGCCGGCCTGCGCGACCGGGCGCTCCTTGAGACGATGTACGGCTGCGGTTTGCGCGTGAGCGAGGCGGTGAAGCTGGATCTGTCCGACCTCTTCCTTGACGATGGGTTCATGCGCGTGTTCGGCAAGGGGAGCAAGGAGCGCATCACGCCCATCGGCGGCGCTGCTGACCGAGCGCTGCGACGCTACCTTGACGAGGGCCGGGCGACGCTCAGTATGAAGGCGAAGACGCTCAAGCCAGGTGATGCGGGCGCGGTGTTCCTGAACTGCCGGGGTGGCCGCCTGACGCGCCAGGGCATCCACGCCATCACCGCCCGCGCGGGCGCGAGCGTGGGCATCGAGAAGCTGCATCCCCACACGCTGCGCCATTCCTTCGCCACGCACATGTTGGAAGGCGGTGCCGATCTGCGGGCCATCCAGGAGATGCTCGGTCATTCCGACATCTCCACCACCCAGATATACACGCATGTCGATCGCTCGCATCTGCGCGAGGAATACCTGGCAGCGCATCCGCGCGCGAAGAAGCCCGCGAAGCGCTCTTCGCAAACGGAAGCGCCCAGGACCGAGGATGGGCCGTCCTCTCCATAAAATGCGCAAACGGGCTGGTATGCGGGCATCCTATGGTAAAATCGCAGTTCACATCCATTTTGTGACGGAAACGCGAAGGGGAGATTTCCTCTATGTCGATATTCGATAAGCTAGCGAACATGGGCGGCAGCGTGGGGATGGATATGGCCATCGACCTGGGTACTGCCAACACGCTGGTCGCCATAACCGGGGAGGGCATCGTCATCAACGAGCCGTCCGTGGTAGCTATAGAGAAGAGCACGCACCGGGTGCTGGCCGTCGGTCATGAAGCGAAGAACATGATCAACCACACGCCGGATGCGTTCAGCGCCGAACATCCGCTGAAGGATGGCGTCATCGCTGACTACGACGTCACCGAAGCCATGCTCTCCGCCTTCATCAGCAAGGCATCCGATCGCAAGTATCCGTGGCAGGCCAAGCCGCGCATCGTCATCTGCATCCCGTGCGGCGCCACCAGCGTGGAGAAGCGCGCGGTGTTCGAGGCCGCCATCCAGGCAGGCGCGCGGCAAGCGTATCTGATCGAAGAGCCCATGGCCGCAGCGATGGGCGCCGATCTGCCGGTCACCGAGCCTACGGGCAGCATGGTGGTGGATATCGGCGGTGGCACCACGGAAGTGGCGGTCATATCGCTTGGCGGCATCGTGTCATCGTCGTCTCTGCGCCTGGCGGGCAATCGGCTCGACGAGGCCATCGCCATGCACCTGCGCGATCTGCTGGGCATCAAGATCGGCGAGCGCACGGCCGAGGTCATCAAGATCAAGATCGGCAGCGTGCTCCCCTTCGAGGACGGCCGCGAGCGCGACATGATCATATCGGGCCAGGATGTCTATACCGAGCAGCCCAAAGAGGTCACCATCCAATCCGAAGATGTGCGCGCGGCGCTGCAGGCGCCCATCGAAGAGATGGTGCTGCACATCAAGGATACGTTCAAGACCACCAACCCCGACCTGGCCAGCGACATCATCCAGAACGGCATCCTGCTGACGGGTGGCGGCGGCCTGCTCTCGGGCCTCGATCGTTATCTGACCGACCAGCTTGAGATCCCGGTCTGGGTCAGCGAAACGGCCCTGACCAACGTGGTATCCGGCTGCTTGAAGGTGCTGGAAACGCCCACGGCATTGCGCCAGACCCTGATGCGTTCCAAGTAGGCGCGCTCGGCGGTCATGGGGCTCAATTTCCAAGACGCGCGGCCGATCGGCCTTACCAGGGCTCTTCTGGCGGTGGCCGTGGTGGCCTCCGTGGTGCTGATGACCTTGTATTCCAATGAAGGAGAGAACGGGCCAGTCGGGCGCCCATGCCGTGCTGGCGCCGTTGGGCGTGGTGGGGTCGTCGGCAGGTGCGATGGCTGAGGATGCCGGTACCGCTGCTGCCGATTCTGGGGCCAGCGAAGAGACCTTGTCGGCCCTGCGCCAGCGCAACGCCGAGCTGACCGAGCTTCTTACGCAGAGCGAGGAATACCGCTTGGAGGCCGAGCGGCTCCAAGGTTTGCTGGGGCTCAAGGAGACCTATGCGATCGAAGGGGTCAGCGGGCGCGTGATCGGTCGCTCGACCGATGCGTGGAACCAGACCGTGACCATCGATGTGGGCAGCGCGGAAGGCGTGGAGACCGGCCTGACGGTGGTGGGCCCGTCCGGGGTAGTGGGCCAGGTGATCGCGGTGCAGCCCGGGTCGGCCACGGTGCGCCTGCTGAGCGACCCGCAGTCGGGGGCGGCGGCCATCATACAGTCAAGCCGTGCCGAGGGCATCGTGCGCGGGTCCCTTTCCGGACAGCTGACCTTGCAGAACTTAGAGGCTGATGCCGAGGCGAAGGTGGGCGATGTGGTGCTGACCAGCGGTCTTGGCGGCAGCTACGTGAAGGGCCTGCTGATCGGCACCATCGTGCGCATAGAGGGCTCGGCGGGTGACGGGTCGCGCACCATCTACGTTTCTCCCAACGAGAGCGCCGGCGCGCTCGAAGAGGTCATGGTCGTCTTCGACGCAACGGGCGTGGATGTGACGCCCCGTCAGAGCAGCTCGGCATCATCGTCGGCATCATCCAGCGCCAGCGCGGATGCGGGCGCGCGTTCGGAGGGGACTGCAGGCGGCACCGAGGGAGAGGATCGGGGCTGATGGCGCGCCCGGGGCTCATCGTGACCGTTGTCGGGGCAGTGGTGGCCGTGCTGTTGCAGGCCATTTTGGCGCCGTTCATGGTCATCGGCGCTGCCATGCCGAACTTCATCTTGGCATTTGTCATCGCCAATGCCGTTGCGCGCCCAACCGGGGGCATCGTGGCTCCCTTCGTGCTGGGGCTGCTCTATGACCTGATGGGCAACGGCCCCGTCGGCGCGATGGCGCTCGTTTGCGTGGTGCTCTCCTTCGTGTGCAGCCGCCTGCTGATGATGCTGAACAACGACACCCTTTTTATTCCTATTGTGCTGATTGTGGCCGGAACGCTCCTTGGCAACGTGATTTACGGCATACTGGTGATCGCGTGCGGAATGGACGTGAGCGTCACCGAGGCTCTGGTTGGCAGGGTGCTGCCGTGCGGACTCTACGATGCCGTGCTGGCCTTGGTCATGTTCCCGTTGCTCGCGCGCCTGGGTGCGCTGGATGGCGCCCCGCTGAAGATGGAATGACGTGACCGCGCGGAGCATCCGTCGCGGAGGATGATATGGAGCATGCAGCGTGTTCGTTGCTGTTGTAGCGGGGATCATAGCCGCGCTCATCGCGGTGGGCATCGTTGCCGTGGTGCTCGTGCTGCTCGCACGTCATCGCGACCAGCATGCCGATGCCAGCGATCCAGCACTGCTGGACACGGTGGGCGTTGGGGCCGAGGAAGACGGCGAGATACGCGTCGGATCCGGTCGCTCTGCCGCCGCCAAGCCAGCGGATGGCCTGTTGAAGCGCTTCGGCGCACTGGGTGCGCTGGCGGCAGGCATCTTCGCCATCTTGGGGATCAAGCTGTGGTCCATGCAGGTGATGAATGCAAGCCAGTATTCCGATGAAGCGGAGAAGAACCTCTACACGACGGTGCGCACGCCAGCGCCGCGCGGGTCCATCTTCGACCGGAAGGGCAACGTGTTGGTGACCAACCGTGCCAGCCAAACGGTGTTGGCCGAACAAGAGGTGGCGGACAACTACAACGTGGTGCGCCGCTTGTCCTCGGTGCTGGGCATCCCGGTGGGTGTGGTGCGCCAGCGTTTGGCCGATACCTCTTCGGGCGCGCAGAACCGTCGTGTGGTGGCAAGCGATGTGCGCCTGCGCGACGTGGCCTTCATCTCGGAACACGCCGATGCCTTTCCGGGCGTCAGCGTGGAGACGCGTACCGTGCGCACCTATCCGTACGGGGCCTTGGGCGCGCATCTGTTGGGGTACACCGGATCGCCCACCGAGGACGAGCTTGCCGTCACCGTGGAAGGTAGCGACATCGACTCGACCGACATGCTGGGCAAGAGCGGTGTGGAATCGTTCTACGATAGCGTCCTGTCGGGCGAGAAGGGCGAGCGCCAGGTGATGGTGGATGCCTCGGGCAACGTGGTCAGCGTGACCAGCGAGACCGAACCTGCCAAAGGCTCCGACATCCATCTGACCATCGACGCGGCGGTGCAATACGCCGCCGACCGAGCGCTGGCGCGCATGATCGCGCCCGATGGCGATATCGGCAGCGGCAAGGGCGTGTCGGGCGCGGTGGTGGCCATGGATGTGCGCGACGGATCGGTGCTGGCCATGGCAAGCTATCCCACGTTCGATCCCACGAACTTCACTAATGGCATCCCGCAGGACATCTGGGATCTGTACAACACCGAGGAATCGCATGCGCCCATGCTGAACCGGGCGGTGAACGGCCAGTACGCGGCCGCTTCCACCTTCAAGGCGTTCACGTCCATGGCGGCCTTGCAGTATGGGTATGCCACCCAGAGCAGCACGTGGACGTGCACCGGCAGCTGGGACGGCTTCAACACCGGTTCCGCACAGTTCTGCTGGGAGCACGCGGGCCACGGGACACTGGATCTGCATGGCGGCATCGTGAACTCGTGCGACACCGTCTTCTACGAGATCGCGAAGGCGTTCTTCGACCATGGGCCCGAAGGTACTGGCGAGATATCCGACACCGCGCTGCAGGAATATGTGGAGCAGTACAACTTCGGCAAGGTCACAGGGGTCGACCTGAAGAACGAATCGGCCGGGCGCGTGCCCACGCCGGAATGGAAGGCTGAGCACTGGCGCAACGTGCCCTCCGAGGCCACGTGGCGCGGCGGTGATTACACGAACATGATCATCGGCCAGGGCGACATCCTGGTGACGCCGTTGCAGGTGGCGTGCGGGTACTGCGGCATCGCCACGGGAACCATGATGAAGCCGCACCTGCTGAAGGAGGTGCGCAACGCTTCGGGGGATGTGGTGCTCGAGCACCAGGCCGAGGTGCTGGCCGAACCCGAGGTGAACCGCTCCGATCTGGACTATGTGCGCAATGCGCTGCGCAACATGATTACCGCGCATACGGAAGTGGACGAATGGTTCTTGGAACAGGGCGTGCAAGCAGCGGGCAAGTCGGGCACCGCTGAGCACACCGATCGCGCCGACGACGCGTGGTTCGTGGCCTATGCGCCCTATGACGATCCGAAGTACGTGGTAGCTTGCGTGCTCGAACAGGGCGGCAGCGGCAGCAAGACGGCCGCGCAGGTGACCGCCCAGGTGATGGGTGCGGTGATGCAGGCCGAAGGCGAGCAGACAGGGGAAGTGGCCCGCGTAGCCGGGTCGTCCGGCAAATCGTATGTCACCGACTTCTCGGCGGGCGAAGGGAGGCAGGACTGATGCCGCTCCCTCAGATCGACACGCTGGATCCGTCCAGCACATCCGCGCCACGCCGCCAAAGGCGCTCGGGCAGCCATGCGGCCGCGAAGCGCACGACGATCGGCGGTTTGCCGCTTGCGGGCATCATCAGCTGGCCGTTTCTGGCAGTCGCGGGTGCACTGGTGGTCTATGGGCTGGTGATCTGCTGGTCGGCCGTGCAGGGCGATGCTCGCTACAACTTCACCCGTCAGGCCGGTGGCGTGTGCGTGGGCCTCATCCTGATGGCGCTTGTGTGGGCCTTCGACTACCGCAAGCTGGCAGGTGCCACCAAGCCGCTGCTCATCATCACGGTGGTCCTCATCCTGTCGCCCCATCTGCCGGTCATCGGCGTCACCACTATGGGCGCCACCTCGTGGATCAACATCGGCATGCAGGTGCAGCCCGGCGAGTTCGCCAAGGTGACTGTGGTGCTGTTCGCGGCCAGCCTCGTGTCGCGCTACAACGGGCAGCTGGGCGAGTTACGCGAATATTGCAAGGTGGTAGGGCTGCTGCTGATCCCTTTCATTTGCATCATGACGCAGCCGGACCTGGGAACGGGGCTGGTGTATCTGTTCATATCCGCCACGGTGCTGGTCATGGGCGGCGCGCGTGTGAAGTACCTGGTGTGGTCCGTCGTGCTGCTGGTGGCGGTCATCGTGGCCGTGTTCTTCGTGGACGAACTGCTGAAGTACACCACCGAGGACGGCACCACCGAATATCGCCTGCTGAAGAACTACCAGCGCAATCGCCTGTTCGTGTTCATGAACCAGGGATCGGCAGATTATTCCGCCGAGGGATACAACCTCCAGCAGGCCATGATCGCTATTGGGTCGGGCGGGCTGTTCGGGAAGGGCCTGGGCAGTTCCACGCAGTCTTCGCTGGGCTTTCTGCCCGAGGCGCCCACCGACTTCATCTTCTGCGTACTGGCCGAAGAGTTGGGCTTCATGGGCGTTCTCGGTTTGGTAACGCTCTATGCCGTGTTGGTGTTCGTGTGCCTGCGCATCGCGCGGAATTGCGGTAATCTGTTCGGGATGCTCGTCGTGTGCGCGATCGTGGGCATGTGGCTGTTCCAGATCCTTGAGAACATCGGCATGTGCTGTGGTCTGATGCCCATCACGGGCATCCCGTTGCCGTTCGTCAGCTACGGCTCTTCGTTCATGGTGGTCAATTTCATCATGCTGGGGCTGATCGGATCGGTGTACTGTCACGAGTCGAGGTTAGGAAGAG
Source organism: uncultured Eggerthellaceae bacterium (assembly GCA_949450265.1). Taxonomy (GTDB): domain Bacteria; phylum Actinomycetota; class Coriobacteriia; order Coriobacteriales; family Eggerthellaceae; genus Adlercreutzia_A. The sequence goes on along the minus strand of CASTMW010000011.1, from coordinate 4,661 downwards.
GGTGATCCCATGGCTCTGCCCGTCGATATCCCGGCAGTGCTGAAGGCCGCTACAGATGCGACTGATAAGGCGAACGAACCGGTGTCGGTCTCGGTATGGATCGATGACACCGCAGCTGCCGATTGCATCGCTCAGGTGCGCGGGGCCTTCGCGTCTCCTGAAGGCACCAATGCGCGCGTTTCCCTCTCGTATATGGACAATGGCGTGCAGCCGCGCTCCGAGGACGACCTGGCGGTGATCGTTGCCGGATCGGATGCGGGCGTTGGGCGTGCGGCGGCGGATATCCGTGCGGCAGGCGTGCCGGTCATGGTGGCAACGACCTCGCCCGATGCGGTGCGCGAGCATGCGGATGCGTCGGGATTCCCCATTCCCGATGGCGATGTGATCGCTCCGGTGCGCACGCCGGGCGCGTTCCCGCGTGCGAAGGCGCCCGCGCTGCCTGCGGCCGAGCCGATCGCTCTGACGGAGCAGGCGAAGAGCCTGCTGAACGAGCGCATGGGCAGTTGGGCTGTTGCGGCGGCCCCCGAGAAGCGCCTTGCCCTTGCGCATGCGTTCCCGTTCGTGCGACGGCCGCTGGCGATGGATGCCATCAACAGCACGGCGCTCCAGAATGCGGGCATCGGGCTGTTGCCCATCATTCCCGGTGCGGACATGCCCATCATGACGCTCAATCAAGCGAAGATGCTCATGCAGATAGCCACCGCGTACGGCCAGCCGCTCGACAAGGAGCGCATCCCTGAGCTGGTGGCGCTGATCGGCAACGCGTTTCTGTGTCGCATGGTGGCGCGCAGCCTGGTGAAGGCGGTGCCGGTGGCCGGGCTGGTCATCAGTGGCGGCATCGGCTTCGCAGCCACCGAGGCGGTCGGGCGCGCAGCCATCGAGTACTTCGAGGCTGGCGGCAGCGCAGCGGGCTTGGCGAACGTGGCGAAGACGGCAGCCGCTGAGGCGGCCGATGCTGCCCATCGCGCGGGCGCAACGCCTTTGGGCCAGCGCGCGATCAAGGCTGCCAAGGGAGCGGCGCGCGGCGCTGTGGGCCTGTTGCGTCCTAAGCGGGGCTAGATGATCCAGACAGACCTGTGGCCGCAGGTGCAGCGGCTTGCCCGACGGGCCGAGCGGCCTTCGCGTTATCTGGGCAGCGAATGGGGCGCAACGCGAACGACGGATGCGGATTTCTCCTTCTGCATGGCCTATCCCGATACTTACGAGCTTGGTCAGCCGAACCAGGCGGTGCGCATCTTGGTGAATGCGGTGGCTGCCATGGAAGGTGTGGCAGCCGAGCGCGCGTTTCTGCCTGCGCCCGATATGGCCGATGCTATGCGCGATGCGGGTGTGCCAGCGTTCAGTTTGGAGAGCTGCGCGCCTTTGCGCGAGTTCGACGTGGTGGGCATCACGCTGCCGCACGAGCTGGCGGCCACGAACGTGCTGGAACTGCTGGACCTGGCGCAGATCCCGCTGCGCGCCGCCGACCGTGCGGTCGATGATCCCATCGTGATCGGGGGCGGTCCGTGTGCGATGAACCCCGAGCCGTACGCACCGTTCTTCGATGCCATATCGGTGGGCGAGGGCGAAGAATCCGTGCCCGAGCTTGTGGCTGCCGTGTGGGCCGGTCGGGCGGCAGGAGAGAGCCGTCAGCAGATCCTGCGGCGTCTCGCGCAGGTGCAGAGCACGTACGTGCTGTCGCTCTATCGAGTGCTCGATGCCGACGAGGCCCAGCGTCAGAGCAGCTGGGTGGTGCCCTTGGAAGAAGGTGTGCCGCCGGTCATCGTGCGGCGCGTCTTCGAGGGCTTCGCGGAATCGGATGCGTGGGAGCCTTGCGTGGTGCCCTTCGCCGAGGCGGTGCACGATCGGTTGAACGTGGAAGTGCTGCGCGGCTGCGCGCGCGGGTGCCGGTTCTGCCAGGCGGGCATGATGTATCGTCCGGTGCGCGAGCGCAGCGTGGACAACATCGTATCGGCGGTGCTGCGCGGTCTTGATGAGACAGGCTACGACGAGGTGTCGCTGACATCGCTTTCCACTACGGACCATTCTCAGATCGAAGAGATCCTGACGCGCTTGAACCGGGCGTGCGCCGGGCGCGGCGTGCGCGTGTCGGTGCCCAGCCAGCGCCTCGATTCGTTCGGCGTGCAGATGGCGGAGCTGGTGGCGGGCCAGAAGAAGGGCGGCCTTACCTTCGCGCCAGAGGCGGGCACGCAGCGTTTGCGCGACATCATCAACAAGAACGTCAGCGAAGAGGACCTGTTCTGTGCTATCGATGCAGCTATGGCGGCCGGATGGCGGCGCGTGAAGCTGTACTTCATGGTGGGCTTACCGGGCGAGACCGATGACGACGTGAAGGGCATCGCGAGCCTTGCGCAGCGAGCCTACGATCGCATGAAGGCGGCCACGCCGCCCGATCAGCGGGGTAGCCTTGCCATGACCGTGAGCGTGGCCCTGTTCGTGCCGAAGGCACAAACGCCGTTCCAATGGGACGGGCAGATCAGCCGTGAAGAGGCGCTGCGACGCGTGGGGCTGTTGAAGCGGTCCGTGAAGTATCGGGCGGTGCGGGTGAGCTATCATGATCCGCAGACCAGCTTCGTAGAGGCGGTGATGAGCCGTGGTGGGCGCGCGTGCGCCGATTTGGTGCAGGCGGCCTGGGAGGCAGGTGCGCGCTTCGATGCGTGGACCGAGCTGTTCAACGAAGAGGCGTGGCGCACGGCGGCGGATAAGGTGGGGCTCGTGCCGGAGACCATCGCCGAGGCGACCTACGACACGGACTATGTGATGCCGTGGGCGCATATCTCTGCGGGAGTGACGCAGGAGTTCCTGGCCGAAGAGCGCCAGCGCGCGCAGGAGGGCCTGACGACCCAGGACTGCACGTTCGATGCGTGCACGGTCTGCGGGGTGTGCATGCAGACCGGTACGCGCAACCAGCTTGCAGCGCCTCGGTCGATGCCGGAAGGTGGGAGGGAGCGCCATGGCTGATCCGCGCCTGTTCCGTTTGCGCGTGCGCTATGCGAAGAGCGGCCGGTTGGCATTGCTGTCGCATCTTGAGGTGGCGCGGTCGCTCGAGCGCGCGGTGCGCCGGGCTGGGCTCCCCTTCGCCGTGACCAATGGATTCTCACCGCATATGCGCATCGCGTTCGGAGCGGCGCTGCCGGTAGGGGTCGGCGGTATCGATGAGTTCTTCGACCTATATCTGACCGACTATGTGGCGCCCGAGAAGGCGCTGGCGGCATTGGCTGCGGTCAGTCCGGCCGATCTGATGCCGCATGGTGCAGCCTATGTTGAGCCGACGGCACCCGCCGCATCCGTTGCCTGCCCTTTGAGCGCGTATCGCGTGACGTTCGATGGGCCCATCGGGCGTGCTCTGGTGGTGCCAGAGCAGGTGGAGGTCGTGCGCAAGAAGAAGCGCAAGGTGCTTGCGGTGGACGACTTCTTGGTCGGCGACATCCGCGCATGTGAGGACGGATGCGCGGTTGAGTTCACGCTGGAGGCGAAGCCAACCGGATCCTTGCGCCCGGATGTTCTGGTGGAGGCCATGGTGGTTAAGACCGAAGCAGGCGCTTCTTCCGGTAAGGAGCAGGCGGCAGGCGCAGGTGGAGATATGCGTGCTGATGCGAGTGCCCATGAAGCGACTTGCGCTCCTTTGCCCGCCGTTCGCAGCATCGTGCGCATTTCGCAAAAATAAGGGTTGCCACGCCACGCACTCTTGTTATAATTACCAAGCTGCGTTAAACACGCGGCACCGCATATGCGGGGTGTTAGCTCAGTTGGTTAGAGCGCCGGCCTGTCACGTCGGAGGTCGCGAGTTCAAGTCTCGTACATCCCGCCATTTGAATCGAGAGCCCACGTTGCCTATCGTGGGCTTTTTCATATAAGCTGCGTGTAAGGAATGCTCTATGGCCACTATCTTGGATTTGCGTGAATGTGGGAAGAGCGGCTTGTTCTATGGCGGTCGTGCGGGCCAAAAAGAGGGCATTCTGATCGATGGCGAACCGTGGATAGCGAAATATCCCAGAACGACCCGCGATCTTAAAGGCAAGCATCTGCCTTCCTATACCTCAAGCCCTCTCTCCGAATACATCGGGTCGCACATATATGAGCTCCTTGGGATACCCGCGCAGGTAACGGAACTGGGGTATCGCGGTGGCAAGATCGTATGCGCTTGCAAGGATTTCACGTTTCCCGGCATGCGCTTGTTCGAATTCAATGAGATAAAGAATGCGCTCTCTGACGAGGATGAGGGATTCTCTTCGGCACCGTCAGATGGGGAATCCATCTATCTGAGCGATGTGCTTGCAACGCTGGAGACATCGGAGCTTCTGCGAGAGATCCCTGGCGTGAAGGAGCGCTTCTGGGACATGTTCGTGGTGGATGCGTTCCTGAAGAATCCAGATCGCAATAATGGGAACTGGGGAGTGCTGATGGGGGGAGATATGAGCTATAAGCTCGCCCCTGTGTATGACCTCGGGAGCGCCCTGTTCAGCAAAAGGAGCGCTTCTGTTGCCGAGGCGCGCCTTGATGATGCTGAGGATAGGGAACAAGATGCCTTCGGAACCAATATCTCATGTTATCGGCTTGCCCTTCCAGACGGGGGAAGCGAGGCGATCCATCCGTTCTCATATATGGCTTCTACCTATAACCCTGACCTTGAGGCTGCTGTGAGAAGGTTTGCTGCTGCC
>CASTMW010000010.1 GCA_949450265.1 uncultured Eggerthellaceae bacterium | reverse complement strand
GCTGGCAAGATACGCTTCGTCGGCTTCTCCATCCACGACGATGCTGCATGCCTAGACGCGCTGCTTACCGCCCATCCCGAGATGGACTTCGTGCAACTTCAAGTGAACTACCTTGACTGGGAGGACCCGGTGAACGAGGCCCGACGGCTTATGGAGGTGGCAGCGGCCCATGGCAAGCCGGTCATCATCATGGAACCAGCGCGCGGCGGGCGCCTGTGCGACCTGCCCGACGAGGTGGCCACCATCCTTTCCGCTGCCAAGCCCAAGGCCACGCAAGCCGAATGGGCCTACCGGTTCTGTTGGAACCTGCCCAACGTCATCTCCGTGCTCTCAGGCATGTCAACCGCAGAGCAAACGCGAGAGAACCTGGCTTCTTACGCGGCGAACGAGCCCTTCTCCGATGCGGAACAGCACGCACTCGATGCGGCCATAGAGAAGCTGCGCTCTTTGACCGCGGTCCCCTGCACCGCCTGCAATTACTGCGTGAAGGGCTGCCCGTCGAACGTGAAGATCCCACAGATCATGGGGCTGCTGAACCTTGAGGCCATGACCCGAGACCACGACTTCGTGAAGGGCCTCTACAGCTGGCAGGCGGCCGAAGGCAAGGCAAGCAGCTGCATCCGATGCGGGCTCTGCGAGTCGATGTGCCCCCAGCAGATCGACATCATCCATCAGCTAGAAACGGCGGCGGCAAGCTACGAGTAGGACGAGGGTCGCGGCGCTAGGCGGCGCTGCCCTCCACCTCCACCACCGCTTCCGCTTCAGCCTCATCCGAGGCACGCAGCGGCGCGCTCAAGAATACCACGTACTTCAGGAAGACGAAGCTGACCATGGCTACCGCGAATGCCGTCTCCACGAGCGCGATCATCTGAAGCACCGGAGAGAGCGCTACGCCCGCCGAGGCCATCATCTCAAGGACGCATCCTAAGGCGGTGGCGGTTATGACGAAGGGGAACGTCATGGCTGCGAAGCTAGGGAAGAAGCCGCCTATCACGAAGCGCGGCACCGCCATCAGCGCCACCAGGAAGAACGCCTGAGCGAACACCAGCATGACTGCCACGAACGCGATGTTCGGCTCGGGCGTGATGGCCAGGTATCCCACGATGGACAGGCTTGCCGGAGCCGAATAGATGCAGAATAACGGACGCGCCGGGTCGGGCACCGGATGCCGCAGATAGCGCAGCGTCACCAGCGCGAGCAGCACCGGATAGCACGCGAACCCGAACCAAAACAGCACGGCTCCGACTGCATCCATCCCGAAGACGGGCGAGGTCACCGACGCCACGATGATACCCACATAGCAGATAAAGTACGTGGGGAACACCTTCTCCAAGCTGAAACGGCGCATATGGCGCACAGTGAACCAGCAGATGAGGCCCAGATGCGCCAGCACGCAGGCTGCCCACGCGATGCTCGCCGGAATGAGCGCAACGGGCGCAACGTAGGTGCACAGCTGCATGCCAGCCATCCAGAACGTTGCCGACACGCTGGCGAGTAAGGGGTTCTTGAAGTCATCGGCCATCATCGTTGGGAACATGATGGCCTTCGCGGCGACCAACGCTGCCAAACAGGCCGCCAGCACGCCGCACAGGATATGGATGGCCGGTGCGTACGGCTGGAGCAGGTTGCCCAAGGCTGCCAGCCCCAAGGCCACCCCTGCGGTCGGTATCGGCACGTTCTTCACCAGATCGCTCATACGCGTTCCCTTCTTGCACCTTCGTGCGTTCACGATTGATTCCCCTGGGTTCGGACCCCGCGCCGCCGGCGCCGCGCACAGCGGTGCGGGGGAACTCTTGACGTATTCATTATCAGTGCCCCATACCGAAATGTAAAATTATCATCTATTATGTATCCATAAGCATAACTTATGGTAGATCGGAGGCCCTGATGCAGGATGTGCGCGTGCAGACGTTCTTGGAAGTGTGCCGCACCATGAACTACACGCGAGCCGCTGAGACGCTGCATATCACCCAGCCCGCCGTTTCCCAGCATATCGCATTCATGGAACGGGAATACGACGCAAAGCTCTTTCGACGCGACGGGAAGCGCCTTGTCCTCACCCCGGCTGGCATGATGCTGCGCAACGCCTTGTCAACCATGGCCCACGACGAGACGCTGTTGCGGGAACGGGTATCTGCACTGGCATCGGGCACGCGAATCGAACTGCGCATCGGCATGACGCTCACCGCTGGTGAGTACATCGTGGCAGCGCCCCTGGCCGCCTATCTGGCCGAACATCCCGAGGTACGCGCTACCGTCCGCTCGGGCAGCACCCAAGAGCTGCTTGCTGATCTGGATGCCGGTACGCTGGATTGCGCCTTCGTGGAAGGATATTTCGACAAGGAACCCTACGAATGGGACGCCTATCGCACAGAACGCCTCGTGTGTGTCTGCGCACCTGGCAAGCTGCCGCGCAAGCCGCTTCCTTTCGAGGACATCCTGGGCATGCAACTGTTCGTGCGCGAGGAAGGATCGGGTACCCGCGAAGTGCTCGAACGGGCCCTCGCAGCCCGCAATCTCTCCCTGTCCTCATTCGCCGACACCTGCCAGGTAGACAGCTTGGACATCATCAAGGTGTTCGTCTCGGAGGGCCTGGGCATCTCGTTTCTCTACGAGGCTGCGGTCGAACGCGAGATAGAAGAAGGCGCCCTGCAGGTGGTATCCCTGCAAGGCGCCCCCATCGAGCACGATATCTCGTTCGTTCGCCTGCGCAACAGCGTGTTCACCAAAGACGCCGCACAGCTCTTCTCCGAGCTTTCCTCGTAAAGGCAGATTCGCTAGACGCGCTTGATGAAGCGACCGTCGCGCGTGTCGATCTGCAGCACATCGCCGATCTCGATGAACGTGGGAACCTGCAATTCGATGCCTGTCTCCAGCGTGGCCGGTTTCGTGGTATTGGTGGCAGTGTCGCCCTTGAAGCCCGGCTCGGTATGCGTCACTTCCAATTCGACGAACATCGGCGGCTCCACCGAGATGAGCTCGTCACCCGCATACAGAAGCGACGCCTCGTCGTTCTCCTTCAGCCACTGGGCTGCATCTCCCACGTCAGAGGCGGGCATGCTGGTCTGCTCGTAGGTGTCATTGTCCATGAAGTGATAATCAGCGCCATCGTTGTACAGGTATTGCAGCTTCTTCGTTTCCAGGCGCACGTTCTCCAGCTTCACGCCAGCATTGAACGTATTATCAATCACGCGCCCCGAGCGGATGTCCTTCAGCTTGGTGCGCACGAACGCTGAACCCTTGCCCGGCTTCACATGCTGGAACTCGATGATGGTGTACATCTTGCCATTGAAGATGATGCACATGCCGTTCTTGAAATCGGCCGTTGAGATGGTCGCCATATTCCCTCCGTAGATAGATTGTATGAGCGGATACGTCGATTATACCAGTCGCCTATGGCGCAGTGCTATTTCTTCAGCACGGTCAGTTCCTCCACGCTGTAGCGCAGCGCGTCCTCGTATTCCTCGCGGTCGAACTTCAACGAGCTGATGTCAATCGTGACGGTGGCAGAGGCGCCCGACTGGCTATCCAACTGGTAGGCACTGCCGTAATCTCGCTCCAGGTTCGCAAGGAAATCGGTGCAGGTGGCTTCGTCGGGGAACTCCAGCTTCATGGTGGTGTGCTGGCACTTCCCTTCCACATCGTAGGTGACCGTGTCGTTGACCTGGTACGCCACGCCATCGGAGGTGGTAGCGGTGTACTCGTAAATGACCGTTCCGGATTGGTCGCTTGCACTAGAAGAACGCGAGGTGCCCGAAGAGGTGCCTCCTCCGTTGCTCGTTGAGCCTGACGAGAGGCCGCCCGGCGTACCGGCCGAGGTGCGCGACGAGGATGAGGGCATGAAGGTCTCGGGGGTGATGGTGCCGGTGTACAGCAGCGCACCGATGACGCAGGCCGCCACCACGATCAGCGCGATGGCGCCAATAATGATGTTGCGACGGCGTTTGCGGCGACGGTCGGCGGTCTTCAGCTCATCAGCGATAGAGACCGGCGGCTCTTCGAACATCACCGATTCCTTCAGGGCGTTCTCTTCGATCAAAGGCGTGCTGAACGTGCGCATGCTTGACTGCCGTTGCGGCGGCAGATTGACACCCATACTGTTGAGCGATTCGCGGCTCACATGAAGATTGCCTGCCTCGGAGGTGCCGATGGGTGCTGGGTTCATCTGGATGTTGACCGTGCCGTTGCCAGGCGTGCGCGGATTGCCCGACTGTTCGCGCCGCATCGCCTCGGCAGCATTGCGCTTCCACGAACCCATGCCGCGCGGAGCAGCATACGGATCGTCGGTAACGTTGAACGGCCGCTGCTCGACCCGCCCACGATCGACCCCTTGCACCCCAGGCGATGCCGTTGCGCGGGCAAGCCCGTTCAGTGTGACGGTGGGCGTGGAAGGCGCTGGGCGCGAGACGGGCACAGGCTGTGTGAGCGCAGCGGCGCTGGCTTGCGCAGGTGCCGCAGAGGACGCAGGTGCCGCATTGGCAGCGTAGGACGCATGGTCTTTGAACGCCGATTCGGACCATGGCCGCTTGATGACCCCACTGGATGCCTCACGCGCAGCAGAAGCCCCGAGCGGTTCGATCTTGGGGCGCCGCTCTCCCATATCGGAGGCGCCGTTAGCTGAGTTGAAGTACATAGGAATATCAGATGAGACTGCGTGCGGCCTGAATCCCTCATAACCATACGAGGTGGATGAGGAGCGACCAGACGACATGCCGGGATAGCGGCTTCGCTGTGCCCCCCAGCCCCCGTTCGGGAGCACCACCGAGGGTGGTGCGGAGGGCTCCGGTTCATCCACCTGATAGACCATGCCATCGGGAATGCGCGGAAAGCTGGCAGAGCGTTCGTTCGACGCGCTGGACTGGCGCGGACGGGCTTCCGACGATGACCGATCGGATGCGACCGGCGTGGTGCGCGCGTTAGTCTCCGGAATGGGTGCGCTGTCGTATCCGCGTCGATATGGCACATCGCCATAGCGGGTATCATCGTAGGACGCCTCATCGGGCGCGCGCTCGATGATGACATGCAGCGAGGGATCAGGAGTGCGCGGACGCTGCTGTGCGGCTGCCTTGCGTTTCTGTGCAGCCTGCTGCTTCTGACGTTCCATCTCACGCTGGCGATCGGCTTCGCGCTGGCGTCGACGCTGCTCGCGTTCGACGCTGGCAGCGGACTCCGGTGGAACATCCAAGGATATGCGCACATAAGGGCTGGAGGTCATAGGCTCCAGCTCTTGCAGCGTTATGCTGTCCGGATCGTCCTCTATACCGTGGTTGTCAGGATAAAATGCCATTGGGGACCATTATACACACGGGCCCCCTGATCCTGATATCGGCGGCCATTCGTGATTTTCATGTTACACAACGTTTACAGATTTAGGATCGCCTGCGGGATGGCAGCCAGAACATCCTCTGCGATGACGGAGATATCGCTTTGTTGCTCTTGGGCGATACGAGCGGCCTTCGCATGCAACGTGGATGCGAGCACGCAAGCATCCGCTGCGGACAGCCCTTGCGCCAAGAGCGCGCCGACCATGCCCGCCAGAACATCACCCGTGCCCGCTTTCGCCAGCGCAGCGGTCCCCTGCCGCATGGCGAATGCCCGCTGGGGATCGGCATGCGAGACGATATAGGAGACGGGACCCTTCAACAGCACCGTCGCATGCCACGCGCAGGCCAGATCCGCCGCGAAGGAAGCCAGACGCTCAGGCGCAGCATCGCCTGCGGGAACCACTACGCCTGCCGCCGCGGCCAGGCGCGCCGCCTCTCCCCCATGCGGCGTCAGTACGAGCGGGGTGCTTGCCACAGCGCGCACATCGGCTGCACGCAGCCCCGCCGCGCTCGCAAGCGCCGTAAGGCCGCCACCGTCCACGATGAGCGGCGCACAGCAGTCCTGCATCGCGCCCATCACAAGAGATGCCTGGGCCGCATCGGTGCCATCCATGCCGCTGCCCACCGCACACGCCCACAGATGCGACGCATCGCAGGGGCGCTCGTCCCACACAAGCGCATCCCACGATCTGACGACCGCCGACAAGCGCGTCACGCGTACGAGCGGCATTGCTTCCAGAGCGCAATGCGCTTCCACATACCCCGCTCCCATGCGCTCGGCGGCCCCGATAGCTAAGCTAGCCGCACCCGGGTAGTCCGCAGCGCCGCCCACGAATAGCAACGTGCCGCGCGTGTACTTGTTCGCATCCGGTGCGGGATGAGGCAAGAGTTCGCGAAGGTGCGCATCAGCGCATTCGACGATGCGCATCACAGGTCATCCAGCATGCCGCGCGCTTCCTTGAAGCGCTTCGAGAGCTCTTCAGCCGCGTCGATGCGCTTCTCGCTGGCCTGCAGCGAGGCATGTGTGATGGCGATGGCGCACGCGATGGCATCGGTGGCGGTGTAGGACAGCGAGATGGGCATCTCGGTGACGCCCATCTGATCGGCTTTCCGCTTGGCACCGCCGCGCAGGGCCGCATACGGTCGGCCGTTCTTCGCCCGCCGCACTTCGATGTCGCGCACACCTACTCCCTCAGCGAATCCGGTGCCGAGCGCCTTCACCACTGCCTCTTTGGCTGCGAAGCGCGTCGCGTAATGGATGGCCGGGTCAGCCGTGCTGTCGCAATAGGTGCGCTCGTCCTCCGAGAAGGCGCGCGCCGCGAACGCAGGCGTACGCTTCAGGATGGTGCGCATGCGCGCCACCTGCACGATGTCCACGCCTAGACCGACCTGTCCTTGGGCCATCTGGGCTGAGAGCGCCTCATCGAGCGCTGCTTGGGTCTTCTTCGAACGTGCCATATCACTCCACCGTTACGGATTTCGCCAGATTGCGGGGCTGGTCCACATCGCATCCGCGTGCCAGGGCCACCGAGCGCGCGAACAGCTGCAAAGGAACGCTGGCAACGATGGGACTGAACGCATCGCGCACCTTCGGGATGCGTATCACGTGATCAGCATGGGCGCTGATGTCCTCATCGTCCTGCGTCGCGATGGCCACGATCATGGCCCCGCGCGCACGTGCCTCCTGCAGGTTCGACACCACCTTGTCATAGACCGGCGAATGCGTGGCGATGGCGATGACCGGGAATCCTTCGTCGATCAACGCGATCGGGCCATGCTTCATCTCGCCTGCCGCGTAGGATTCCGCATGCAGGTAGCTGATCTCCTTCAGCTTGAGCGCGCCCTCGTGCGCCACCGCAGCCCCCATGCCGCGTCCGATGAACAGCGCGCTAGCGGCATCCGTGCACGCACGTGCCGCCTCGTCAATCGCCTCTGTGTCAGCCAGTATCTGCTCGACCAGCTCGGCCGTGTTCGCCAGTTCGGTATAGAGCTGGCGGATATGGCCCGAGGTCATCTTTCCCTTCGCCTGCGCCAACACCAAGGCCAGAAGCGTCAGCGACACCACCTGGCCCAAGAAGCTCTTCGTGGAAGCCACCGCTATCTCCTTGTTCGCCTTGGTGTAGATGACGCCATCGGCCTCGCGCGCTACCGGGCTGCCGATCACGTTCGTAATGCCGAAGACGCGTGCCCCCTTCACCCGAGCATCGCGGATGGCCGCCAGCGTGTCCGCCGTCTCTCCCGACTGCGACACCGCCACCACCAACGTGGTCGGCGTGATGATGGGATCGCGATAGCGGAATTCGCTGGCCACCTCCACCTCGCACGGGATGCGCGCCCACCCTTCGATCAGGTTCTTCGCGATGAGTCCCGCGTGATAGCTCGTGCCGCACGCGATGATGTAGACCCGGTCGATCAGGTTCAGCTCTTCAGCCGTCAGTTCCAGCTCGTCGATGTGGATACTGTTGCCCACGAGCCGTCCCGCTAGCGTGTCGCGGATGACGCGCGGCTGCTCATGGATCTCCTTCAGCATGAAGTCGGGATACCCTGTCTTCTCGGCCACATCCAGATCCCAATCGATGTGCGTCGTGCGCGGCTCCACCGCCGCCAGCGCATCTCCCTGCATCATGCAACATGCGATGCCATCCGGGCGGCAGCAAGCGATCTGCCCATCGGCCAGCATGACCACATCGCGCGTGGCATCAAGCACCGCCACCACATCGGATGCCACATAGGCCCCATCCTTGGCAAGCCCCACGACCAACGGCGAATCCTTCCGAGCGCACACGATGGTCCCTGGCTCGTCGTCGCATATGACAGCCAGCGCATACGATCCCGCCAGATGCCCGAGCGTCTCGGATACGGCCCGCACGAGCGCATCGCCATCATCTGCGGCAGCCGCGCGCGGATAGGCCTCTTCGATCAGATGCGCCACCACCTCGGAATCGGTCTGGCTGCGCAGGTCGTGCCCTTGATCCGCCAAGCGCTCGCGTATCTCGGCGAAGTTCTCGATGATGCCATTGTGGACCACCGCGATGCGGCCATCGCAGGAGGTATGGGGATGCGCGTTCGCCTCGGACGGGCGCCCATGGGTCGCCCAGCGCGTATGGCCGATGCCGCACCTTCCCGGCGCGCCCACCGCTTCCACCGACGAGCGCAGTTCGGCCACCCTGCCCGTCCGGCAGATGACCTGCATCGCCCCGTCATGCTGCACCGCGATGCCCGCGGAGTCGTATCCGCGGTATTCCAGCCTGCTCAGGCCCGTCAACAGCACGTCGCTCGCCTGGCGCGTGCCCGTATACCCGACTATGCCGCACATCGTATCGCCTTTCGATCGTCCTTCGCCATTGTAAAGGATGGCCAGATGTGCGGCGACAACGTATCGCGCGAGCGCACCAGGACCAAGCGCGGCCGAGGACAGAAGGACTGGCGAACTGAAATAGCTGGTATTTGAAACCGTTCATTCACAAACTATTGGCAGACTGAGAATAGGTATGCTTTAATGATACGAATCCTGATGGATCATCAAAGCGAAGGGCCTTTCACCATGTGGAGCAGTTGCCATCCCAGATCAGATGAGGATATGAAAGAATGCGCCGAGCTCGGCAAATCGCTCAGCAGGCTCTCGCAACCCACCATCCTGATCATCATGGCGCAACACAAGAAGCCCATGCACGGCTACATCATCGTGCAGAAGGCGGCGGACTCTCCCATGTTCGGCGGCAAGAAGCCCGATGCTACCGGCATCTATCGCGCGCTCAAACGCATGGAGGAATCGGGGCTGGTCACCTCTGAATGGGAAACGCCCGAAGAGGGGTCGGCTAAGCGCATGTTCTCGCTCACCCAGAAGGGCTATGATTGCCTGCGCCGCTGGATCGACGCGCTGGCCTGCTACACGCTCACTATCGAAGAGTTGCGCGTGCAGGCAGCAGATGCGCTCGACATCGAATTACCGCCCACGCCGGTCTGCTCGCATCCCCGCTACGAGGAAAGCTAGGGCAGCACCACCCGCCTCATGGGAACAGGCCCGCATTCATCGAACAGCGGGCATCCATCGCAATCCTCTATCACATCGGCCTCGATGAGATCCCATGCGCACGGAGCGAACCCGATGGCATCGTAGAACGCCTTGCTGGAACCGCGCGACACCAAGCGCAGCTCCCCAAAGATGCGCTGAGCCTCATCGAGCAGCGGGCGCCCCACACCGTCCCCGCGCCCGCTGGCATGCACGACAATGGGGTTCACACGCGCCACGCCCTTGCTATCGAGCGATATCCTGATGAGCGCCACCGGCTCGTCCTGCGCGTTCACCGCCACGCGTACCCCATCCAGCGAAGGCAGGCGATCCATCCCCTCTTCATAGGTATAGGCATCCAGATAGCGCCGGTCATCTTCGCGCGCATCGCGCATCGTGAATAGATCGGCCATGGCTACATGATGGGTTCGACGTATATCTTGTTGCGCGAATCAGGGATGGCCTTCTTCGCCAGCTCGGTGAGCCCTTGCACCACTGTGGGCATCGCGCTTAAGGGCACGCCCATGAACATCATATCCTCGCCGATATCGCTGGCGGCGCGGCATCCGTAGCAGCCGAACGTGATGTTGGGCGCTTGTTCCATCATCGGGTAGAGCACCGCCTCCACGCACATGGAGTTATAACCGCTCGCATGGAAGTCGAAGCGATGCCCGGTGTAGTAGCTCATGGACATGCACAGCCACATCATCTGCTCGGGCGTGCCGGTGAACACGACCACCTCAGGCTCGCGCACAGTCTTGGAGAGCGGCGCCACGTAGGTGGCCCGGCGGCTCTTCTCAGGCAGCGTGGGGCGCTCGGCCACCATCTGCGCGGCCGCCTCGGCGTTCACCAGCTTATGGAACAGCACGTAGATCTCGCCGGTTGCCAGCTTCTCGGGCACGCCGGTCATGCCGAAGATGGAGGTACCGTCGGGGCAGGAATGCCGGTGCGGCGGCATCAGGATGGAGGCCCCCCGCCGCGCGGCCATCATGGCCTGGCAGAAGCGCAGGTTCTCGGCGGGCATCGGCACATCGGGAAGCAGCTCGTCCCGATCGATCAGGCTAACGGCGATGGGCTGCCAGCGCAATCCCAGCTTCTCCATGCAGATGCGCTGCCATTCGGCATAGCGCTCCTGCACCGCAGGCGCGATGGGCTCAGCGCGCGGCTCGTCGGCGAAAGGATCGAAGGAAGCATCGCCGATGGCTTCGATGGTCAGCGCGCGCTTGGGGCAGTTGCCCGAGCAGGTCTGGCAGCCCACGCACCCTTCGGCATCCACCACGACCGGATAGCCCTCATCACCCACTTCCAAGATACCCGGGATCGGGCAGAAGGCCACGCACAGGCCGCACTTCACGCACGCCTCAGGATTGTGGAGTATGCGGTAGTCAGCCATGGATATCCTCCTTGCACCAGGGCGGATAGATGCGGCAGCCGTTCGCATCGGTCAGATGGTACGAACAGAACGGCAGCGCACGGCCGTCCGGCACGCACACCATCATGGAGCATTCGCGCAGTCGTTGGGTATCCATGCTCACCGCGTCCATATAGTTCATGATGATGATGGACACGCCAGTATCCACCTTCACGCCTTTCTTGTGCAGAATGTCCAGGAACACCGACCCTTGCGGAGAATCCGGACTGTACCCCTCGGCATATTCCTGTGGGGTCATGCGACGCGTGGCCGGATAGAAGCCTGAAGGGTGCTCGGCCTGGCTGTCCTTCACCAAGAAGACGCCCGTATCGCAGAGCGGATTGCTGCATCCGAGCGGCCAGATGTCGCGCACGTCAAGGAGGCCGTCGGACTGCTCGGCCAAGGCGAAGATGACATCGCCCGCGCTCATGGGCATGGCGCGCTCGGCATCGAATCGGCCCGAGGTGAAGGCTGGCTGGAGCGCCACGCCTGCCACCACATCGGAATTGTCCAGAGCGAAGCGCAGGATGTCGCCGATCTGGCCATCGTTGAGGCCCGCCACCACCGCCACCGACAGCACCACCTGGATGCCCACCTCGCGGCACCGCTCGATGGCGCGCAGCTTCACATCCAGGATATCGCGCCCACACGTTGCCTCATACACGTTACCGGTCACACCGTCGAAGGACAGGTACACCCCGGTCAAGCCCGCAGCCACCAGGTCCTCCAAATATCCCGGGCGCGACGCGATGACCAGGCCATTGGTGTTCACCTCGATGCCCCAGAATCCCTTCGCGCGCCCCATGAAGATGATCTCGTGCAGGTCCTCGCGGCAGGTGGGCTCACCACCGGTCAGCTGCACCGCCCCATCGGTCCCCACAGCGCGCTCGATGGCGTCGTACATAGCGGATATCTCGTCCATAGTGGGGTCGTATTCGCCCGTTTCCGAACTGGCGAAGCACACCGGGCAATGCAGATTGCAGTTGCGCGTCACCTCAATCTCAAGCAACGTGCCACGCCGCTCGTGCCGCGCACAGGTGCCGCAGCCGAACGGGCACGCATCGCGCACCGGTTCGGGGTTCTGCGGCCGCACCTTCGGGAACGCCTCCGAGCGCAACCATTCATAGTGGTCGGCATCGGGCCACATGCGCGTGGTAAGCGGCCCATGCTCGGGGCAGGTCCGGCTCATCCAGACCACGCCATCGGCATCGGCGTACACCTCAGCCGGATATTCCTTCAAGCACACCGGGCAAAGTGCCCCGGTATCATGCAGATGTCTTGTCACCGCTGCCGCCTCATGCCTGATCGATGTACTGCCTGGGGTCATGCTCTTCGTTGGGCGGCGTGCTCACCGTGATGCCCATGAAGTTCACCCAGTTCAGCACGCGATGCGGCACGAACAGCTCGTGCTGGTAGCGCGCTGCCTGCGCGATGGCGTTCATGCAGCTGATGGCATGGGCCAGATCAACCTTCTCGTCGATGTCGGCGATGGGCGCGAAATAGGACACCGGGATTCCCATGGCTGCCGTCTTCGCCATGTAGGCATCCAGTGCCGCCACCCCGTTGGTGTTGTAATACACCCCTTGGTGATTGATGGGCGTATCGCAGCTGAATCCCACCAGCGACGTGCCGCATTCCTGGCACGGCGCGCACACGAAGCCGGGCGTGCCTAGCGAACGGTAATAATCGAGCCACTGGAACGCCTGGGTCACGTGCGATTTCGGCATGGTGGGGATATCGCCTCCCACCGACACGATGTGCTCGTATCCCATGGCGAAGATCTGACGGAACGCGTCGTCGAAGTGGTCGTCGAAGGTGGCGCCCTCATCGGTGATGTAGTGGATCTCCATGGGCCACGGACCGATGGCGTCGAAGGTCTGCCGCATCAGATCGAGGTTCTGCGCCGGCGTGGTCGACACGAAGAAGTCGTAGGTGATGCGATCAGCTGTGGGATCGGCCGCCACCAGCGCATTGTTTTCCGCCTGCAGCTCCATCAGAGCCTGCATGCTGGCCTCAGCCACATCGTAGAGCGACAGCTTGAAGAACTGCGCCGCTTGCTCATCGGTCAAGAAGCCGCCATGCGCTTGGGTCAGGCGCGTCTTCACCATGCCCGGGATCGGAGGCTTGCTGAAAATGAGCAACGCCTGTCGTTTATCGGCCATCCGTCATCCTCCTGATATCTATCCCAGCTCATCCCAGCTGAGAGGTCCTTCAGTCTTCCTGATCATGCAGTCGATCGCGTTATAGGACCACGTGCCGATCAACGGTTCCGACTGATCGATCGAGCACGAGGTCCACATGCCGCCTTCGCGTTCGTCCCATGGCCATTCGGGATGCCACCAACCGTAATCGGCCTGCACCACCCCATCCGCCATGGGAATTGTAGCAACCTTTAGCAGCGCCGTGCCACTATCAGACGCTATCTGCACCGTATCTCCGGCCACGAACCCCAGCTCTTCGGCGGTACGCGGACTCATCTCCAGCACCGGCTCTGGCACAGCGGCGCGGAACGCCGCGTTGTTCAGATACATGGAAGCGTTGTAGGGCTGCTTGCGCCCCCCGGTCATCAGCTTCACGTGCTGCCATCCCTCGCGCTGGCGCGCGGCAACGAACGCATCGCTGCATAGCATGCGCGGCGTGGCTGGCTTAGGAAGGCGATCGCCGCCCAGCTTCGGCAGCAATTCGCTTGCCAGCTCCACCTTCCCGGTGGTGGTGGCGAAGCCCGCAGGGCGCATCTGCTCATCGGTCATCTCGTGCTTCTGGTACCACGGCGCGCGGAAGTAGATGCCTGTATCGCAGTACTGCTCCCAGGTCATGCCCGCGGGCGCCAACGTACGTGCGATAGCCTCTTCAAAGGTGGCATCGGGCCATTCGTCCTGCTGCCCCAAACGAATGCCCAACTCGCGGAACACCTCGTAGTCCGTCTTGCGCTCGTAATAGGGCGCGCAGGCTGCAGCACCCCCGTAGGCGATGTTGCCCACACCACCATGGGCCTGGAAGGTCGGCCGTTCGATAGCGCCTGCAGCAGGCAGGACATAATCGGCAAGCTGTGCGGTGGGCGTCAGATAGTAATCCAGCACCACGATCAGATCGAGCCCCTTCAGCGCACGATACACCCGATGGGTATCCGCATAGGTGAGCAGCGGATTGGTGGCCTCAACGATCAGCGCGCGCACTGGATACGGCTGGCCGGTCTCCATGGCATGCAGCACCAGATCGGGATGGGCCGATGTCAGATAGCGAACGGGCAGCTCTTCCACTTTGGCATATCCCTCATAGCATTGCAGCGGCGTGTAGGGCGTGTTCGTACACCTCGCCGAAAGCTCGTCCATATGCTCCAAGGTCAGCTCAAGGTCGGCCTCTTGGATGAAATCGCTGGCATCGGCCAGCACGCAGGAACCGGGAACATCCAGATTGCCCGTGATGGCCCGCAAGCAGCAGATGGCCCGGTGCGTGGGCGCTACCGATGCGCCCACCTGGTCGATCCCACGTCCAGACACAAGCGCGCTGGGACGCGCGCAGGCGAACCAACGCGCGGCCGTGCGGATATCCTCCGCATCCACGCCGCACACCTCGGCTGCATGCTCGGGCGTGTAAGGCTGCACATGGTCCACTAACTCATCGAAGCCATGGCACCACACCTCCACGAAATCCCGGTCATAGAGCCCTTCGGAAACGATCACGTTCAGGAAGGCCAGCGCCAGCGTGCAATCCGTGCCCGGCTGGGGTGCCAGCCACAGGTCGGCCGCGCGGGCCGTGCGCGTGAAGCGCGGGTCGATGACTACCAGCTTCGTTTCCGGATCGCGCCCGGTCTTCAGTAGCGTGCGCCAGAACAAGGAATTGTCCGATTCGGCCGGATTGGTGCCCCAAACGAACACGCAACCCGTCTCGGGACGGATATCGGCCTCCACCGTCCATCCGAACGTGACAACATCCATCCAGATGCGCGGATTCCAGCAGATCTGGCCGATCCCCATGTTGTTGGGCGAGCCGAACAGCGTCATGAAGCGATGCAATGGCCAAAACGAGGTATGCGGACCGCCAATCATGGAAGCCAGCACGCCCGGCCCATGTTCGCGACGCAACCCGTCAAGCGCCCCTGCGATGCCATCCAACGCCTCATCCCAGCTCACACGCTCCCATTGGCCCGACCCGCGCTGGCCGACCCGATGTAGCGGATGGTTCACGCGATCTTCACCATCCAGCACATCCAGATTCATGCGCCAGCGGCGGCATCCAGCCATGATGCGCTCGTCATAGGGATAGCGGGTCGGATCAGGCCGAAGATCGACGACGCGCCCATCCTCCACCGTTGCCACTACCCCGCACAGATACCCACAAAAATGGCAGTTGGTCCTCTTCTCGACCCTCATCGGCCCACCGACCGATCCTCACTGCCCGCATCGCTGGCCGCACGCGCCTCGCTCGATGGTGCGGATTCCGCCTGCGCCACCGGATCGCGCTCCCCTATGACCTCGTCAGCCTGACCAAGAGCGCCATCCATCGGGCCTCCCAAGCCAGCGAAGGCTCGCTCGCTCGCATCGCGCTCGATAGCCCCCAGCGTGCTGTCGAACAGGAAGCGCAGCTTCATGCACCCCGCAGCAGCGCTCCAGTCGACGCGCCAGGCGTACAGCATCTCAAGATAGTGCACACATTGCACATAAGGCTGCGCCATATTCAGCTGGAAATCGCAGCTGACGCAAGCCGTGATGATGGCATCTGCGCCCACCTCCACCGCTTCGCGCCCGTTGATGTTAGCGCAGCGGTCAGCCTGATCGAACTTGCCAGCTGCCCGCGGAAGCGATCCGCAGCACACCGATCGACGCCAGCAGTGCTCAGGCTCGGCCCACA
Organism: uncultured Eggerthellaceae bacterium; assembly: GCA_949450265.1. GTDB lineage: Bacteria > Actinomycetota > Coriobacteriia > Coriobacteriales > Eggerthellaceae > Adlercreutzia_A. Next base: position 11,237 of record CASTMW010000010.1, on the reverse strand, counting down.
GGCCATCGAGCAGCAATGCGCGTAGTCCCCGCGCGAAGTCGCCGTATTCGCGATCAGGACACGAATCGTGCGTGCAGAAGAGCACCGGTGCCCCTGCATCGCCCTTCACCAGCAGCGCGCACGTATCCCGATCCAGCTGATATCCCAGATCGGCCAACACCTGCGGTAGCACGGCAAGCTCTATATGCGCCGTGCGCGGATCCAGGCTGAACGCCTCGCGCAGCGCCTTCACGCAGTTCGGACAAGCGCAAACGAACCGCCTGATGCCTGATGCCGCCACCGCTTCGCGCAGCTCTTCCTCGAAGGCAGCGCGCAGCGTGTCGCCATCAGGTTCATAGCTCAGTATCTTCCCGCAGCAGAGCACCGATATGCCATCGACCTCACTCGCATCCACCAGCGTGTCGTAGACCGCCGACACCAGCGGCATCGCATAGTTGAGCAGCGAGCAACCGGGAAAGAACACCGAGGTGCACGCCGGCAGCGTGCCATCGCCGCGCTGCACGGTGGCATCGCCGCCTTCGTAGGTCAGACCGATGGCATCCCCGCTCAGTGCGTCGATGAAAACGAAATCTTCCAAAGGACCTCCTAGAAGCAAGAAGGAAGGGCTGATGCCCTTCCTTCATTGTAGCAAGCCTCTTCGGGTGGCGCTATGCACCCGACAGGACCGCAGCGCCTAGTAGATGTTCTCGCCGTAGGTCCACTTCGTGATGAACTCCGCATCGCGCGGGGGCAGCTTCTCGAAGAAGAGATCCTCGCCGGGAAGCGGCGCGCGCTCGTCGCTGTTGACCACCATGAAGCGCAGCAGGCAGCCACCGCAGAGCACCAGGATGGGTGCAATCACGCTGGACGCCACCGTGCCGTCCATGAAGATGTACATGAACTCAGGCAGCCCCAAGCCCATCACCATCATGCCGCCCCAGAATGCCAGCGCATAGGAGCCATGCACCCACTTGTGGCCCACCTTGTTGGCGGTCTTGTTGCCCGCGCCCAAGAAGGACAGCACCATGACCAGCAGCACCACGATCTCACACACCACCAAGATGACGTCCACCATATGCAGGATATGGCTCGCTTCGGCAGCAGATTCGATGACCGCCAGGCCAGCCTCGCTATGGATGGAGGTGTCAGCCGGCCACCAACCGATGGACAGCGCGATAGCCGCGCATGCCGTGGACAGCGCCGAGATGGTGAACAACACCGGCAGCGCCGGGGTGGCCCAGAAGGCATGCGCCTTCAGCGTGGACAGGAAGATGCCCGTGTAGAGCATGATGCACGTGCCCGCGATGCCTGCGATGGCGATGTTCAGCGGACGGAAGAACACGAAGAAGTCAGCGATGGGCCTGAACCACTCCCACGGAATGTAGCTCACGAACCACAGCAGCCCGAAGATCATGCACACCGTGAGCAGGCGCGCGCCCCATGCCAGCACGCTGGTGCTCTTCACGAACGCGCGATAGAACACCATGGGCTGACCCAGGTCGGCCACCAGCATCAGGCAGCCGAAGCCAAGGCACAGGATGGAGATGAAGCCAGGCCATGCCAGCGCCTGCGGCACCGCCTCCACCCCAGGGAACACGAACAGGGTGAGGATGGCGGCGAGACAGAAGATACCGCCGCCGAGACCGCCCAAGAACAGATAGACGGGTATCGGCCATTTCCAGAAGTGATGTCTCATTTTGCCGTACCTCCAAGGTCGGGGATGTAGTAGATTTGCGGGCCCGTACCCATATCCTCCAGCAGGCGGAAGGTCTCAGCGGAGCCGATCAGCTTCGAAACCTCCGACTCGGGATCGTCCAGGTCGCCGAAGATGCGCGCCTTCTGATGGCAGGTCTGCACGCAATACGGGTCGCGACCCGGTTCCTCAGCACGGCGGGTGCGGCAGAACGTGCACTTGCGCACGAAGCGGTGCAGATGCGGCTGCAGCTTGGACTGGTCGCGCATGCCGTAGGGGCACGCATTCACGCAGGCCAGGCAGGCCATGCACTTGTCGTAGTCGATCCAGACCGTGCCGTCAGCATCCTGCTGGCTGGCACCGGTCGGGCAGCACGGCACGCAGGCCGGCTTCTCGCAGTGCATGCACAGCGTGGGCACCCAATTGCGGTGCACGTTGGGCCATTCGCCCTTCACGCCTTCGCTGAGCACCGGGTTATAGACGATGTCGAGCGGCAGCTCGTTCCACGTGCGGCATGCCACGGTGCAGGACTGGCAGCCGATGCAGCGCCGCTGGTCGATGACCATGCAATAACGCGTCATTAGTGAACCTCCTTCGAAGCCTCGGCAGCAGCCTGGGCGTCAGCGTAGTCGCCCTCGGCGGCAAGCTCGGCAGCCGCCTCATCGGCCTCGATGTGCGCCTCGACCGCCGCATCGGTGCTCTCGGCCGCCTCGGCCTCAGCAGCCACCGTGTTGACGGGAAGCTCATCGTTGCCAGTGATCTGCTCGTAGGCCATGGTGTAGCGCACGCCGCTCTCCATATCGACCAACGTGTTGTCGGTCGGATCGTAGGCGTAGCCGCGATACTGGTCGTAGTAGATGTTGTCCTCGATGCCGATGACCCACTGGGTGTCCGGGTTGTAGATCTTACCTTCGCCCTTCGCGCCCGCGAACGTGGCATAGCCCTTCGCTGCATCCCACACGAGCAGCTCGCTGGCGATCTCGTAGGGAGCGGTCTCGACGCCCGGATACAGGCGGATGCCCGCCAGCTCGGGGATCTCTTCGCGCTCAAGGGTGTACTTCTTGCCGGTCGTAATGTCCACCAGGCACTTCTGGTTGTCGTCATAGCGCCAGCCGGTGTAGGCATCCACATAGGACTTGTCCTTCGGGTCAATCAGCCAGCCGGAATCGTCCAGCTTGAAGCCGGTGCCCTTCTGGTACACCTGATCGTCCTGCCAGGTCCACACGTACCCTTCGGGAACGTCGCGATCGGTGGTGGGAGCCTCGAACGGGATAGGCTCGCGGCAAGTCTTCATCTCGGAATAGGTCATATGAATGCCCGGCTCCTTCGCGGAACCCGGGATGGAGAACTGCGCGTCGTCCGGCGTGAACGTGTTGTCCAGATCCCCGCACTTGTACACCTTGCACATCAGACCACGGTTGTTCCAAGAACCGCCCATCGGGTCACAATCCCAGTCGTCAACGGAGGTCAGCGTATTCACGTTGGACTCCAGGCAACCGAACGGATTGGCCGGGTCGGCCGCGCCATCGCGCTCGGGGAACCACCAACCACGCGGGCACATGACCACGCGCGGATCCACGATCTCTTCCACGCCCGCGCGCATCTTGATGCGGCCGCGGCGCGTTTCGATCCAGCACCAATCGCCGTTCTCGATCTTCAGCTTCTCGGCCAGCTTGGGGTTGATGCAGAAGTACGGATCGGGATACAGGTAACGGATGCCCTGCATCTGGAAGTGCTCGGAGTGGTGGTAGGGCATGAAGCCGCCGCCGGTGGTCAGCACGATGGGATATTCCTCGGCCACCTCTGGCGTGGTCAGCTCGCTTTCCGCCATGCCGGTGTAGATAGGCATGCCCGAATAGCCGAGCGTACGCAGGATGGAGCTGTTGCATTCCACCTTGCCCGACGGCGTCCAGAAGCCGCCGTTCTGCACGTACTTCGTCTGATGCAGCGGCGGGAAGTACATGCGCACCTGATCGACGAACTCGTTGTAGCTGTTGATGGGCAGTCCCATCGGCTCTATGACGGCCCAGTACGCCTCTTCCTCGGTCTCCCAAGGCCAGTTGGCCGGATCCTGTCCGCAGGCCAGGCCCAGCTTGCGCCAGAACACCATGTCGGTGTGGCGATCGTACTTGGGCTGCATGGCGCGGCGCCCGCCCATGAGCGAGTCGGTGGCGCCGTAGTGCGTGATGATGGTCGGACGCTCCAGGGCGCCTGCGGCCGGGAACACGTAGTCGGCCTGCAGGGCGGTGGGCGTCATCCAGTAATCCACCACTACCAGGAACTCCACCTTCTTGAGCGCTGCCAAGGTCATCTTGGCGTCGCCGTAGGAGTTGATGGGGTTGGTGGCGTTGCAGATGAGCGCACGGATTTGGTACGGATCGCCGGTCAGGATGGCCTTGAACACGCTCGGGCCATGAGCTTCGCAGAACCATTCCGTCGGCAGCGTCTTGCCCCACTTGCGCATGGCGTTGTCGGAGATCAGCTGATAGCCCGGCCAGCTGGTCAGCTTGAACTTGTCAGAGCCGATCTGCTTGCTCTTTACTTCTTCGGGCAGCAGCTGGTTGAGCTCCAATTCCTCGTCGGTCAGGAAGTTGAGCGCCGGGCCCGGCATGCCATCGCCGCCCGGGATGTCCAGGTTGCCGCAGATGGCGCGGATGAGCGCCAGCGCATGGCTTGCCGTGGTGGACGTGGAGCCATTCTGGTCCCACGTGCAGCCCCACTGGATGCAGCCGGGCTTGTTCATGGCGTACATGCGCGCCGCAGCGCGGATCTGCTCGGAATCCAGCCACGTGATCGGGGCCGCCCACTCGGGCGAGTAGTCGATCATGTGATCCTGCAACTCGTCGAAGCCCTCGCACCACTCGGTCACGAAGTTGATGTCGTAGAGGCCTTCGAAGATGATGGTGTGCAGCATGGCCATCGCCAGCGCCGCATCGGAGCCCGGACGCAGCGGCAGCCACAGATCGGCCTTGGAAGCGGTCTCGGAATAGCGCGGATCCACCACGATCATCTTCAGACCGTTCATCTTCAGATCGGTGTAGCCGTGCATGCCGCCCAAAGTGGATGCAGCCGGATTCATACCCCACAGGATCAGTGAGCGCGCAGCGCCCAGATCGGTCTCGAACGGAGACCAACCGGCAACGCAGGTCTCAGCCATGAAGGTCGGGATCCAGCACAAAAGCGCGTTATGGAAGCCGTTCGGGGTGCCGAACTGGTTCAAGAAGCGACGGCGCGCCCAGTCATCGGTGCGCGTGGTGCCGCCTGCCGAAGCCACGGCTTCAGCGCCGCTCTCCGCCTTGATCTGATTCAGCTTGTCGGCGACCTCTTGGATCGCCTGGTCGTAGTCGATCTGCTCCCATTTGCCCTCACCCTTCTCGCCGACGCGCTTGAGCGCGTGGTTGACGCGAGCAGGATGGTTCACATGAAGCAGAGCGCTTGTTCCGCGGCAGCAAAGACCGCCCTGGCTGGAGTAATTCGGATCGCCTTCGATCTTGAATACTTCGCCATCTTTGACGTAAGCGAGAACACCGCAGTTCGCATGGCAGAAATAGCACAGCGATTTGATGCATTCTACGCCTTCGTCGAAAATGCTCGGTTTTTCGGCCATCTACCTTCCTCTTCTCCTCGTTTCTTACGGCAGCGCACAGCCCGCCCCCGCGAGCATGTCCGTGCCAGATAGTGCGCATTATAGCGGCGGCGCCACCAGATATGCCACCCATCAGGCGGTATTTCTTCTGTGCGGCTATAATCGGCGGAGGTAAGGAAACGCGGCGAAAGGCGGCTATGCATACGTTCACGTTCATGGGCACGGCGGCGGGCTGCGGTGTTCCTTCGTTCTTCTGCGATTGCCCCGCTTGCGCGGAAGCGCGCGCGGATGCACGGTTGGCGCGCGGCGACTGCGGCGTCATGGTGCGGCGCGCGGGACTGCCCGAGGATCGAACGCCCACGCTCGTCATAGACACGCCCCCCGATGCGCGCCATCAGCTCTTGCGCGAAGGGGTGCGCCATGTGGACGAGATCCTGTTCACCCACTGCCATTTCGACCACATCGGCGGGCTGGGCGAATATGAGTACCTGGTGCAGCTGGTGCGCAGCGGAAAGGAGTTGCCCGTGCGCGGATCGGCCGAGGCGCTCCAAGGCATCGTCGCGGAGTTCCACTACATGGATTACTGCCTTGACCTCCATGCGATCGAGCCCTTCGGGACGCACGTGTTCGACGAGGTGCGATACACCGCGCTGCCCGTCACGCATGCGCCGGGCACCTATGGCTATCTGATCGAGACGCCGAGCACGCGCCTGTTCTACGCTTCGGACACCGGCCCTTTGCCAGCCGAGACCGCCGAGCGCATCCGCGGGGTCGACGTGCTCGTCATGGATGCCACCTTCTGGAAGCGCAACTGGAACCCCAACAACCACCATTCCATCCAAGAGTGCATCGCCGAAGGTCTGGCGCTTGACGCGGGCAAGATATACCTGACGCATATGTGCATGCACTACGACGAACCCATCACCTATGCGCAGCTGGTCGCCTACCTTGAGCGCTACGACGGGCGTGTGGAGGCCGCCATGGACGGTCTGTCCATCACGATCTAAGGATGCAGGCGTGCAGGGACCCTTGGCTAGCGCTCAGCCCATTCAAGAACACTCATCCAAGGGAGCAAGCTGCCGATCTCGTTCAAAGAACAAGGCTGCCGCCATCCACAGTGGATACCTTCGCGCTAGCCAACAAAGAAGAGAGCCCGCGGCCACTAGGCTGCGGGCTCTCTTCGATCGCTCGATGCGTTCAGGGTTACTTGCCTTCTGCGGCGCGCACCTTCTCGGCTACGGCTTCTTGCGCCTTCGCCTTCGCATCAGAGATCTCGTTCTGCACATTGGATTCGAAGGAATCGAATACCTCGGTCTTGCCGATCTTCTCTTCAGTTGCCATCTCGACCACCTCTTCTTTCTTCTGTTCACCTCAACGCAGTACACCATGACTGCGTCTCTCTGAGACTATTATCGAGGGGTCGGCAGTCAGAAGAGCGCGCGAACCCAGAACGCGAACGTACTGCCATATTGCCTTTACCGTCGCGTAACCTGAGCAGCGCCAACGCCCACGCCACGGCCGATGCGCGCGCCTTAGCTGCGCACCTCGGCTCCAGTGGCATCGGCGGTCTTCTTCACAAGACGCTCATGCGCGCGTTCCACCTCATCAGCGGTCAGCGTGCGGTCGGACGCCCGATAGGTCAGCGTATACGCCATGGACTTCTTGCCCGCGCCCACGCGCTCGTCATCGCGATACACATCGAACAGCCGCACATCTTCGAGCAGCTTGCCCCCTGCCGATGTCATGATCTGCGTCAGCTTCTCGTGGGTAACATCCTCGTCCACCACGAAGTTCTGATCCACTTCGACAGGCGGGAAGGTGGGCACCTCTTCGCTGGGTCGAGCCTGGCGGGCGGCCTTTTCCAGAGCATCCATGTCAAGCTCGAACGCAACGACCACCCCTTCGACATCAAATGCGGCAGCCACCAAAGGATGGACCTCTCCCACCCAGCCGATCGCCGAGCCTTCCGCGAGCATCTGCGCAGCACGTCCAGGCTGTAGGTACGGCGCCTCCTGCGCGTTGAGCGCCTTGAAGCGGATCTTCGGCAACGCCAGCTCGTAGGCAATGCTTTCCAACACGCCCTTACCATCGAAGAAATCGAACACCGTCGGGCTGTTGTTCCACGCCTTGGGCTGCATGCTGCCAGAGAGGATGCCGGCGACCTTCGTGCGCTCTTTCGGGTGCTTGCGCCCTTGCACGGCATGAAAGACCGTACCCATCTCGTAGAGCTGTACGTTGGACACACCGCGGCGCTGGTTGTATGCGAGCGAGCGCAGAAGCCCAGGCAGCAGCATTCGGCGCATGACGGATTGCTCGGTGTTCAGAGGATTGAGCAGCTCGACCGCCAGGCCCGCCGCTTCCTCATCCAAGCGAAGCCGTGCCATGTCGCCCGGCTCGACGAACGAATAGGTCATCGTCTCGTTGAGACCGGCAGCCCGCAGCACCTCGTTCACCTTCGCGCTGGTCTGCTGGCGCTGCGTACGCGCGCCCACACGATGCGGGCTTGCGGGCAGCGTTGAGGGAATGCGGTCCATCCCCCACAAACGCAGCACCTCTTCGTACAGGTCAATCTCGCGCTCAAGGTCGGGGCGGAACGTTGGCGCCACCACCTGGAACAGCCCTTCCGTGGGGCCTTCCACGGTGCATCCGAGACGCCCCAGCGCATCCTCGATGAAATCCTCGGGGATATCGGCGCCTACGAAGGAACAGAAGCGATCGATGCGGAAAGGAAGATGCGCAGGCTGGCTGCAAAGCGGCCATTCGTCTATGAAGCCGTCATCTGCGAGCGGCATCACCTGACCACCGGCGACCGCCACCATGAGCGCCGCTGCGGCAGCCGAGCGCTCCAGCATGCCATGGTCGTCCACACCGCGCTCGTAGCGCATGCTGCTCTCGGAGATCAGCCCCAAGTTGCGGCTGGTGCGGCTGGTGCGGCCAGCCTCAAACGTGGCTGCTTCCAGGAAGATATCGGTGGTGGCGTCGGTCACTTCGCTCTCAAGGCCGCCCATCACACCCGCCAGCGCCACAGCACCCGCATGCGGCGTGGCGATGACCGTCATATCCTCGGTCAGCACACGATCCTGCCCATCAAGGGTCTGCAAGCGCTCGCCTTCGCGCGCCGCACGCACCACTACATCTACGTTGCCATCGGCATCGGCCAGCTTCGTCATATCGAACGCATGCAGCGGCTGCCCGTACAGGAACAGAATGTAGTTCGTCACATCCACGATGTTGTTGATGGAGCGCTGCCCAATGGCCGCCAAGCGCTCGACCATCCAGTCAGGCGATGGGCCGATCTTCACGCCACGGATCACGCGCGCTGTATAGCGGGGGCAGCGTGCGGCATCTTCGATGGTCACGCTGACGCGATGGTCCGGCGTCTCGCCCGCAAGCTGCAAGCGCGCCGCCGCTTCCGGCAGCGGGTCGGTCCAGTTCTCCTGGTACATGGCGCCCACTTCTCGCGCCATACCCACCATTGAGAGGCAATCGGGACGGTTCGGCGTTATCTCCAGATCGAGCACCGTGTCGCTCTTGCCCAGATAATCTGCCAACGGCATGCCCACCGGCGCATCATCTGGCAGGATCATGATGCCGTCATGGCCCGCGCCCAGGCCCAGCTCACGCTCGGAGCAGTTCATGCCGAAGGAGGTCACCCCGCGCAGCTTGCTCTTCTTTATCTTGATATCCCCCGGCAGCTCAGCACCCACCAGGGCGGTCACGATATGGTCGCCCTCGTTGAAGTTCTGCGCACCGCAGACGATCTGCAACGGTTCGGGCTTCCCATCATCGCCAAGGTTGGCCGCTCCCACATCAACGCGGCACATCCACAGATGGTCAGAATCGGGATGCTTCTCCTTGGAGAGCACCTGAGCCGTCACGATGTTCGCGAACGCATCCCCCACCCGCTCGACGCCTTCCACGCCCGTACCGGTCAGGTCGAGCCGATCGCACAGCGCCTGGATATCATCAGGGACGTTCACGTATTCATCGAGCCACTTCAAAGATACGAGCATGTCTTCCTCTTATCTCACAAGATCCATTGCTACAGCGTACCAGCGCCTAGAACTGCCGCAGGAAGCGCATGTCGCCTTCCAGGAGCATGCGCAGGTCGGGCACGTTGTATTTGAGGCAAGCGATGCGCTCGATGCCCATGCCGAACGCGAAGCCCGAATACTGCTCGGGGTCGATGCCGCTCATCTGCAAGACGTTGGGGTCCACCATCCCGCATCCCAAGATCTCAAGCCAGCCGGTATGCTTACACATGCGGCATCCCTTGCCACCGCATACCGCACAGCTCACATCCACCTCGGCGGAGGGTTCGGTGAACGGGAAGTAGTGCGCACGGAAGCGCGTCAGACGATCGGGCCCGAAGATGGCCCGGCACACGTATTCCAACGTGCCCTTCAGATCGCCGAAGGTGATGCCCTTGTCCACCACCAGGCCCTCTATCTGATGGAACTGCGGCAGATGGCTCGGATCGGCCACATCGCGCCGATAGACCTTGCCGGGAGACACCATGTAGATGGGCAGCTCCCAGTCCTCCATGGCATGCACCTGCGCACCGGAGGTCTGCGTGCGCAGCAGCACATCGCTCTCGCCGCGCACCGAGGCAGCATCGCCGGACAGGTCCTTCACGTAGAAGGTATCCTGCATGCTGCGGCTGGGGTGATCGGCTGGCGCGTTCAAAGCGGTGAAGTTGTAGTAGTCGGTCTCCACTTCGAAGCCTGACTCCACGGTGTAGCCCAACCCAAGGAAGATATCGTTCAACTCGTCGATCATGCGGTTGATCAGATGGCGGCTGCCCAACTGCTGAACGCGCCCGGGAAGCGTGATGTCCACCGCGCCCGCCTGGATGCGCGCATCCAGCTCGGCCGCTGCCAGTTCGGCCCGGCGCGCTTCGATGGCATCCTCCACCGCCTGCCGCGCTGCGTTCACCGCCTTGCCCACGTCGGCCCGCTCTTCCTTGGGCACATTGCCCATGTTGCGCAGATAGCCGGTCAAGGTGCCGGACTTGCCCACGACCGCCACGCGAACCTCATCCAGGCTCTTCAGGTCATCCGCGCAAGCGACCTGCTCCAGCGTGTCGGCGCGCAGCTTCTCCAGTTCGTCGGTCAATGCCATGCTCGCCTCTTCCCTTCCACGATATGCGCACGAACGCGACGGCACAGGGCCATCGCGCATCGGATCGGTTCTCTGTTGGAATCACTATAGCGCAATGCAGGGCGCACCGCGGCGCCCTATCCGCTAAAGAACGCGGTATTTGACGTTGCGGTGGCCCCACTGGTTGCACGTGGTGCAACTGGGATCGAGCGCCTTCCACACGCCGGGCTGAAGATCGAGCTCACAACCGTACTTGTCCATGTTGCCGCAGTCATTGATGGTGGCGTACACCAAGCGGCCGTTGTAAACGATCTCCACCGTTTTGCCATAGTAGCTTGCGCGGTTGCTCCATGACAACGGGATAGCCACGCCCATGGAGCTGTCATTGCAGATGGCTCCCGTGGCCGTGGTGGCCACAGCACCGGTGCTCGGGTCGCTGCTGCCGCCGTAGGCCGAAGCCACCACCGAGCGATACCCCGACAGATCGCCTGGGGCCGCCGATGCACTGCCGCCACCGCTGTTGCCGCTGCCGTTACCGCTGCTGCTCGAACCGCTGGACGAGGCAGGCTGCTCGGGTTCGGGCGCTGGCTCTTCCTTCACGCCGCCCCAGATGAATTGGTCGGCCTGCTTGCGCATCTGCTCGATGCGAGCGTTATCGGCTTCCACCTGCGCGCTGGCTTCCTCCACCACCGCCGTGGCCTCTTCACGCTTGGTGGCCAGCTCTTCGAGCTTCGCGTCCTGCTGGTCCTTCTGGACGGTCAGTTCGTCAGAGACCTTCGTGAACTGCTCTTTCAGTTCCTTCTGGGTGTTTATCTCTTCGGCTTGATAGTCCATGATCTGGTTCACGTAGCCCACGTTGCGCGTGAGCTCGGAGATATC